>NZ_AP022613.1:3118569-3430426 GCF_010730195.1 Mycobacterium conspicuum
AGCAGTGCGACCGCCCTGTCGGCGTCTTCTTGAGTCATCGCGCCATTGAGTGTGCCGTCGGGCAGGAAA
Organism: Mycobacterium conspicuum; assembly: GCF_010730195.1. Classification (NCBI taxonomy): domain Bacteria; kingdom Bacillati; phylum Actinomycetota; class Actinomycetes; order Mycobacteriales; family Mycobacteriaceae; genus Mycobacterium; species Mycobacterium conspicuum. The sequence continues at coordinate 3,118,639 of NZ_AP022613.1, forward strand.
TCGAAATTGGCGTGCAACAGAAGCGCCGGGCAGCTGATCTTGGCGAGCGCCTCGGCGTGATCGAAGCCGGCGTTCCAGGTGCCGTCGTGGAACGCGGCGCCGAACCGCGGGTCGTATTGATCCATGCCGCGCACGAACAGTCGCACCGTGTCGTTTGGCAGCAACCCGATGTCCACGGGTTGGCCGGGGCGTGCCGCACGGTAGACCTTCACGACCTGGGCCAGCAGGAAGGCCGCTCCCGGGGCAACATGCTCGGCGAAAAAGGCGCGGTTGCTGCGGATCCAGTAGGGCAGGAAGTCGTCGACGCCATCCCGGGCGGCGTCCGCACAGGTGGCGAACGATCGGTCGACGATCGTCGTCTTGATGCGTGGATACTCCGCGGCGAACAACGGCGGATCCTCCAGCACGATCGCGCGCACCAAATCCGGACGGTTTGCGGCCAGCCACGCGGTGAGCAGCCCGCCGGACGAGTTGCCGGTTACGTACGCGGGCATGCCTATCGTGGTCTCGACGAAGGCCGCCAAATCCGCTCCAATCCGGTTCGCCGTCATCGGATATCCCTCGGGCACAACGGTTATGCCGTGGGCGGGGTAGTCGACAGCGAAGACGTGGAAGCGCTTGACCAGAGCGGGCAACACCCGGCTGTAGCTGTGCCGGTCCATGTGCTGGGCATGCAACAACAGCAGCGGGGGTCCGTTGTCTGGCCCCTCCGCGTAGCCGAGATCCACCTCGCCGATCCGCGCGGTCTTCGCCGTGCACCCGGCCGCGACCACTCGCGCCTGCCATGGATCGGCGCGCCCGGCCATGGCGCGACCCGCGACCGCGAGCCCGGCGGCCACGACCGTCACACCGCCGCCGACCGCGATGGCTTTCTTCACGTGCTGCCCTCCAAGTCGTAAACGGTTGTCTCATAAAGGTTTTGAGGCCGGCTTCTGCCAGGTCAGCAGGTACCGCCAGAAGAGTAGCCGTCGGACACGAACGTCGGGGAGGAGCGCGCTCGCGGCTTCGGCGACTTCGCGGGTTGTCAATGGCGGGTCCAACACGACGGGCATGATGGAACGATCCGCGTCTTTCGCGAAGCCATTGCCGTTACCCAACCTTCGCGCCGCGAAAAACACCAAGCCGAAGAAACGATGCGCCACCGAAGCGGCGACCTCGATCGGAAGTTCTCGGCGCAGGTCCGAGCGGGGCAACGCAATGGCCGCGAGTATGCCACCCGGTCGCAGCGCGGCCGACAGCGCTCGGAGCGCGTCCCGCAGCGGCATGTGGTGCAGCGCCGTGACCGAGACGATCGCGTCGTAGTCCCGGCCGGGCAGCTCGTCGGCCAGGACGTCGGCAACCACGCAGTTGACGTTCGCCGGTGCGCAATGCCGCGCCTGTTCGATCATCGCGGGCGAGCGATCGACGGCGTCGACGTGGATGCTTCGCTGTGCGAGCTTGGCCGCGAATGATCCAGCGCCGCATCCGACATCCAGTACGCGTTCGCAGCGCGACGGCAACTGCCGGAGCAACAACCGGTGGTAGTACGCGTTGTGATCCCAATCGAGCACAGCCCGACCCTAACCCGGTGGTGCATCGCCGGCTGCGAGGCCATGATGACTGAAATGTATGCAGATGTGGGCGAGTTCCACTTGGCGGTGTGCCGCCGGTTCGGCGACGCCGTTCAATCGGCGGACGGCAAATGGGATCGTTTGTCACCCTGCGCTTCCTGGGACGCGCGGGCCGTCGTGGAGCACGTGATCGGCTTTCATGACGTGCTTCTGTTGCGGCCCCTCGGGCTGAAGCCGGAGCGTCCCCGCGACGATCCACAGCGCCGTTGGGAGTTGACTTTCCACGCGCTGCACGACGCGCTGGGCCGGGAAGGCTTGTTCGAGCGTGTCGTGCAAGTGCCGGCGGTGGGGACGAATCAGGCGACGACGCTGGATGCCCGAAAACTGGTGCCAAGCCTTACCCGAGACGTGTTGGTGCACACCTGGGATTTGGCCCGCGCGGTGGGGGCAGATGACCGGTTGGATCCTGGATGGTGTGCGGTTTTCGTCAATGATCTGCCGGCCGAGCCGACCGCGCTGAGCGCGTCGGGGATGTTCGCGGCTCCGGTTGCCGTTGACGACGGGGCCGACGTGCAGTCGAAGCTTTTGGCCCGCCTCGGCCGCGACCCGTCATGGCGAGGGGAGTGAGGGTCGGCCTATGGCATTCCGCCGGCGCGGTTTTACCCCGCGGCCACCGGGCTGGGTGCCCGCGCAGCTCCACGGTCAGCGAGGATCGGACTCATCGCGCCATGGGGCACGTCGTCAAAGCGGCCCTTAGCGCAAGGTTCGGAATGACGAGATGCTCGCCGAGCTACATCGTCCTCCAGACGACCTTGTCGGTGCCTCCGGCGTCGCGGTACACAACGCTGTCGGGGTTGGTGCCATTGCGAACGTTGAAGTACAGCCGTCCGGTAACAGGGTTGCCCAAGGGGAGCGGCCCCTCAGGAAGGCCGTCGGTTTGGTTGCCCTTCATCACCGCGAACGTGGAGCTGTTGGCGGCGCGAGCGTTGAAGTCGGCAATGTTCGGTGTTGCGTTGCCGCTAACTCCTTTGGCCGTGACGTCGGAGTACCACACGCCGTCGTTGTGACCGCTGGGCTGTAGGTTGCTCACGGTGTAGTCGATCGTGCCGCCGTTACTTGAAATCTCGGCCATCTGGCCGAATGGCAGCACTTGCGGATCGGCGAATGCCGGTGTCGCCGCCAGGATTCCAGCCGCCGCCAGTACTACGGTGGCAGCAGTTGTTTTCGATGCAATGCGTGAGAATGCCACGTCGGGCTCCCTTCGTGATGTGTCGACTGCCTAAAAGCGGCAGCTGATCCACAGGCGAGGTCTATCCAAAGGTTGGAACTTCAAACCTGATACTCGCTAGCACGCTCGTCGATCTTGGGCGCTCGTAAACCCTCGATATCGGCGCGGTTTCTCATGGATATCGTGTCGGTCCGAAAGTGGATGGTACGTCGTACAACTCGACCGGTTCGGAGCGATCGCATACCGCCAGGCGGGGCATTAGGACTACCGGTACAGTTGTCGGCAGGCGAAATCCTTTTGTGCACAATCGGATTAAGAAATGACCAATGGTCGCCGTCGTCGATCCCGCCGTATTTCCGGATCGGTCGAGACGCGTTGCCAATTCACCTAACGCGGACCTGCGCTCATTCGGCTAGCTGTCGCGCGAAATAACGAGTGAAAACTGAACGTAGGCCAATCGGGGGATAACGGCCACAGCCGTCAACCAATTCTGCCAGGATGTTGAGCGTCAACGCCGTGGGTTGGAGGGGGCGCGTTGTCGTTTGGGAGACGACGCCTGCTTTGCGGGCTATCTGCCGTCGTCGTCGCGACGGCAGGGTTTAACGCGCTCGGGCTGTGGGGAGTGGCGACGGCGCAACGCGTGCAGTATGTCCTCGAGGCGATCGTTTGTCTGGGCGCATTGCTCGTCGGGCTCATGGTGGTGCGCCGGGTGACCGGCCTGTCGCGCTGGTGGCGGGTGTCGCTCCTCGCGGCGATCGCTACCTTTACTGTCGCGGAGTTTCTCTCGCGGGCCGCGCGCGCCGAGAACCTCGGAGCCACTGCGTCGGGGCCCGCCGTCGCCGGCTACTTTATCGGCGGACTCTTGTTCGGCGGGGCGATGGTGCTCCTTGTGCGCGCTGGCCATCAACACGATGCCAGGACCTGGGTGCGGACCCGGCCGGGCGTGATCACCACCGTCCTGGATGGCTTGCTGGCGACGTTGGCGTTTTGCCACTTGGTCTACGTCGCCCGCCTGGGCGCCATGGACGGCGCCGCACTGCCGCGGTCGACCAATACCGAAGTCGTCTGGGGCATCGCCGCTGTTGAGCTCGTCGTGGTGGTGAGCGCCGTTCTTGTTGCGATGTGGTACCCGCCCTATCGGCCGGGCCGGGCGAACTACATGCTGCTAGCGGCCGCGGTGATCACCCTTGCTTCCTCGGACAGGCTGCTGGCCTACCTCAGGAGCGTCGGCGTGACCGCGCTGGACCTGGGTGTCGGCACCGGGTTCGTCATGGCTCCGCTGTTCATCACGTGGAGCCTGCTCGAACTGCCACCGCGGCCCCGAGCCCACCACGACGACCTCGAACAGCCGACCAACTGGGCGCAGTTAACCCTGCCCTACGTGGGCTTTTTGGGCAGCACGACGCTGCTCACATTCCACGTGCTCATCGGCCGCAGGGTCGACCCGATCTTCGTCAGCACATATTTGGCAATGGCGTTGCTGGTCGCGACCCGCTACGTGGTGGCGATGCGCGTACAGCGGACGTTGACCGAACAGCTCGTCGACGCCAAACGCCGGCTGGCCCATCAGGCCCACCACGACGCGTTGACCGGCCTACCGAATCGACTGTTGTTGGCGCAGCGACTGGACGAAGCGATACGCGACGAGCCATTCGTCTTGATCTTCGTCGACATCGACGACTTCAAAGAGGTCAACGACAGATTCGGGCACGCTGCCGGCGACGAGTTGCTGTGCGCGATCAGCGAACGCCTAGCGCATTGCCTCAGACCTGCTGACATGCTGGCTCGCATCGGGGGAGACGAGTTCGCCGTCCTGATTCCCGGTGGTGTCGAGGCACCCGAGATATTCGCCGACAAGCTACGGGTGGCGCTGCGCAGTCCGTTCTCCGTACACGGAACTTCCCTGCGGGTGCGTGCCAGCATGGGCCTGGTCAGCCCGGGTGGTGACGGTCTGGCGCCGACGTCCGACGATCTGCTCAGGCAGGCCGACATCTCGATGTACACGGGGAAGCGGCTGGGCAAGGACACCGCCGTCGTCTACCACCCGTCGTCCAGCGTGTCGGAGGACTTTTCTGCGGCGCTGCGGCAAGCGGATGGGCGCATCCCGGAGGGCTTTCGGCTGAAGTATCAGCCCGTGGTTTCCCTCCCACACGGCGTCCCGGTCGCGGTGGAGGCGCTTGCCCGGTGGACGACGCCAAGCGGGGTACAGATTCCTCCCCAGACCTTCGTCTCCTCGGCTGAAGCGAATGGCATGGGAGCACAATTCGACGCCATGGTGCTGGATCTGGCCTGCGCGGAGATCCAGGCCGCGGGCCTCGATCTGGACATCCACATCAATGTTGGTGCCGCGCGACTTGGCAGCGTCGAATTCGAGGAGGCCATTCGCCGCACGCTGGCGCGACACCGGTTATCGCCGCACCGACTCGTCCTAGAAATCACCGAGACGGTTCCCGTTGTCGATCTCGCCGACGGCGCGGCCGCCATCAGACGCTTGACCGAAGTGGGCATCAGGGTGGCCCTGGACGACTTCGGCGCGGGCTACAACTCGCTGACCTACCTGCACGAGCTGCCCGTTCAAATCGTGAAGCTCGACCGTGGGCTCGCCGTGGGCGTCGAGCCGGGACGAAACCTGACGCTGTACCGATCGGTCGTCGGCTTGTGCGATGCGCTGGGCGTGGACGTGATCGCCGAGGGCATAGAAACCGCCGAGCAGGCCGAAACGGTGTTCAAGGCGGGATGCCTATCGGCGCAAGGCCACCTGTTCGGCGCAGCGTCCGCGCTATCCGAAATCGCCATGTCTTGCCGCACCAGGTGCGCGGGGATGCCGATGCTGCGCCGACGACACGATGACACGGTTCCGGACACGGAGGCTGGACTCGCCACCACGCGCCGAACCGAGGCAAGCCCGAGGTTATGAATCGCCTACTGCCGAAAACCGTTGCGGCGCTGGCATTTTAATTCGATCGGGGCGACGCGCGGTCTGCCACGGACTGATCTATGCCAACGCACGAGATAATCTGCGGTCGCGTCTGCGATCTACATTTCGTCTAATTGATTTTATGGCAGCAGAAACCACCACTGTTCGCGTCCGTCGTTCCGATTCTGAGCGGCTCCAATCGCTGGCTAAGGCTCGTCAAACCGCCGTGATCGACGTCGTGCACGCGGCCATCGACGCCTTGGAAAGGCAGGAGTTCCTGCGCGAACTCAACGGGGATTACCAGCGCCTACGTAGCGACCCCGAACTGTGGGAGCAGTACCTGGCCGAACGTCACGAGTGGGACGCGTTGGCTTGATCTGGCGAGGCGAGGTCTACTACGTCGACCTCGGCCAGCCGGTCGGACATAAGCCGGCTTTTCGTCGCCCGGCGGTGGTGGTATCGGTCGACATCCTCAACAATGGGCCCGGCGGCCTGGTGGTCATGTGCCGATCACGACTGCTAGTTACGGCCTGCGAAGCCATGTCGAACTCGAGCCAGAAAGCAGCGGACTCGACCGCACCTCTTACGCTCGCTGCGACCAACTGCGAGTGGTCTCCGTCGAGCGACTGTCATCTCGTCAAGGAATGATTGGCCCAGAGCAGTTACAAGCCATTGATCAAGCGCTGCGTTTTGTACTCGGTCCGTGAGTTAGGCGCCAAATCATGCGCGCGACCGACGAATTCGGCGAGAGGTCGCGGGCTCGTATACCAGTGCGACAACGCAAAGCTGAGCATGACCCGACCACCATGATCGAAGTGTGAAACAGGCTGGTGCACAGCCTAATTCGTGCATTTTACCGGCAAGCCGCCATATCTGATGCCGCCGTCCGGCGTGGCGTAACGAATCGGATTACATGGCGGCACGTGTGGCACGCCAGATCGTCGAGGCCGCGGCACCGCGGCCCGCGAACGCTCACCCGGCTTTCAGCCGACCGAGTGAGTATTTCAATATTGATTGAAATATTGTCGGTTTGCGGGCATAGTTCCTGGTGCCCAGGTTCCTGGCCAAGCGCCTCAAGCGAGCGCCGCGCAAGGCGTCCGGCGTGACGACTAGAAGAGAAGAGGTAGTCAGTTGACGTCGAAGGTTCCTCCCGTAAAGGTCGCGCGAGCCGTTGAGCGGGCCCGTCACCACCTGTCGCGGCTGCGCCAGCGCTCGGCCCCGCCGGTCGCGGTGATGCTGGAATTGATCCTGCACGCGTGGGTGTCTCAGGCGATCACGGCCGCGGCGGACCTCGGCGTGGCGGACGCCCTGGCCGATGGCCCGCTGTCGGGCGAGCGGCTGGCCGACAGGGTCGGCGCCGACGCCGACGCGCTGAGCCGACTCATGCGCGCGCTGATCGGCATCGGGATTTTCCGCCAGCGCGGCGATGGGCGGTACGCACTCACCCCGCTCGCGGAAACCCTGCGCACCGACGCGCCCGTGTCCATGGCCGGGATGGCGCGGTGGGTCGGGTCACCTCAGCATCGCGAGCACTGGAGCCACCTGACCGAGGCGATCCGGACCGGGCGGCCAGTGGTGCCCGAGCTGCGTGGCAAACCGGTATTCGAGTACCTGACCGAGGAAGCGGAGTTGGGTCAGATTTTCAACTCCGCTATGACCAACCTGTCCGAGTTCGCCACCGCGCCGTTGATCGCGGCCTACGACTTCAGTGCGTTTGGCACCATCGTCGATGTCGGTGGGGGACACGGTCGGCTGCTGGCGGCGATGCTGCAGACGGCGCCGAGCGCGCGCGGCATACTTTTCGACCTTCCAGAGGTCGTGGCCGGCGCCCCGGAGTTGCTTGACAAGTACGGCGTGGACGATCGGGTGCGGATCGAAGAGGGCTCGTTCTTCGAGTCCGCGCCGGAGGGCGGCGACGCGTATGTGTTCAAGAACGTCATTCACGATTGGCCCGACGAAGACGCGGTGCGCATCCTGAAGAAGGTCCGGAACGCGGCCCGCACCGGCGCGCGACTGTTGCTGTGCGAGTTCGTCATTCCCGACCACGACCGCGACTTCCACGGTAAGTGGGTGGACATCGAGATGCTGGTCGTCGCCGGCGCGTGCGAACGCACCGCGCAGGAATACGGCCGGCTGCTCGACCAGGCCGGTTTCCGGTTGAACCGCGTCATCGACACCGTGTCGCCGCTCAGCATCGTGGAGGGAATCGCGGTGTAGCCCAGGGTTATTGGGTTAGCGCGATGACAGGTGCAGGCCCAGCTCGTCGGCGGGAGCGGTCAAAGACCGGTGCACCGCGGGCCCCACCAGCGCGACCACCTCCTCAACACCGAGCGACGATAGCGGCGGCACCCGCATGATGTACCGCAGCATCGCGGTGCCGACGAGGTTGGTCGCGGCCAGCATCGCCCGCAGTCGCGCCTCGTCGCCGCCGCCCAAAGCGTCGGTCACCGCGGTGAGCAGATAGTCGCGCAGGAAATCGCGAAATGCAGTGTTGGCGTCGCTGTTCGACGTCGCCGACTGCACCATCGAGGCCATGCTCGCGGCCGTATCGGGCCGCTCCCAGATGCCGAGGTAGGCACGCACCACGCGGCAGCCCAAGTCGTCGTCGTTCTGCGCCAGCTCGGTCGTCAGCAGGTCGGACGGCAGCACCAACGTCATCGACTCGCGAAACAACGCCGCTTTCGAGCCGAAGAGATAGAGGACCATCGCCGGATCGATGCGCGCGTCGTCGGCGATCGCTCGCAGCGTCGTCTTGTCATAGCCGCGCATAGCGAACTGTCGCTTCGCCGCGCGCAGCACCGCGTCACGCGATACCGGCCCGCCTTGACGTCTGCCGCGGCGCTTCACCATTTCCCCAGGCAGGACACGTGCGAACGATATCATTTCAATCCACATTGAAAAGAACGCGTATGGCGGTCGGTGACGGCGTTACATCGACCAGCGCGAGCGCAACGGTTCGGGTGCCCATATTGGCCAACTGGGACAGCCGACGATCACCCCAGAGCTCAGCTGCGCCACAATGCGGGGGCCCTTCAGGGTGCTGTTGTCGTAGACGGTCGCCGAGTCGGATCGGGTGATCGCGGCAGCGACGAGAGCCCAGAGGCGTTGATAGCGTTCGCGAATCTTATCCTCGGGCACATCGTGGCCGCCGGCGCTGGCCCGGTGCCTGACGCGTTGCACGGCCAATTCTTCGGGGATCAGCAGCACGTGCAGAACAACGGTGTAGCCCCCCGCGTGGGCGGCGTCGATCAGCTCGAGCTTCGACGGGTGGGAGAACACGGTTTCCGCGATGAACGACCGGCCCAGTTCGATCAGTCTTGAACGGGTGTCGGCGGCAACCGCCGCGGCCTCGTACGCATGCGATGCCGGGTCGTCGGGCCAGCGTTGTCTGGCGATCTCGTCGGCGTTGACGAACACGCTGCCGGGTAGGAGCGGAGCCAGCGTGAGTTCGACGAATGTCGACTTGCCGGCACCGTTGGGTCCGACGACGAGATCGAGCCGGTTCATCGGCTGGCTGATCTACCTTCCGCGGCGGGACGCGCGGCGCTTGGGCGCGAGCACGATGGAGCTGCCATCCGGGCGATGCTCGACGATATCGCCCGACTCGTTGAGGGCCACGGTGGTGACGCCGCGCCGGGCCAACACCGCGCCATAGTTGGCTTGCGCCAGGCTCTCCTGGATCGCGGCATCGATCTCGGCGTTGAACACCACTCCTTCTTCGACGTTGAGTTCACGCAGTTCGATGTCCCCGACGAGCGCAGCCTCGACTCGACGTCGCGCGGCGGTGTGGTGGGCCGACACGGCGCGCCCGACCCGAACCCAGTGATCGAGCTGCTGCTTGGCCGACCGGCTCTGCCGCGCGCCTTCCGCAGCGGCGCTGTCGACGAGGTCCGCATCGAAGCGGGTCACCCGATCTGCAGCGCCCGGCATGGCTTCTCCTTAGGACGTAGCAATCTGCAACAGAGCGTATCAGAATGATACGCCACGCTTCCAGCTGGACGCCGATGACACGCGCGTCGGACGGGTAACTCTGCGTATCCAAGTCCTGCATATTGCGCCGCGCCAGACTCGATGGGATTTCAGGAGAGATCGGACCTATCGCACATCGCCATTCGGATAACTCGACCGATGGAGGTTCCACTGGCCGCAATCCGGGGCCAGGACATCGTTGACGTCGACTTCGAGTCCGCCGACCCGCGGGCCGGGATTGGACGCGGTGCTCACGACGCGCTGATAAAGAACAGCGGCGGGGTGGACCCGATTGCCGGACCACGCGCGAGTTTGCCAGGCCCACCGGCGGCCGGCTGTGCTCGAAGACCCGATAACGCCATCGGTCGCGGCCCACTGGCACACATCGATGCCCCCGTAGACTCCGGTGCGTTGAACACCGAGGACCGAGTTGATGCCCCGAAACCACTGCAGCGCGAGTCGATTCCAGGTGTCGCGGTTGATGCCTTCGTCGATCGTGAAGAAGATCGGCGCTCCCTCGCCGCCGCCCGCCGCGGTGTGCAGCTGCCAAGCGGTGCGCGCGTCCGCGATGCCGCCGGCGTAGCCCCGGGTGAAGTCGGACGGTGCCGACCCACCTGGCTTGCCGTATTGGTAGTTACTCACGATCACCAAGCCCGCGGCTTTCAAAGAGTCGGCGTAGGACCGAGTGATCGGCTTGGCGCCAAAAGACGAGCCAGGGCGTGACAGCGAGACGTAATTGACCACCCCGCTGTAGCCGGCCCTTCGGATCTCGTGCGCCGGAATCTGGTGCGCGGCAAAGTCGATCAGTTGGGGGGGAGAAGCGGCGGCCGCCGTATGCGTGCCGCAGGCTACTGATACGGCACCCAGACCGGCCAACGCAGTGGCGTAACGCAGCGCATCGCGTCGGGAAAGCGTGCGCAATCGCACATCGCTTGCCGCTGAGGGCAAATCGGGCATCGCGCGATGTTAACGACGTGACAGCCGTTGCCGATAGACCTGCGCCAGCCGAAACGCGGGTGCGTTTCAGAATGGATACCGAACGGTGACCGTTTCGACCGATTAAGCCGCGCGCGAGCTCTTACGAAGGGCCCGGGCGACTACTCGTCGACGAGATCGCCGAAGAATTGCGTGCGCTGATCGAGACGGACAGGGCATAGGCGCGGTGACTGCGGAGTTCGTTTACTGGTATCGCTGCATATTCAATTGCCGCATATTCCCCCGCGAGAGTTCACCGACGTCTCGCGCCCCACCCTAACCACATCCGGTATATACTGAGTCGTAATTCGATATATACCGGTGGAGGGCCTCGTAAATGACAAAGCGCCTGATCGAGCTCGACGACGACCTGCTGGCTGCCGCGCAGAAAGAGCTCAAGACGTCCGGTGTCTCGGATACCGTGCGTATCGCATTACAGCAAGCGGCTGCATCGTCTGCGCGCGCCCGCCAGGTGGCATGGTTGCAAGCTGGCGGGCTAGGGGAGATGGCCGACCCTGATCGACGTGGTGACGTGTGGCGGTGATCGCTCGGCACCTCATCGATACCAGTGCAGCAGCGCGGATGACGAACCGGGAAGTTGCCTCTCGGCTTGCCCCTCTCATTGAGGCCGGATTAGTCGCGACGACAGCTCAACTCGACGCCGAGGCGCTCTTCAGCGCACGCAATCCCGCCGACTATGAACAACTCTGGTCAGACCGCCGATTGGCGTACGAATACCTGCCAACCAATGACGAACACTGGCAGACCGCACTCGGCGCACAACGACAGTTGGCCATCACTGGCCGCCACCGTGCTGTCGGCATGGCTGACCTCCTGATCGCAACCTTGGCCAATGCCCACAACCTGACGCTGATCCACTACGACGCCGACTTTGAGATTGCTGCAGAGGTACTAGAGTTTCGACACCGATGGGTCCTCGAGCGGGGGGCCATCTGAGCGAGCAAGAGTCAGGCAATGATTCATCTGATAAAAACGGAGTACTTAACTTGACATAATGTCGCTTATCGGCAAAGAGCTTGGCGGGTTGCGCTAGATGAAAGAGCTCGCAGCAGTTGACGATTGGCCCGTCTGGGCACGTCGCGGCATTGTTCAAAAATTTTCGCTCCCCAACGCGCCACCTACACCGTGTGCGTACTTCGAGCTTGGCCTACGTTTCAATCACTTAGTGGATGACTCGGGGTGCTAGGTGAAACCATGGGCGCGCGCGGAGCTACCGGCCCCATAGGCGGCGGCCGGCCACCTGCCCTTCCCAACCGTCGCGCCACCAGCATTACGTCACTGTGACGAATTACCCTGTGCCGCAGGGCTATTCGAACCCCGTGCTCGGTCGGTCGTCGGCGCCGCCTCTCGTTAACGTCGAGCACGCACCCGGATGGTCGTGCCCGCCAGCCAGCCCGATGGAACGCTCCTTCCCGAGTTGGTGCAGTGGCTGCCGATTTCCGCGCTTGGCGACCGATCGGCAACGTCGGTCCGGCCGCCCTAGCGGCGGCGACATCGTTCGTCATCGCGCTGATTTCATAGGATCGCAACTCCCACAAGGCCCGACGTTTAGCTGAGCGTCCGTCGCCAAGCTCGGATTCCACTGCACGAGTTGTGCATCCGGCCAGTCCGGCGTGCTGGAGCCCTGACGAACCCATCCCCGCTCCAGTGGGGGCAACCGCCGCTCATTACGTCACTGTGACGAAATATCCGTCGGGCCCCCTCCCCAGCGCACCGGGCGCACCCCGTCTCCTAGGCAAACTAACGCTTGTGGCGTATCGTTAGTTATCGTTACTTCCAACCGCTCGTGCCACCGGGAGCTCAGATGATCGACGAAGAGCTGGATCGACTGCTTTCCGAACGGTTTAACCTCCAGCGGGAGGATTTGGTGGCCGCGCTAAGGACGCTGCCGGCGATCAAACCGGCGGCGGCGGCGCTCACCGAGGAAGAGGCGCGGATCCTCGACGACGCCGGCTTCACGGAGGATCCGGTCGCGTTCGCCGAGTCCGCGGCCGACATCGTGGCGCATACCGCACGGCTGATCAACACCGCCTACACCGGCCCGGAGGTGGCCTCGCTGCTGGGGATCAACGAGTCGCGAGTGCGGCAGCGGCGCCTGGCCGGCGCACTGTGGGCCACCGAAAGCAACGGCGCCTGGTTGTATCCGGTGATCCAGTTCGAGGCCAATCCGAAGACGGGCAAGCCCCACACGCAAATTCGTGGGCTGGAGCAAGTCTTTCGGGCCCTGCCGACCGGAATGCATCCCACAGCGGTGGCGGGCCTGCTGCGCACACCGCAGGCCGATCTGCAGATTGATGGCCAGCCCCGATCGATCTTGGATTGGCTGCGCAGCGGCGGTCCGGTCGCGCCGGTACTCGAGCTGGTCGAGATCGCCGACTGGGCCAGTACGTGAGCGACGGGGCAACGCTTCCCGCCCCGCCCAGCGCGGAGGAGCTGCGCAGGATCGGTATCAACGATGACGAGCAGCGCCGGATCGAGACGAGCGAGACATGGTGGCGCGTTCACCGCACCGAAGGCACCCATGTGTTGGCCTGGAACGCTTTTCGGCACTACGGGCCGGTGCTCCGCTTTGACCCCCACCCTCCACCGCCGGCAGAACACCCGGATCGAACCGTGTGGTACGGGGCCTGCGACCCCGGAGTCGCGCTTGCCGAGGCGTTTCAAATCGATCGCACGATCGACCGCCGCAGCGGCCTACCGTACCTGACCGGGCTGCAATTTGACCGGCCGCTAAGCGTGCTGGATCTAGCAGCCGACAGCGTCGGCGCGTGGATCATCCGCGCGGGCGGCACCTTCGCGATATCGACTGCGCCACACGCGGTTACGCAGCGATGGGCCCGGGCCATCGTCGAGGCGTTCCCCAACCTTGACGGGGTGCGATACAACAGCCGCTTTGCGGGCGGGGCATGTTTGGCGCTGTTTTCGCCGGCCCACTCAGCGATGCGGAAACGTCCGGTGCTCTCGCTTCCTCTGACCCACCCCGATCTGGGAGGTCGCCTTGCGGCCGCGGCGCGACGTCTCGACTACCACATCGTCTGACTCGGGCCTGTCCGCCTCGGTTTTGACTGCAAAGTTTGCATGATGTGCAACTATTGTCGTGTGACGAATCCGGTCGGCCTTCGCGAACGGCGCCGGCGCCAGACGAGCGCCGACATCCGCGGCGCCGCAGTGCGCCTGGCACAAGAACGCGGCTTCGACAAGATGACCATCGACGACGTCTGCCTCGCGGCCGGGGTCTCGACGCGCACCTTCTTCAACTACTTTCCGAACAAAGAGTCCGCCATCGCCTACGGCCCCTCGGACATCCCGCCCGAGCTCGCCGCCGAGTTCGTCGCGGCCGGGCCGGCACCATACTCGGTGGTTCTGGCCGAGCTGATCGACCTGGCGGCGCACCACCTGCGCGACATGCCCCCTGACCGCGAGCAGGTCGCCGGGATGCTTGAACTCGTCAAGTCCACGCCCGCGGTGTTGTCGGCATTCCTCGCCGATCTGGAGCGGTTCCAGAATCAGCTGATCGGCATCGTCGCCCGCCGTCAGGGCATGCGCCCCGACGATGAGGTACCCGCGCTGATCTCCGCCCTGGCGCTGACAGCCGTGCGCTCGGGCTTTGAGCGGTGGGCCAGCGGCGAGCCGCAGGACGACGACGACACGCCGGTGCCCTACGTCGAGCACGCGGCCGCCCTGGTGAACAGCATCTTTACCAAGTGATCTGAAACACCTCCAGCAAACTTGCATATTCTGCAAATAATGCAGAGGATGTATTGGTGCGCTGGTTGCAGCCGCCCTCCACCGAGTGAGCGGCGCCAGACGGCGGGGACCACGCTGCATGACCGGAAGGAATCACCTAGGTGCGGCTGAGCAAGCTTGTGCGCAACGCGTGGCTGCCGCTGTTGATCGTGGCGGTCGTGGTGATCGGCGGATTCGCCGTCGTCCGGGTCAAGTCGTTTTTCGGCGCCCAGGACACCGGGGTTTTGACCAGTCCCAGGCTCGATGATTCCAAGCCGTTCAAGCCCAAGGTCGTCAAATATGAGGTCTTCGGCTCGGCGAGCCACGCGAACGTGAACTACTTGGATCTGTCCGCCGACCCGAAGCGGGTCGACGGTGCGCCGCTGCCGTGGACGCTGGTGCTCAGCACCACCGCCCCGTCGGTCTTCCCGAACATCTCGGCGCAAAGCGACGGCGACCACCTCGGGTGTCGCATCACCATCGATGACGAAGTCAAGGCCGAGAACACCACCGACGGCGTGCACGCCCTAACCTTCTGCTTGGTGAAATCCGCATGAGCACAACGTCTCACGACACCGCCGACGCTCGCACCGACACCATTCCCGTCGCCAAACACGAAGCGCGGCCCGCGATCCCGCGCATCATCCGCAGGTTCGCGGTCCCCGTCATCCTGGGCTGGATCGCTCTCATCGCGCTGCTCAGCATGCTCGCCCCCGACCTCGACGAGGTCGGGAAGATGCGCTCGGTGTCGATGGCTCCCGACGACGCGCAGTCGGTGGTCGCGACGAAGCGCATGGGCGCGGTGTTCGACGAATACAAGTCCAACAGCTCGGTGATGATCGTCCTGGAGGGCCAAAAGCCGCTGGGTGCCGATTCCCATGCCTTCTACGACGAAATCGTCAGAAAACTCGACGCCGATACCAAACACGTTGAGCACGTTCAGGATATGTGGAGCGATCCACTGACCGGGGCCGGCGCGCAGAGCAACGACGGCAAGGCCGCCTATGTCCAGGTCTACCTGGCCGGCAACCAGGGCGAAGCCTTGGCCAACGAATCCGTCGAAGCCGTGCAGAACGTCGTCAAGAGCGTGCACCCGCCCGACGGGGTGAAGGCCTACGTGACCGGGCCCGCGGCGCTGTCGGCCGATCAGCACATGGCCGGCGACCGCAGCCTGAAAGTGATTACGGCGGCGACCTTCACGGTGATCATCGCCATGCTGCTGTTGGTCTATCGGTCGATCGTCACGGTGCTGCTCACGTTGGTGATGGTGGTGTTCGAGCTGTTCGCCGCCCGCGCAATGGTCGCTTTCCTCGGCTATTACAAGATCATTGGGCTGTCGACCTTTGCCACCAACCTGTTGGTCACGTTGGCGATCGCGGCCGCCACGGACTATGCGATCTTTCTGATCGGCCGATATCAGGAGGCCCGCGCTAGGGGTTTTTCGCGGGAAGACGCGTACTACGACATGTTTGGCGGCACCGCGCATGTGGTGCTCGGATCGGGCCTGACGATCGCGGGCGCGACGTTCTGCCTGAACTTCACCAACCTGCCCTATTTCCAGACGCTGGGCATCCCGTTGGCCATCGGCATGGTCGTCGTGGTCGCGGCCGCACTGACGCTTGGTCCCGCCGTCATCTCGGTGGCGACGCGCTTCGGCAAGACGCTGGAACCCCGCCGGACGCAACGTATTCGGGGGTGGCGCAAGATCGGCGCGCTGGTTGTTCGGTGGCCCGGGCCGATCCTGGTGGTGACGATCGGGGTAGCGCTGATCGGCCTGCTGACCCTGCCCGGATACCGCACCAACTACAACGACCGCAATTATCTGCCGACCGATCTACCCGCCAACGAGGGATACGCGGCCGCCGATCGGCACTTCTCCCAGGCGCGGATGAATCCCGAAGTGCTCATGATCGAAAGCGACCACGATCTGCGTAACTCGGCGGACTTTCTGGTCATCGACAAGATCGCCAAGACGATCTTCCGGGTGCCGGGAATCGGTCGGGTGCAAGCGATTACCCGGCCCCAGGGCACGCCGATCGAGCACACCTCGATCCCGTTCCAGATCAGCATGCAGGGCGTCACCCAGCAGATGAACCAGAAGTACCAAGAAGACCAGATGGCCGACATGCTGCACCAGGCCGACATGATGCAGACCACCATCGACAGCATGGTCAAGATGCAGAGCATCACCACGCAAATGACCAACGACATGCACGTGATGGTCAAGAAGATGCACGAGATGACCATCGACGTACAGAGTTTGCGGGACGACATGGCCAATTTCGAGGACATGTGGCGGCCCATCCGCAGCTACTTCTACTGGGAGAAGCACTGCTTCGACATCCCGATCTGCTTCTCGCTTCGGTCCGTCTTCGACGCGTTGGACGGCGTCGACTTGATGACCGACGACATCCAGAGCCTGCTGCCCATCATGGATCATCTCGACACCCTGATGCCGCAGATGGTGGCGCTGATGCCGTCGATGATCGAGAACATGAAGGCCATGAAAACCACGATGCTGACCATGTATTCGACCCAAAAGGGTCTGCAGGATCAGCAGAACGAGGCCCAGCGCAACTCGAACGCCATGGGCAAGGCCTTCGATGCGTCCAAGAATGACGACTCCTTCTACCTGCCGCCGGAGACCTTCAACAATGCCGAGTTCAAGAAGGGCATGAAGAACTTCATCTCCCCCGACGGCCACGCGGTGCGCTTCATCATCAGTCACGACGGCGATCCCATGTCGCAGGAAGGCATTTCGCACATCGCCGCCATCAAGAAGGCCGCGTACGAATCGCTCAAGGGCACCCCGCTGGAGGGATCGAAGATCTATCTCGCGGGCACCGCGTCGATCTATAAGGACCTCAGCGACGGCAACACCTATGACCTGTTGATCGCCGGAATCGCTTCGCTGTGCCTGATTTTCATCATCATGCTGATCATCACCCGAGGTGTGGTGGCGTCGGCGGTCATCGTGGGCACCGTGTTGCTTTCGCTGGGTGCGTCGTTCGGCCTCTCGGTGCTGATCTGGCAGCATCTGATCGGCATCGAGCTGCACTGGATGGTGCTCGCGATGTCGGTGATCATCCTGCTGGCGGTCGGCGCGGACTACAACCTGCTGCTGGTGTCGAGGTTCAAAGAGGAGATCCACGCCGGCTTGAATACCGGCATCATTCGCGCGATGGGTGGAACCGGGTCGGTCGTCACCTCGGCGGGGCTGGTGTTCGCCTTCACGATGGTGACGATGGCCGTCAGTCAGCTGACCGTCATCGGTCAGGTCGGCACCACCATCGGCCTCGGATTGCTGTTCGACACGTTGATCGTGCGCTCGCTGATGACGCCGTCCATTGCCGCGCTGATGGGCAAATGGTTCTGGTGGCCGCAGCGGGTCCGGCAGCGGCCGAAGCCTTCGCCCTGGCCGACACCGGCCCGCAAGCCCGAGCCCGCAACGGCGGACGCTTTAGCCTGACGCGACCACCGACGCGGAATTCCAGGGCGCCAACTGCCCGGGTGACGCCAAGGAGGCGGGGAGGTCGTCGCTGACATCCCAGGTCGCGGAGAGCCGACCGATCCCCAGCGCGATCGCACAATGCACGCCGAGCTGCACGAGCTCGTCCTCGCTGAAATGCTGGCGCAGCTCGTCGTACATGGCGTCGTCGATGGCGAGGTGGTTGGTCGCGAAGAGCTCGGCGAAGCGCAGGGCCGAGCGCTCGGCGGCCGACAGGTTCTCCGCCTCGGCCGGTCTTTCCAACGAGCACACCGCGTCCTCGTCGAGACCGTCGTCGATGGCGCTCTGGTAGCGCACCGCGATGCAGCTTCGGCACTGGTTGAAAAACGCGATGCGCAGGCGCACCAGTTCGAGCAGCCGGGGCGACAAGGTGCCGCTCGACCGCAGCGCCGCGGTCAGTCCGCCGAGTGCCTCCGCCACGGCAGGGAGGCGACCGACGATGCCGGCAACGCCCAGGTTGATCCGGTCTCCTTGGCCGAGGTCTTGCGTCGGCACTGCGGCGAAAGCCTCGGAAGGCGCGATTCGTGTCAAGTCGTCATCTCCTGTGTGCGCGGATTCAAGAGGTATTTGACACTCCGCGGCTTTCGATCTGCAAGGTTTCGCCGCACTCGGCCGAGCCACACCGAATTCATACCTTTGCCGCGCGGAGTCCCTTGACAGACCTAATACCGTCGAGGATCTCCATTGAGAATTCATGTATGGATGCTCAGATATTTGAACATCGTCGTCGCTTCTTCGGATTTCACATGCAATTCATTGCGCGGTCAGATTTATCGGGACGCGCAATTAAATCAATATGAATTTGGACCGTAAGTCCAGGTAACGGCCGGTTTCTGTTGCCTTAAGTGCGTTGAGTGCTTCGCACCTATTCGTATCGTCACGGCACCACTTAATTGGTCGCGAAGAAGGGATAAACGCATGTCTTTCGTCACCGCACACCCGGAGAAGCTGTCGGCAGCCGCCGGCCAGCTCCAATCGATCGGCGCGGCGTTCAGCCTCGGCAGTCAGGCCGCAGCAGGCCCGACCACTGGAGTCGTTCCCGCCGCCGCCGATGAGGTGTCGATCCTGACCGCGGCACAGTTCGCCGCCCACGCCCAGCGGTACCAGGCGTTGAGCGCTCACGCCTCTTCCATCCACAGCTTGTTGGTTGCCGTGCTGGCGGCAGGGGCAGGTTCTTACGCGGCGACCGAGGCCGCGAACGCGGCTTCGGCCGGTTAAAAGCCAGACGAGCATCCGAACAGAAAGGGAAGGCCAACCGTGGACTACGGGCTATTGCCGCCGGAGATCAATTCGGGGCGCATGTACACCGGTCCTGGCTCGGGCTCGTTATTGGCCGCCGCAACGGGCTGGGGTGAACTCGCGGCCGAACTGCACGCGACCGCGGCGGAGCTTCAGTCGGTAATTTCCTCGCTGACGTGCGGTCCGTGGCTCGGCCCGGCGTCGGCGTCACTGGTGGCCGCCACGAGTCCGTACGTGGCGTGGCTGCAGAGCAGCGCCACGGGCTCGGAGTTGGCTGCCGGGCAGGCGGCGGCCGCGGCGACCGCGTACGAGACCGCATTCGCGATGACAGTGCCTCCCCCGGCGATCGCCGCCAACCGAGCGCTGCTCGCGACATTGGTCGCGACGAATTGGCTGGGGCAGAACACTCCGGCAATAGCGGCCACCGAGGCAGAGTACTTCGAGATGTGGGCGCAGGACGCGTCGGCGATGTACGCGTATCTGACGTCCTCACTGGCGGCGGCGCAGCTGACCGATTTCGATGAACCCCCGGAAGTGGCCGATTCGTCCGGACTGGCCCGGCAGGCCGCCGCGGTGTCCGCGGCCGACAATCCCGTCGATACCGCCGTGAAACAGGCGCTGGCGCGGTTGGACACCCTGCACGACCCGTTCGCCGAACTGACCTCCTCATTCACTGGGGCGAAGATCGACCAATACCTGACGAAATACACCGCCCTCGACGACCTCGTCTCGGTGTACAGCAAGTATTTGGTGCCATACATATCGAGCGCGGCGGCGATGATTCAGTCGACGCAGTCCTTCGGACAGGTGAGCAACGGAATCACCGCCATGACCTCGTTCGCGAAGGGCCTGGCTCCCGCGGCCAAGGCGCTCGAAGGCGCGGCCCAGGCGGCAGGCTCGAGCGCACCAAATGCTGCCGCGCACGCCGCGGCCGCCGCCGGGGGTCTGGGGAAAGCGCTTCCGCTGGGGGCGCTATCGGTGCCACCAAGCTGGGCGCCGGTGAGCGCGGTGACCAACCCGGCAGTGGGTGCCCTCACCGGGACTGTCGTCCCGGCCGCAGCGGAAGGCGCGATGCCGATGGTTCCCCCATTTGGGCAAGTCGTTGGGAAAGGTTACGGGCGTCTCGTGCCGACGTACGGGTTCAAGCCGTCGGTGATGGCGAGACCGCCGTCGGCTGGGTGAACGAAGGAACGGGCGAAACCCCAAGCGACACAATGCTCATCCGGCAGCCGTCCGGACCCGCGCGCCACGCGTGGTCGACACCGGTAACGATCACGTGGTCGCCGGCCGCCAGTGGGTGCGCGCCGTCGTCCAGGATCAAGTCGATGGACCCGGCAAGCACGACGTCGAAATCGACGGTGTCCGTGTGGTGCATGGCGAATTCCATGCCGGGCGCGTAGTCGACCAGCTTCCAGTCCATCGCGCCGGCCGAGACGCCCAAGTCGAAGGTGTCCGCGGCCCGCCCCCCGCCGGTCGGAATCGTCGGGAGGGTCGGCGCGGCGTACATCATCGCGTAGCGGAGGCCGTCGAGAGCGTCGCCCAGTGTCACCCGGTCGTCGCGCACCGCGCAGGAGCGTCCGGTCGCGTCGACGCCGGTGACCAGGAACCGCCCGTCTGACATGTGACGAAGACTAACGGTGTGTCAGGCCGCGTCGTGGAAGATCAAGCCCAGGGTGTAGCGCTCGCCGGAACGGACCGTGGATACCCCGTGTCGAACCGGTGCCGCCGACCATCCCCTGGTCGAGCGGACGGGCCGTTCGCTCGTGGTGAAGACGTAGCCGTGGCCGCGGGGCAACGTGATGACGGTGCCGCGGGACTGGGCTCGACGCCTTTGCTCGACCAAAAGAAACTCGCCACCGGTGTGCGTCGCACCGGGCTCGCTGAGGTTGATGACGACCTGTAGCGGAAAGACGAGGTCTCCGTAGAGGTCTCGATGCAGCGCGTTCCAGTCGCCGGGGCCGTACTTGAGCATCAGCGCGGTGGGCTTGGTCTGACCGGCCCGGTGGCACATTTTTAGCCAGTCGTCGAAACTGTCCGGCCACGGGGCCGCACGGCCCAACTTGGTCCACCAATCGCGGGCGATCGGCAGCAACCGGGGGTAGAGCGCCTGCTTCAGCGGCTCGATCGGCTGCGGATAGGGCTGGTGGAAGTACCGGTATTCGCCCTGCCCGTAGTTATGGCGACCCATGTCGATGGTGCGGCGAAACAAGCGGTCGTCTCCGTAGAGATCACGGGCGGCGGCGCACTCGGCGGGCGTCAGCAGCTCGGGCAGCAGTGCGCCGCCCACCTCGTTGATCTCCGCCGCGACCGCGTCCCAGTCGGCGGCCTCGACGCGCTGACGCCATGCCCGGACCATCAGAACAGCCTGCCGGACGCCGCCGGCGCCGGCTCTTCGAGGTCCAATAGGAAGCGCTTGCGTTTCAGCCCACCCGCGTAACCGGTGAGCGCGCCGTCCTTCCCGACGACCCGGTGACACGGCACCACGATGCTGAGCGGATTGCGCCCGACGGCCTGCCCCACCTCGTATGCGGTTGTGCCGTCAGCCAATTCGTTCGCCAGCTCACCGTAGGTCTTGGTCTGGCCATAGCCGATGTCGGCCAGCAGGGCCCAGATTTTGCGCTGGCGTGGGTCGCCGACCGCCGCGGTAGGCAGATCGAACTCGGTTCGGTCACCGGCCAGGTACTCGTGCAGCTGGTCGGCGGCGAGCCGCAACAGCTCGTCGGTGGCGGGCTCGACGTACTGGCCCAGCGCCGCCGTTGTGGGCGGGTGCCAATGCTGCCGGAAGTACACACCCGTGAGGTGGTCACCATCTGCGGTTAGTGTCAGCTCACCGAGGGGACTGTCGATTTCCGTGTGGCGCGTTTGCATCTGGGATCCTCCTTTCTGGGTAGACGACCGTCGGCCCGGAAATGTGAGATCTCACATTTTGCAGCGCCGAGGCGTCTTCACAATGACCATCCTGTTCGGAAAGGACTCGGGTGAAGACCGACCAGCGCGCCAAACAGCCGTTTGAGGCGGTGGTGGCGCGGCACGGTGCCACGGTGTTGCGCGTCGTCCGCGCGGTCGTCGGGCATGCCGATGCCGACGACGCCTGGTCGGACACCTTCCTGGCGGCGTTGAGGGCCTATCCCCAGCTGCCGGCCGACGCCAATGTCGAGGCGTGGCTGGTGACGATCGCGCACCGCAAAGCCGTCGACATCACGCGGGCGGCGTCGCGGCGCGCGGTGCCGGTTGCCGATACCCCCGACTCCCCCGCACCCGAAGGTGCGGACGGCGTGAATCCCGAGCTGGAAGCCGCGCTGAGTGCGCTACCGCCCAAACAGCGTCAGGCCGTCGCCTACCACTACCTGGCGGGCCTGCCCTACGCCGAGATCGCAACGATTCTCGATAGCAGCGCCGCCGCGGCCCGCCGCGCCGCGGCCGACGGCATCGCCAAACTCCGGCACACGTTTCCCGTTGTCACCCACCCCGAGGAATCATCATGACCGCACCTGATCTCACGGACCACTTCGCCGTCGATCCGGATGATCTCCGCCGCCTGCACGCCCGCCTGGAACGCGCGGCCCAGGCCGGAGATCTACTCGATATCGCTTATCGCACAGTCGATTCCGCGGTCGGACCGCTGCTGCTGGCGGCGACCCCGCGGGGGCTGCTGCGGGTGGCATTCGCCAGCGAAGGCGAAGAACGCGTGCTGACGGACCTCGCGCAACGGATCAGCCCTCGAATGCTGGAAGCTCCGCCCCGGCTCGACCCGGTCGCCAGGCAGCTCGACGAATACTTCACCGGGCGTCGGCATGCCTTTGACGTTGCGCTGGATTGGTCGCTGTCGCAAGGCTTTCGGCGCACGGTGCTCGGGCACCTCGCCACCGCCGTCTCGTACGGCGACACCGCCAGCTACGCCACACTGGCGCAACTGTCCGGCTCCCCCAGGGCGGTGCGCGCCGTCGGCACGGCCTGCGCAACGAATCCGATTCCGATCGTCGTGCCGTGTCACCGGGTGATCCGGTCCGACGGAAGCGTCGGCTCCTATCGCGGCGGCCCCGCCGCCAAGCGGGCCCTCCTCGACCTCGAGCGGAACCGACGAGCCTAGCGAATGCTGCTCAACCTTCGAGTGAATCCTTGAGCCGCTGACCGTAAAGGCTGAGCGAATCGGCAGTCAACATTTCTTCATGCGTGCAGTCGATCGTGAACGCCGTGATGTCGCCGGCAACGTAGGGCCGCCACTCGCGCGAGGGAGACGAGCCGCTCTCGCCGTCAGTCTGCTGGGCGGCGAATATGACGATGTCGCCGTTGAATACGCCGGGCTGGTGGGCCCTATGCAGCGCCCGGTTGTTGTCCAGGTTTGAATCGATCCACTCCAGAAGCTGTTTGTACCTAGGGAATTCCGCGGCGGCTCGTTCCCGAACCAGTTCTTCGATCTGCTCGTAGTTGAGCGGTTCGTCCTGCGCTGGAAGATCGATGCGGTAGAACCGCAAGACTTCTTCCACGGTGTGCCGGTCGACCGGCGCATGGTTGGGTTCGGTGGCGCTGGTTTCCGCAGTGGGTAGGGCGTCGAGAAGGATGAGCCGTTCGACAGCGCATTCGCGTCGCTGGAGTTCGATGGCGAGTTCGTGGGCGACGACGCCGCCGAAGGACCAGCCGAGGAGGTTGTAGTGCCCGGCGGGATGGAGCTCCTGGATTCGGTCGGCGTAGTTTTTCGCCATGTCGCGGACCGATTGAGGTTCGACTTCGTCGCTGCGCAGGGTTTGCTGGATTCCGATGATCGGGCAGTCCAGGTGCTTGCCGAGTCGTTGATACGGCCAGCTCATCCCACCCCCGGGATGAATGCAGAACAGCGGAGTGCCGCTGCCGTCCTTGAGCACCTCGACGGGCACCACTTCGGTCTCACTTTCAGCGGTGCCCACCTGCTGGCTCAGGCCTGCGACCGATGGCGCGTGGAATAGGGTGCGCACCGCGAGCTGAGTGCCCAGGCGGTCGTTGATGGCGGCGATGGCCCGCATCGCGGACAGCGAGTCGCCGCCGAGGTCGAAGAAGGAGTCGTCGGCCCCGATCCGGTCGAGGCCCAGCACCTCGCCGTAGATGCCGGCCAGGATCTCCTCCAGCTCATTGGCCGGAGCACGATAGCGATCGACATGCTGATACTCCGGAGCGGGTAGCGCCCGTTTGTCGAGTTTGCCGGTCGGTGTCAGGGGCAGCGCGTCGATCGCCACGATCGCCGTGGGGACCAGGTAGCCGGGTAGCCGCTGGGCCAGGTGTGCGCGGATTTCGGCGGGGTCAGCGGTGCCGGTGACCCCAACGACATAGCCCACCAGCCGCTTCTCCCCCGGGTGGTCCTCGCGGGCGATCACCACCGCCTGGCCCACGCCCGCGACTGCGCTCAGGGCGGCCTGCACCTCGCCCAGCTCGATGCGATACCCACGGATCTTGACCTGCTCATCAGCACGCCCGTGGTAGCGCAACTGCCCATCGGCGCCCCACGACACCAGGTCCCCAGTGCGATACATGCGCGCACCGGGCGCGCCGAACGGGCACGCCACAAACCGCGACCCGGTCAACCCGGCCCGACCCACATAGCCCACCCCGACACCGCGGCCGGCCACATACAACTCCCCGACCACCCCGACCGGCACCGCACGCAACCACCCATCCAGCACGAACAGCCCCGCCCCGGCCACCGGAAACCCAATCGGCGCCACCCCCGACCCCGGGCTCAGCGGCGCGCTGACCGTCACATCGATCGTGGTCTCCGTCGGCCCGTACGCGTTGAGCATCACCCGCCCGCGCGCCCACCGATCCACCAACTCCGCCGGACACACCTCCCCACCAACCACCACCGCCGCCGAGCCGACACCCTGCGCCGACAACGCCCCCAACGCCGACGGCGTCTGAGTCAACACATCGACGCGCTCAGCGGCCAGCAGCGCCGCCAACTCCTGCGGCGCGCCGGCCACCGACTCAGGCACCACCACCAGACGCCCGCCATGCAGCAACGCCCCCCAAATCTCACGCACCGAAGCATCAAAGGCCAACGAATGCCACAACGTGGACACCTTCACCGCACCCGGCGGTGCCAGGCCCGCATCCAACGACGCCAACAACTGCGTCACGTTATGATGCGTCACCGCAACACCTTTGGGCACACCCGTGCTACCCGAGGTGTAAATAATGTGAGCAACATCGTCCGGCGCCGGACCCGACAACGCTACGCCCGGCACCACCTCCCTCGGCGGATCGTTCACATCGAACACCGCCAGATCACACCCCGCGAACCGATCCGCCAACTCGGTAGTCGTCAACGCCGCCACCGGCGCGGCATCAGCAACGATGAACCGCACCCGCTCGCCCGGCACCACCGGATCAATCGGCACATACGCCGCCCCGGTCTTAAGCACCCCCACAATCGCCGCGACCGCCTCCACCGACCGCTCAGACAACACCGCCACCGAGTGCCCCGCACCCACACCACGACCCGCCAGCAACTGCGCCCACCGCTCAGCAACCGCATCCAGCTCGGCATACGTCAGCGCACGACCCGCACAACTGACCGCCACCGCACCCGGCGTCCGCAACACCTGCGCGGCAAACAACACCGGCAACGACACCGGCGTCACGGGCTGCGTCAACACCGCACGATTACCGAACTCATCCAGCCGCGCGCGCTCGCCGGCGTCCAGCAGGTCCAGCGACGAGAACCGCAGGCTGGGCTCGGCGGTCATCGCCACCAAAAGCCGCCGCAACCGCTCGATCAGCGTGTGGATGCTGGCCGCGTCGAATACGTCGGTGCGGAATTCGACTCGCCCCCCGATTCCGGCGGGCTCCCCTGCCTCGCTCCAGCGTTCCGCGAGGGAGAAGGTCAAGTCCATGCGGGCGGTGTGGGTATCCGCCGACAGCGGGGTGGCCTGCAGATCGCCCAGGGTCAGCCCGGCGGCGGGTTGCGCTTGCGGTTGGGCGTCGGGTCCGGCGAAATTCTGCCAGGCCAGCAGCACCTGGATCAGCGGGTGATGCGCCAGGCTCCGGGTCGGGTTGAGCCGGTCCACCAGTACCTCGAAGGGCACGTCTTGGTTTTCGTAGGCGGCCAGGCTGCGCTGTTGCACCTGATCGAGCAGCTCGGTGACGGTGGGATCCGCGGCGAGGTCGATCCGCAACACCAAGGTGTTGACGAACGAGCCCACCAGGTCATCGAGCGCGGGGTCGCGTCGCCCGGCGATCGGGAAGCCCACCGCCACATCGGGATTCGCGCTCATCTTCGACAGCAGCACTGCCAGTGCGGCCTGGATCACCATGAAGCTGGTCGCGTTGTGCTCACGGGCCAGCCGAGTGATGCGCCGCTGCAGCTGCGCCGGCCAGTACACGACCGCGCTGTCGCCGCGGTAATCGGCGACGGGCGGATAGGGCCGATCGGTGGGCAGCGCCAGTCGCTCGGGCATCCCGGCCAGAGCGTCCTGCCAGTAGCGCAGCTGGGCGGCGATGCGGCTGCGGCCGTCGGCCAAGTCCCCCAGGATCTTTCGCTGCCACAGCGTGTAATCGACATACTGCACGGGTAACGGCGCCCAGTCC
Source organism: Mycobacterium conspicuum (assembly GCF_010730195.1). Classification (NCBI taxonomy): domain Bacteria; kingdom Bacillati; phylum Actinomycetota; class Actinomycetes; order Mycobacteriales; family Mycobacteriaceae; genus Mycobacterium; species Mycobacterium conspicuum. The sequence goes on from NZ_AP022613.1 coordinate 3,145,329, forward strand.
GGAGCGAGCCCCGCGCACCGGCTTGCGTAGGCCACGCCCAGATCACGCACCAGCGGGGCGATCGAGCTGCCGTCGGCGGCGATGTGGTGCACCACGATCACCAACACATGTTCTTCGGCGGCGATGCGGAAAAGCCTTGCGCGCAGCGGAATCTCGGTCGCCAGGTCGAACGCGTAGCCCGCCGCCGCGGTGACGGCCTCGCCCAGCCGGCCCGCCGACCAGCCGCTGGCATCGATGACCTGCCAGCCGAAATCGGCCTGCTCGGCAGGAATCACCACCTGCCGGGGGATGCCGTCCACCGCCGGGAACAGCGTGCGCAGGCTCTCGTGGCGGCCCGCCACGTCGGCCAGCGCCGCGCCGAACGCGTCGGCGTCCAGGCGCCCGTGCAAGCGCAATCCGGCCGCCATGTTGTACACCGGCGACGGCCCGTGCAGCTGATCAAGGAACCACAACCGGCTCTGGGCGAACGATAGCGGCACCGCCGCGGGCCGCTCGGCAACCCGCAACCGTTCCAGCCGCGCCTCATCCCCGCCGATGCGGGGCGCCAGCTGAGCAACCGTCGGCGCCTCGAACAGCGTGCGCACCGCGAGGCCGGCGTCCAGGCTGTTGTTGATCGCGGCGACGAGGCGCATCGCCAGCAGCGAATCCCCACCCAGGTCGAAGAATGAATCGTCGACGCCAACCCGCCGCGACAGTCCGATGCCGAGAACTTGGGCGTAGATGCCGACCAGGATCTCCTCGGTGAGGGTGGCCGGGGCGCGGTAACGATCGCCGTCCTGATACTCCGGGACCGGCAGGGCGCGGCGGTCGAGTTTGCCGTTGACCGTCAACGGCAGTGCCTCGATCACCACCACCGCGGCCGGGATCAGGTAGGCCGGGAGTCGCTCGGCGAGCGCGCCGCGCACCCTGGCCGGGTCCGCCGTCCCGGTGATGTAGCCGACCAGGCGCTTGTCGCCGGGGCGGTCCTCGCGGGCGACAACGACCGCCTGCTCCACCCCGTCCTCCGCGGCCAACGCTGCGCGCAGCTCGCCCAGCTCGATGCGATACCCGCGGATCTTGACCTGTTCGTCGGCACGCCCCACATAGTGCAGTTGCCCGCCCCCGTTGTCGTTCAGGCCCCACCACACCAGATCCCCGGTGCGATACATCCGCCGGCCGGCCGTGCCGAACGGGCAGGCCACAAACCGTGCCGCGGTCAACCCGGGCCGCCGCCAATACCCAACGCCCACAGCGGGACCGGCAACATACAGCTCGCCGACCACTCCGGGGGGCACCGCCTGCAGCCACTCGTCGAGCACGAACAGCGCCGCCCCCGGCACCGGCGAGCCGATCGGCGGCACCCCCGACCCCGCGGTGAGCGGTGCGCTCCAGGCCGCCCACATCGTCGTCTCGGTGGGACCGTATTGATTGATCATGATGCGCCCGGGCGCCCAGCGATCCACCAGCTCGGCCGGGCATGCCTCGCCGCCCACCAGCAATGCCATCGACTCCAAGCCGTCGGGCGACAACATCGCCGCCGCAGACGGGGTCTGGCTGAGAATATCGACTTTTTCGGAGAGCAGGAGTGCGCGGAACTCGTTCGGCGAGGCCGCAACCGACTCGGGGACCACCACCAGCCGACCGCCGTGCAGCAGCGCACCGAAAATCTCCCAGCCCGAGATGTCGAAGCTGTACGAATGCCACTGCGACCACACCAGACCGGGGCCCGTCAACCGCGGATCCATCGTCTCGATCAGCTGAGCGACGCTGTGATGCGAGATCGCCACCCCCTTCGGGACCCCGGTGGTGCCCGACGTGTAGATCAGGTAGGCGATGTCGTCGGCGGATGGTGCCGGCAACTCCGTGCTCGGATAGGTGAGGATACGCGCGTCCCAGATATCACCGACGTCGATGACGAGCAGGCCGCTTTCGTGCAACCGCTCGACCAACCCGGTGGTCGTGATCGCGGCGATCGCCGCGGCATCCGCGAGCATGAATTGCATCCGGGCCGTCGGCAACGCCGGATCGATCGGCAGATAGGCCGCCCCGGTCTTGAGCACCGCCAGCATCGCCACGATGGCCTCGGCCGAGCGCGAAAACAGCAGCGCCACACAGTGTCCCGGGCCGACACCTTGGTCGACCAACAGATGCGCCAACCGGTTGGCGGCCTCGTCGAGTTCCCGGTATGTCAGCGATCGGCCCCCGCAGGTCACCGCCGCCGCATCGGGTGTGCGCGCCACCTGCGCGGCGAACAACTCGGGGACCGAGATCCGAGCGGGTGCGGGGCGGGTCAACACCGCCTGGTTGCCGATCTCGGCGAGGCGGGCGTGTTCACCGGCGTCGAGCAGGTCGAGCGACGACAACGGCCGCTCGGGGTTGGTGGTCATCGCCACCAACACCCGTCCCAACCGTTCCACCAGCGCCTCGATGCTCGCCGTGTCGAAGACATCGGTGCGGAACTCCACCGCTCCGCCGATCCCTGCCGGTTCGCCCGCGTCGTCCCACGCTTCGCCCAGGGTAAACATGAGATCCATTCGGGCGGTGTGGGTTTCGACAGATAGCGGCGTCACCTGAAGATCCCCCAACGCCGGCCCGGCCGAGTCGTCCTGCCCGGACTCCTGCCCGGCGAAGTTCTGCCAGGCCAGCATCACCTGGATCACCGGGTGATGGGTCAGGCTTCGGGTCGGGTTGAGTCGGTCCACCAAGAGTTCGAAGGGGACGTCCTGGTGCTCGTAGGCTTCCAGGCTGCGCTGCCGCACCTGGGAGAGTAGCTGGGCCACAGTCGGATTCCCCGCCACATCGACCCGCAACACCAAGGTGTTGACGAAGCAGCCCACCAACTCATCGAGCGCGGGGTCGCGCCGCCCGGCGATCGGAAAGCCAACGGCCACATCGCTACTGGCGCTGACCTTGGCCAGCAGCACCGCCAGCGCTGCCTGGATGACCATGAACGTGGTCGTGTTGTGCTCGCGGGCCACCCTGGCTACCTGCTGCTGCAGCTGCGCCGACCACTCTACGGACACCCGGGCGCCGCGGTAGTCGGCGACGGGCGGATAGGGCCGATCGGTGGGCAGCTGCAGCCGTTCGGGCAGCCCGGCCAGCGCGTCCTGCCAGTAGGCAAGTTGGGCGGCGATGCGGCTTTCGCTGTCGTCGAGGTCGCCGAATTGCGCGCGCTGCCAAAGCGTGTAGTCGACGTACTGCACCGACAGCGGCGTCCAGTCGGGGACCCGCCCGGCGCACCGGCTGGCGTAGGCCACCCCCAAATCGCGGGTGAGCGGGGTAATCGACCAGCCATCCGCGGCGATGTGGTGCGCGGCGGCCACCAGCACGTGTTCGTCGTCGGCGACCCGGAAAAGCCTTGCCCGCATGGGGATCTCGGTTGTCAGGTCGAAACTGTAACCCGCCGTCGCGGCGATGGCCTCATGCAGCTGGGTGGTCGACCAGCCGGCGGTGTCGACGACCTCCCAGCCGACGTCGGCCCGCTCCTGTGGCACGACCAATTGCCGGGGGACCCCCTCGACCGCCGTGAACAGCGTGCGCAGGCTTTCGTGCCGGCTCACGACGTCGGCCAGGGCCGCTCCCATCGCCTCGGCGTCGACGCTCCCACGCAGCCGCAGTGCGACCGCCATGTTGTACATCGGGGACGGGCCCTGCAACTGCGCGATGAACCACAACCGTTGCTGGGCATACGACAACGGGATCGAGTCCGGGCGCTCCATCACCTGCACCGGCGGGAGCGCGGGCCCGCCACGGTGCCGGTTCAGGTGGTCGGCGAGACCCGCGACGGTGGAGGCGTCGAACAGGTAGCGGACGGGCACTTCCCTGCCCAACGCCAGCTGCAACCGCACGCTGACCCGCGTGGCGCTCAACGAATCCCCGCCCAGCGCAAAGAAGTCGTCGTCCAGCCCCACCCGATCGATGCCCAGCACCTCGGCGAACACCTCGGCGACCATCTGCTCGGTCGGCGTCCGCGGGGCACGGAAGGAAGTGGCGGTATACAGCGGCGCCGGCAACGCCTTCAGGTCGATCTTGCCCGACGAGGTCAGCGGCAGCTCGTCGAGCACCATGATGTGCGCCGGGATCATGTAGTCGGGCAGCCGCGCGCCCAGCTGCTGCCGCACCGCGCCGATCTTGGTGTTGATGCGAGGGTCATTGGCGTAGGTGGGGCGTTGCCCATCCCCGGGTTGGTAGACGTCGGTGAGGGCGACACCTTGTTCGGTGGGGGTCATGAAGACGGCGTCCAACGTGCCCGGCCGTGCCCCCCAGGTGACGGCAACGTCGTATCCGGCGGCGGCCCCGAGGCGATGCAATTCTTCTGGCGTGACCGGTGTTTCGGCGGGCTGGGCGAGGGCGTCGTCGGTGGCGAGGCTCCGTTCGGCGAGCACGTCGTCGATCAGTCCGACGCGCGGGATGTCGGTGACGCGCACGACGGCGGGGTGCTCGGCGGCCAACCGGGCGGGCAGCCCGCTCGGGCCCGCGCACTGGGTCCACGTCCAGCGGGGCGCGTCGGCGAGTGAGCGCACTGGCGTCGGGGTCTTGCGGATGACGACGTCGTAGCGATACCGGGTCAGTTCGTTGTCGGCCGATCCGCGCTTCACCTCGATGTCGAGGCCGGCCACCGACGGGTGCGCGGCGGACCAGGTGGTGAAAAACTCTGGCGCAAGCAGCAATTCGGGTTCGCTGAGCAGGGCGCGCTGGACGCGTTGGTGGATCTCGGCGGCATCGGCCGTGGGCGTGCCGGCGAGCGCGACCGCGGTTTGGAACGCGCCCTGCAGGCTGTGGTTGCGCACGTCGCCGATGAACACCGACCCGCCTTCGGCCAGCAGCGCGACGGCGTTGTCGATGACCTGGGTCAGGTATGCGGCGTTGGGGAAGTACTGGACGACGGAGTTGAGAATCACCGTGTCGAAGCCGCCCCGCGGGAGGGCTGCGCTGGTGTGGGCGGGCTGGTGCAGCAGTTGGACGCGGTCGCGCCATGGAATGTCCAGCCGCTGCAACGAGCGGGTCAGGCTGTCGATGACCACCGGCGACATGTCGGTGCCGACATAGCGCTCACAGTGCGGCGCGATCTGGGACAACAACAGCCCGGAGCCCACGCCGATCTCCAACACCCGGCGCGGCCGCACGGCCAGGATCCGGTCCACCGTGGCCGCGCGCCACTCCCGCATTTCCTCGAGCGGAATCGGATCTCCGGTGAAGCTGCTGTTCCAGCCCCGGAAGTCCGAACCGAACTGCGCGGTGTCGTGTTCGGCGCCATAGAGCTCGTCGTACACGTGTTGCCACTCTTCGACCACCTCGGCGTCGTGATCGTCGCTGCCGGTGTGCTCCAACACGACGTAGCCGACCAGCTGGGGACCGCTGTTGCCAGCGACATTCTCGCGCACGGTGGCGACGGCCTGGGCGACCTGCGGGCAGGCCAGCAGCGTGTTTTCGACCTCACCGAGCTCGATGCGATACCCGCGGATTTTGACTTGCGCGTCGGCGCGCCCGACGTAACGCAGCTGGCCGTTGGCGCCCCAGCTGACCAGGTCCCCGGTGCGGTACATGCGTTGGCCCGCGCCGGCGAACGGGCAGGCCACAAATCGCGACGCGGTCAGTCCGGCGCGGCCGAGATACCCGGTGCCCAGTCCGGCTCCGGCGATGTACAACTCGCCGACCACGCCGGCCGGGACGGCGCGCAACCATCCGTCGAGCACGAAGAAGGCGAGGTCCGGCAGCGGCACCCCGATCGGGCTGCCCTGGCCGTCCAGATCACCGGCGACGATCTCGCGGAAGGAGGCGTGCACCGTCGTCTCGGTGATGCCGTACATGTTGATCAGCCGCGGCAGGCCCGGGTGGTTGTCCAACCATCCCCGAAGTCGTTGTGGCTCAAGCGCTTCGCCACCGAACACCACCGCCTCGAGCTGCAGGCGACCGCCCTGCTCCCGGCGCAGCGCGTCGGCGGCCTGCAGCGCGTAGAACGCCGAAGGGGTGCGGCTCAAGATGCTGACCTGCTCGCGGATCAGCAAATCGTGGAAGTCCTCCGGTGAGCGCGCCACCGCCTCCGACACCACCACCAGCCGCCCGCCGCGCAGCAGCGCACCCCAGATCTCCCACACCGAGAAGTCGAACGCCAGCGAGTGGCACTGTGACCACACACCAGGGTGCGGCGTCTGCGGGTCCAGCGCCGTCAGCAGCCGGGTGACATTGCGGTGCGGAATGGCCACGCCCTTGGGAACGCCGGTGGTCCCCGAGGTGTAGATGATGTACGCGATGTCGTCCGGGCGCACCGCCGGCAACGGACCGCCGGGCTGGGTGTGCACAGCCGGGTCGTTCACGTCGATCACCGGCAGGCCGTGCCCGTCCAGGCGGACGGCCAGATCAGCGGTGGCGACCGCGACGACCGGTGCGGCGTCGGCAAGCATGAAGCCGATCCGGTCCGCGGGCGCCGCCGGGTCGATCGGCAGGTAAGCGGCCCCGGTCTTCAGCACCGCCAAGATCGCGGCGATCGCCTCGGCCGAACGGTAAAACAGCAGTGCCACAACCGAACCGGGGCCGGCGCCGCGAGCGGCCAGCAGGTACGCCAGCCGGTTCGACGCCTCATCGAGCTCGCGATACGTCACCGAGCGGCCTTCGAAGGTCACCGCCGCGGCGTCGGGCGTGCGGGCTGCCTGCGCGGCCCACGCGCCCGGGATCGAGGCCGGGGTCGGTGCCGGCTCGGGCGGGTCGGTCAGCGCCGCCCGGTTGCCGATCTGGTCGAGGCGCGCGTGCTCGCCGGCGTCGAGCAGATCCAGCGACGACAACCGCCGCGCCGGGTCCGCGGTCATCGCCGCCAACACCCGCTCCAGTCGGTCGATCAGCGCCGCGATGCTGTCCGCGTCGAACACGTCGGTGCGGTATTCCACGCTGCCGCCCATCCCGGCGGGCTCCCCGGCCCGGGTCCACTGCTGACCGACGTGGAACACCAGATCCATGCGGGCGGTCTGGGTGTTCGCCGGCAGCGCGGTGACCGGCAGATCGCCCAGGACCGACCCGTCCGTGGGGTCGTCGCTGTACCCGGGGAAGTTCTGCCACGCCAACATCACCTGGATCAGCGGGTGATGGGTCAGGCTTCGGGCGGGGTTGAGCCGCTCCACCAGGACCTCGAACGGCACATCCTGGTTCTCGTAGGCGGCCAGGCTGCGCTGCTGCACCTGGGCCAGCAGATCGGCAACCGTGGGATCGCCGGCCACATCGACCCGCAACACGAGCGTGTTGACGAAGAACCCAACCAGTTCGTCGAGCGCGGGGTCGCGCCGCCCGGCGATCGGAAACCCAACGGCCACATCGGTACTCGCGCTGACCTTGGCCAGCAGCACCGCCAGGGCGGCCTGGATCACCATGAACGTGGTCGAGTTGTGCGCACGGGCCAGCAGCCGAATCTGCTGCTGCAGCTCGGGCGGCCAATTGATCTCCACCGTGCCGCCGCGGTAGTCGGCGACCGCCGGGTAGGGCCAGTCGGTGGGCAGCTCGAGGCGCTCGGGCATCCCGGCCAGGGCGTCCTGCCAGTAGTTCAGCTGGGCGGCAATCGGGCTGTCGCTGTCCTCGAGGTCGCCCAGCTGCGCGCGCTGCCACAGCGTGTAATCGACGTACTGCACCGCCAGCGGCGCCCATTCCGGCGCCCGGCCCTGCGTGCGCGCCCGATACGCCTCGCCCACGTCGCGGACCATCGGAGCCCGTGACCACCCGTCAAAGGCGATGTGGTGCACCACAATTCCCACCACATGCTGCTCGGGGCCTACCGAATAGATTTGCGCACGGATCGGGATCTCCGTCGACAGATCGAACCGATACCGCGCCAGCGCCATCAGCTCGCCGGCCACCTCTTGCTCCGGCAGCGACACCACGGTCGCGCCTCCGCGCCGCCACATTCCCGCCCGGGCGGGCAGGACCCGCTGGAACGGCACGCCGTCGTTGTCGGGGTAAATCGTGCGCAGCGATTCGTGGCGGGCGATGACGTCGTCGAAAGCGGCGGCCAGCGCGTCGACGTCGAGTGCGCTGCTGATCCGGAACGCGGTCGGCATGTTGTAGGTCGCCGCCCCGCCCTCGAACCGGCTGAGGAACCACAGCCTGGATTGCGCGTAGGACAGCGGAACCACCGCGGGCCGTTCGCCGGCCACCAGCGGCTTGCGCGCACCCGCGTCCCCGCCGATGCGGGGTGCCAACTGAGCGATCGTGGGCGCGTCGAACAAGGTGCGCACCGAAACGTCGGTATTCAGGCCGACATTGATCGCGGCGATCACCCGCATCGCCGACAGCGAATCCCCGCCGAGGTCGAAGAAGGAATCGTCGGCCCCGACGCGTTCGAGCTCGAGCACCTGGGCAAAGATGCCGGCCAGGATCTCCTCGACGGCGCCGGCCGGAGCGCGATACCGATCGACGTCGGCGTATTCGGGCGCCGGCAGGGCGCGGGTGTCGAGTTTGCGGTTGATCGTCATCGGCAGCGCGTCGAGGACCACCACCGCCGCCGGCACCATGTAGGCCGGCAGCCGCTCGGCCAGCTGGGCGCGTATCTGGGAACGGTCGGCGGTGCCGGTGACGTAGGCGATGAGGCGCTTCTCGCCGGGTTGGTCCTCGCGGGCGATCACCACCGCCTGCTTGACCCCGTCCAGCGCGGTCAGCGCCGCCTGCACCTCGCCGAGTTCGATGCGGTAGCCGCGGATCTTGACCTGTTCGTCGGCGCGCCCGACGTAGCGCAGCTGGCCATCCGAGCCCCAGGACACCAGGTCCCCGGTGCGGTACATGCGTTGACCGGCCTTGCCGAACGGGCAAGCCACAAACCGGGTTCCGGTCAAGCCGGCCCGGCCCACATAGCCCGCGCCGAGCCCGGCGCCGGCGACATACAACTCGCCGACCACGCCGGCCGGCACCGGCCGCAACCAGCCGTCCAGCACGAAGAAGCCGAGGTGGTCCAGCGGCACCCCGATCGGGCTCTCATGGCTGTCTAGATCGGCGGCCGCGATCTCCCGGAAGGACGCATGCACCGTCGTCTCGGTGATGCCGTACATGTTGATCAGCCGCGGTGACCCCGGATGGTGGCGCAGCCAACCCCGAAGCCGTTGCGGTTCAAGGGCTTCCCCGCCGAACACGACCACCTCGAGGTGCGGCCGCCCGCCTTGTTCGCGGCGCAACGCTCCGCCGGTTTGTAAGACGCTCTGCAGCGCATAGAACGCCGACGGCGTGCGGCTCAACACGCTCACCCGCTCGGCGGCCAGCAGATCGTAGAAGTCCTCTGGCGAGCGGGCCACCGCCTCGGAGACCACCACCAGCCGCCCGCCGCGCAGCAGCGCGCCGAAGATCTCCCACACCGAAAAGTCGAACGCCAGCGAGTGACAGTGCGACCACACCCCCGCGGGCGGCATGTCGGCATCCAGCGACGCCAGCAACGCGGTGACGTTGCGGTGCGGGATCGCCACCCCCTTCGGCACACCGGTGGTCCCCGACGTGTAGATGATGTAGGCGATGTCGTCCGGGCTCGGCACCCGCAAAGCCGAAACCGGTTGATTCGCAGCATCATTCGCATCGATCACCGGTAGGCCGCACCCGTCCAGCCGCCCGGCCAGATCCGCGGTGCTGACGGCGGCGACCGGCGCGGCGTCGGCCAGCATGAACTCGATCCGCTCCCCCGGCGCCGCCGGGTCGATCGGCAGATACGCCGCCCCGGTCTTGAGCACCGCCAGGATCGCCGCGATCGCCTCGGCCGAACGGTGAAACAGCAGCGCCACACACTGCCCCGGGCCCGCGCCGTGACGAACCAGTAAGTGCGCCAACCGATTAGCGGCCTCGTCGAGTTCGGCATACGTGACGGCGCGGCCCTCGAAGCTCACCGCCACGGCGTCCGGTGTGCGCGCCACCTGCGCGTCCCACGCGGCCGGGATCGATTCTGGCGGCGGCGCGGGACGGGTCAGCACCGCGCGGTTGCTGATCTCGTCCAGGTGGTGGTGCTCGTCGGGATGCAACAAGTCCAGCGACGACAACGGCCGCTGCGGGTCGGCGGTCATCGCCACCAACACCCGCTCCAATCGCTCCACCAGCACGCCGATGCTGGCGTCGTCGAACACGTCCATGTCGTATTCCACGCGGATGCCGAGTTCCTGGCCCGGCAGGGCTTGCAGCGTCAGCGGGTAGTGGTTGGATTCGCGGCCGGTGACGTCGGTGACGGCCACTTCGTGATCGCCGGACAGCGCGGCGGTGTCGACCGGGTAGTTCTGGTACACGAACAAGGTGTCGAACAACTGGTCGTGGCCGGTGGCGCGGTGGATCTCGCTGAGCGCCAGGTGCTGGTGTTCCAGGGTGTCGCCGTAGGCGCTTTGGAGCTGGTTCAGCAGGTCGGCGGTGGTGGTCGCCGGCGTGATGGTGGCGCGCACCGGCACGGTGTTGATCAACAGGCCGACCATCGATTCCGCGCCGGCCAGCTCGGCCGGCCGGCCGGAAACCGGGGTGCCGAAAACCACATCCTGCTGGCCGGTCAGCCAGCACAGCAGGCGTGCGTAGGCGCCCTGCAGCACGGTGTTGACGGTGGTGTGACTCGCGCGCGCCAGCTCGCCGACGGCTCGGGTGGTGGCGTCGAGCAACTGGAAGGAGGCGACGCCCCGACGGCCGCGCCCCCAGCGGTCCGGCGGGCCCACCAGGGCGGGGGTGTCGAAACCGGCCAGCACCCGCCGCCAGGCCTCGCGAGCGGCGTCGAGGTCACGCTCGGCCAGCCAGGTGACGAAGCTGCGGTACGACCCGGCCGGCCCCAGCGGCTGCCCGTAGTAGCCGGCGAAGATTTCGCGTAGCAGGACGGGCAGGGACCAGCCGTCCACCACGATGTGGTGACTGGTCAGCACACAGCGGTGCCGGTCTGACGCGGTGCGGATCAGCGCCACCCGGAACGCCGGCTGGTCGGCCAGTTCGCAGACCGCGCCGCGTTCGGCGGCGCACGCCGCCTGGATCCGAGCGTCGAGATCCGCGGCGGTGCCGTCGAGTTCGGTGTAGCTCCACCCCGCGACCGGGTGGGCCGGGATGATCTGCACCGGCTGGTCGAACCGGTCGCAGAAGCGGGCCACCAGGTGTGGATGACGGTTGACCACCGCGTGCACCGCATCGCGCAGCCGGTCGGAGTCGAGCGGGCCGGTGACGGTGATGCCCAGCTGCACCACGTACATGTCGTCGTCGCTGGCTTGGGCGGTGTCGGCGTGGAACAGCAGTCCCTGCTGCAGCGGCGTCAACGGCAAAATATCGGCGATTTCGTGGTCTTGCCGCAGCTCGTCGATCTGCCGCTGGGTCAACCGGGCCGGCGCGATGTCCGACGGCGTCAGCCCGCCCCCGCCGGAGCGCACGTGGGCGCAGATGCCGGTAAGCGCGTCGAACCACAACCGGCTCACCCGGCGCACGGCCGCTTCGTCCAGCGCCGAGCGCGCCCACGTCCAGGCGGCGTTCAGTCGCGGGCCGGCATCGGTGTCGGGACTTTCCACGGTGACGGCGTTCAGCTCGACGGTGTGCGAGAGCGGTATCGGCAGTGCGGTGATGGCGCCGGTGAGCGGCATGCCGTCCGGGCTGATCCGCCACAGATCGGCGGACAGCTCGCTGGCGCCGCCCAGGCGCCCGAGGTAGTTGAAGCCGATGGCCGGCTCCGACTCGCCCAGCTCGACATCGGGGTTGAGGTATCGCAGCAGGCCGAAGGTCAGCGGATTGGGCAGGGCGCGCAGCTGTTCCTTGGCGTCCTTGATCACCGCGCCCAGCGCCGCGTCCCCGGCGAGCACCTGTGTCCAGGACAGGCCGGACAGTCCTCCGAAGGCAAGTGCCACAGGGTATTTGGTGGTGAACCACCCGACGGTGCGGGTGAGGTCAATGTCGGGACTCAGCTCCTCGTGGCGCCCGTGGCCCTCCACCCCGATGCCGATCGCCGTGCCCTGAACGCCCCTGCCGCCCTGCGATCGCAGATATTCGGTCCACGCCAGCCCGAACGCGATCAACAGGATCTCGTGGATCCCGGCCCGGAACGCCGCGGGCACCTCGCCCAGCAGGATCTGCGTGGTTTCGGCGTCCAACGACTCCGAAAGCCGCCCGGCGCTCAGGTAGGTGTCCGTCGCCGGCTGCACTGCGGGCAGCGCCGCGGGGGCCGCCGTCACCTGCCGCCAGGTGTCGGCCTGCTGCACGACTTCTGGCGCGCGGGCATGTTCGGTCAGCAGCGACGCCCACCGGGCAAACGAGGTGCCGCCCGCCGGAAGCGTGACGGGTTGCCCGATTTGGTGCTGCGCCCAGGCAATGTTGATGTCTTCCAACAGGATTCGCCACGACACTCCGTCGACGGCCAGGTGGTGAATGACCAGCACCAACTGGCCCGTCGACCCGTGCCAGAGCGCACTGAGCATGACCCCGGCGGCCGGATTCAGCCGGGATCGGGCCGCCACCAGGGCTTCGTGGGACAGCTCGTCCACCGACTGCAGGCATTCGCCCGCGTCGACCGTGCCGGGTTCGGGCACGTGCAGCGACCAGCCCCCGTTGTCGTCCCGGTCGACACGCAGCCGCAGCATCGCGTGGCGGTCCAGCAAGGCCTGCAGCACGACGAGTACGTCGCTCTCGGTGACCCCGGCGGGCGCCTGCACCGCCAGCGCCTGGTTGAACTGATCCGTCGGTCCGTCCACGGTTTGCAGCCACGAGACGATCGGGGTGGATACAACGGGTCCGATGCCCTCGTCGACGGGGGCGTCGTCGTCGGCGACCCCCGCAACCAGGGCGAGTCGGGCCACCGACTGCTCGACGAAGATGTCGCGCGGCTTGCAGGTGACGCCGGCCGCGCGGGCCCGTGCGACCACCTGCATCGACAGGATGCTGTCGCCGCCCAGCTCGAAGAACGAGTCGTCCACCCCGACCCGTTCCAGCCCGAGGACCTCGGCGTAGATGCCGGCCAGGAACTCCTCGGTCGCGTTGGTGGGCGCCCGGTATCGCTCGACATCGGTGTATTCGGGCGCCGGCAGGGCGCGGGCGTCGAGCTTGCCGTTAACCGTCAACGGCAACGCGTCCAGGGCCACGATCGCGGCCGGCACCATGTAGGCGGGCAGCCGCTCGGCCAGCGCGGCGCGGGTTGCGGCCGGGTCCAGCGCGCCGGTGGCGTAACCGACCAGGCGCTTGTCGCCGGGGCGATCCTCGCGGACGATCACCACCGCCTGCTTGACCCCGTCGGCGGCGGCCAGCGCCGCCTGGACGTCACCGAGCTCGATCCGATACCCGCGGATCTTGACCTGCTCGTCGGCGCGGCCGAGGTAGCGCAGCTGCCCGTCCGGACGCCACGACACCAGGTCGCCGGTGCGGTACATGCGGTCCCCGGGAGCCCCGTACGGGCAGGCGACGAACCGCGACGCGGTGAGCCCGGCGCGGCCGACGTAGCCGCCGGCCAGCCCGGTGCCCGCGACGTACAACTCGCCGACCACCCCGGTCGGCACCGGATGCAGCCACTGATCCAACACGAACAGCGCCGCCCCCGGCACCGGCGAACCTATCGGCGGCGCAACGGAATTCGGTGTCCCCGCGGCTAGCGGCGCACTCATCGTCGCGTACACCGTGGTTTCGGTCGGGCCGTAGGCGTTGATCATCAGGCGTCCCGGCGCCCAGCGATCCACCACCTCGCTCGGGCAGGGTTCGGCGGCGACCACCAGTGCCGCCGATTCCAGACCCTGAGGTGACAAAACCCCCACCGCCGAAGGTGTCTGGCTCAACACACTGACCTGCTCGGCGACCAGCAAGGCGTGGAACTCGTCGGGCGAGCGCGTCACCGACTCGGGCACCACGACCAGGCGCCCGCCGTGCAGCAACGCACCCCAGATCTCCCACACCGAATAGTCGAATGCGTACGAGTGGCACTGCGTCCACACCTGTCCCGGCCCCATCCGCAGGCCCACGTCGAGCGAATCGAACAGCCGAGTCACGCTGTGATGAGTGACGGCAACGCCTTTGGGGACTCCGGTGGTGCCCGAGGTGTAGATGATGTGGGCGATATCGTCGGGGCTCGGGGCCGGCAAGTCTGTGCACGGATACGTGTCGGTCGGGCCTTGGACATCGACGACGGTGAGCTCACACCCGTGCAGCCGGTCGGCCAGCGCGGCGGTGGTGATCGCGGCGATCGGCGCGGCGTCGGTGACCATGAACTCGATCCGGGCCGCGGGCAGCGCCGGGTCGATCGGCAGGTAGGCCGCCCCGGTCTTGAGCACCGCCAACATCGCCACGATCGCGTCGGCCGAACGCGAAAGCAGAAGCGCCACAGCCTGTCCCGGCCCGGCCCCGTGCTCGACCAACAGGTGCGCCAACCGGTTGGCGGCCTCGTCGAGCTCCCGGTAGGTCATTGTGTGGCCCTCGAAGGTCAGCGCCGTCGACTCGGGTGTGCGCGCCACCTGCGCCTTGAACATCGCCGGAATCGACGCCGGCGTGACGGTCGGCCGGGTCAACACGGCGCGGTGACCGAGCTCGTGCAAGTGGGCCTGCTCACCGATGGCGAGCACGTCGATCGACGAGAGCCGCCGGGCGGGGTCGGTGGTCAGCGCCGCCAGCACCCGCCGCAACCGCTCGATGAGCACCTCGACGCTGGCCGCGTCGAAGACGTCGGTGCGGAACTCCACCGCGCCGGCAAGGCCGGCCGGCTCGCCGGTGTCGGTGAAACGTTCGCCCAGGGACAGCGTCAAATCCATTCGCGCGGTGCGGGTTTGCACGGGCAGCGGGGTTGCCCGCAGATCCGCGAAGGCCGCGCCGCCGGCGGGGCCGTCTTGCCCGGCAAAGTTCTGCCACGCCAGCATCACCTGGATGAGCGGGTGATGGGTCAGGCTTCGGGTGGGGTTCAGCCGCTCCACCAGTACCTCGAAGGGCACGTCTTGGTGCTCGTAGGCGGCCAGGCTGCGCTGCTGGACCTGGGCCAGTAGCTCGGCGACCGTGGGGTCGCCGGCCACGTCGACGCGCAGCACGAGGGTGTTGACGAAGAACCCAACGAGCTCGTCGAGCGCGGGGTCGCGCCGCCCTGCGATCGGAAAGCCAACGGCCACATCCCTACTGGCGCTGACCTTGGCCAGCAGCACCGCCAGCGCGGCCTGGATCACCATGAAGGCCGTCGCGTTGTGGGCCCGGGCCAGCCGCGCGACCTGCTGCTGCAGCTCGGCCGGCCAATCGATTTCGACCGTGGCACCGCGGTAGTCGGCGACGGGCGGGTAAGGCCGGTCGGTGGGCAGGTCGAGGCGCTCGGGCATCCCGGCGAGGGCATCGTGCCAGTAGTCCAGCTGGGCGGCGATGGGGCTGTGGCTGTCGTGGAGGTCGCCCAGCTGGGCGCGTTGCCACAGCGTGTAATCGATGTACTGCACCGGCAGCGGCGACCAGTCGGGGGCGTCGCCGGCGCAGCGGCTGGCGTAGGCCACGCCCAGATCCCGGATCAACGGGGCGATCGACCAACCGTCGGCGGCGATATGGTGCACCACCGCCACCAGCACATGCGCGTCCTCGGCAACGCGGAAAACCGTTACCCGCAAAGGGATCTCGCTGGCCAAGTCGAAGGCGTAGCCCACCGCCGCGTCGACGGCCTCGTCCAACCGAACCTGCGGCCAGCCGACGGCATCGACGACGTCCCAACCCAATTCGACCCGGTCGGCCGCCACTACCCGCTGCCGAGGTATCCCGTCGGGAGCGCCGAACAGCGTGCGCAGGCTCTCGTGGCGTACCACCACGTCGCCCAGTGCCGCCCTGAGCGCCTCGGCGTCGAGGCGCCCGTCCAACCGCACCGCGGCCGCCATGTTGTACACCGGCGACGGGCCCTGCAACTGGTCCAGGAACCACAGCCGCTGCTGGGCGAACGACAACGGCACCGCCGCCGGCCGTTCACCGGCCACCAACGGATTGGGCGCAGCGCTGCCCCCGCCGATGCGGGGTGCCAGTTGCGCGATGGTGGGCGCGTCGAACAGGGTGCGCACCGAAACGTCGGTATTCAGCCCGGCGCTGATCGCGGCGATCACCCGCATCGCGGACAGTGAGTCGCCGCCGAGGTCGAAAAAGGAGTCGTCGGCCCCGACCCGGTCGACGCCCAGGACCCGGCCGTAGATGCCGGCCAGGATTTCCTCGACCACCCCGGTCGGGGCCCGGTACTCCCCCGCGGCGAATTCCGGTGCCGGTAGCGCTCTTTGGTCGAGTTTGCCGGTTGGTGTCAGGGGTAGTGCGTCGATTGCGACGATCGCCGTGGGGACCAGGTAGCCGGGTAGCCGTTCGGCCAGGTGTGCGCGGATTTCGGCGGGGTCAGCGGTGCCGGTGACCCCAACGACATAGCCCACCAGCCGCTTCTCCCCGGGGTGGTCCTCGCGGGCGATCACCACCGCCTGGCCCACGCCCGCGACTGCGCTCAGGGCGGCCTGCACCTCGCCCAGCTCGATGCGATACCCACGGATCTTGACCTGCTCATCAGCACGCCCGTGGTAGCGCAACTGCCCATCGGCGCCCCACGACACCAGGTCCCCAGTGCGATACATGCGCGCACCGGGCGCGCCGAACGGGCACGCCACAAACCGCGACCCGGTCAACCCGGCCCGACCCACATAGCCCACCCCGACACCGCGGCCGGCCACATACAACTCCCCGACCACCCCGACCGGCACCGCACGCAACCACCCATCCAGCACGAACAACGCCGCCCCAGCCACCGGAAACCCAATCGGCGCCACCCCCGACCCCGGGCTCAGCGGCGCGCTGACCGTCACATCGATCGTGGTCTCCGTCGGCCCGTACGCGTTGAGCATCACCCGCCCGCGCGCCCACCGATCCACCAACTCCGCCGGACACACCTCCCCACCAACCACCACCGCCGCCGAGCCGACACCCTGCGCCGACAACGCCCCCAACGCCGACGGCGTCTGAGTCAACACATCGACGCGCTCAGCGGCCAGCAGCGCCGCCAACTCCTGCGGCGCGCCGGCCACCGACTCAGGCACCACCACCAGACGCCCGCCATGCAGCAACGCCCCCCAAATCTCACGCACCGAGGCATCAAAGGCCAACGAATGCCACAACGTGGACACCTTCACCGCACCCGGCGGTGTCAGCCCCGCATCCAACGACGCCAACAACTGCGTCACGTTATGATGCGTCACCGCAACACCTTTGGGCACACCCGTGCTACCCGAGGTGTAAATAATGTGAGCAACATCGTCCGGCGCCGGACCCGACAACGCTGCGCCCGGCACCACCTCCCTCGGCGGATCGTTCACGTCGAACACCGCCAGATCGCACCCCGCGAACCGATCCGCCAACTCGGTTGTCGTCAACGCCGCCACCGGCGCGGCATCAGCAACGATGAACCGCACCCGCTCGCCCGGCACCACCGGATCAATCGGCACATACGCCGCCCCAGTCTTAAGCACCCCCACAATCGCCGCGACCGCCTCCACCGACCGCTCAGACAACACCGCCACACACCGCCCCGCACCCACACCACGCCCCGCCAGCAACTGCGCCCACCGCTCAGCAACCGCATCCAGCTCGGCATACGACACCGCACGACCCGCACCACTGACCGCCACCGCACCCGGCGTCCGCAACACCTGCGCACCAAACAACACCGGCAACGACACCGCCACCGCAGGCTGGGTCAACACCACCCGGTTACCGAACTCATCCAGCCGAGCACGTTCACCGGCGTCCAGCAGGTCCAGCGACGACAGCGGCCGGGAGGGGTCCGCGGTCATCGCCTCCAACACCGTTTGCAGTCGCCGGAACAGCGTTTCGACGTCGGCGTCGTCGAACACGTCGGTGTCGAATTCGAAGCGGAAGCCGAGGTCGGCCCCCGGCAGGGCCGCGACCGTAAGCGGGTAGTGGGTGGCCTCGAGGCTGGTGAAGTCGGCGATGGCCAATTCCTGCGCGCCCAACGGCGTGGTGCTGTCGATCGGGTAGTTCTCGTGCACGAAAAGGGTGTCGAACAGGTGCTGCTGGCCGGTGATGCGGTGAATCTCGTTGAGCGCCAGGTGTTGATGCTCCAGCGTGTCGTTGTGCGCGCCTTGCAGCTGGTTGAGCAGGTCGGCGGTGGTGGTGGTCGGCGTGATGGCGGCCCGCACCGGCACGGTGTTGATCAACAGGCCCACCATCGATTCCGCGCCGGCGACCTCGGCGGGCCGACCCGAGACCGTGGTGCCGAAGGCAACATCGTGCTGGCCGGTCAGCGAGCACAACACTTGCGCGTAGGCGCCCTGCAGCACGGTGTTGACCGTGACGCGATGCGAGCGGGCCAGCTCGCCGATCGCCCGGTTGAGCCCGTCGGGTACCCGGAATGTCGCGGCGCTCGGCGCCCCGGGGGTCGACCGACCCGCCGGGGCCACCAGCGTGGGGGTGTCGAAGCCGGCGAGGGCCTGCCGCCAGGCCGCGTGGGCGGCGTCGAGATCGCGGTCGGCCAGCCAGGTGACGAACCTGCGGTACGGGACCGTCGGGGGTAGCTGCTGACCGTGGTAGCTGGCGAACATCTCGCCCAGCAGGATCGGCAGCGACCACCCGTCGATTACGATGTGGTGATTCGTCAGCACCAGCCGGTGCAAATCGGGCGCGGTGCGGAGCAGCGCCACCCGGAACGCCGGTTGGTCGGCCAGCTCGCAGACCGCGGCGCGTTCGGCGGCGCACACCTCCTGCATCCGCGCATCGGCATCGGAGACGTGGTCCAGTTCGACGTAGCGCCACCCCGCCACCGGATCGGCGGGGATGATCTGCACGGGCTCGTCGAAGTGGCTGACGAATCGAGCCGCCAGGTTGGGATGCCGGTTGACGACGGTGTGCACCGCATCGCGCAGCCGGTCGGGGTCGATCGGCCCGGTCACGGTGATGCTCAGTTGCACCGCGTAGACGTCGTCGTAGTTGCCGTGCGCGCTGCTGGCGTGGAAGAGCAGGCCCTGCTGCAGCGGGGTCAGCGGCAAGATATCGACGATCTCGAATTGCCGCTGCAGCTCGTCGATTTGGTGCTGAGTGAGGCGGGCGGGCGCGATGTCAGACGGCGTCAGCCCCCCGCCGCCGGCGCGCACGTGCGCGCAGATGCCGGCCAGGGCGTCGAACCACAGTTGACCCAGCCGGGTGACCGCCGCGTCGTCGAGGGCCGAGGGCGCCCACGTCCAGTTGGCCTGTAGGTGTAGGCCGGTGTCGGGATTCTCCAGCGCGACGGCGTTGAGGTCGACGGTGTGCGCCAGCGGCATGGGCACGGCCGCGGCGACGCCGGCCAACGCCGAGCCGTCGGGGCTGAGCCGCCAACCGGCATCGGATCCATCGGCGGCCTCAGCCGCCAGGGCGCCCACTCGGCCGAAATAGTTGAACCCGATCGCCGGGTCGGAGCAGCCCAGATCGACGTCGCTGTTCAGGTAGCGCAGCAGTCCGTAGGTCAATGGATCGGGCAGCGCGCGGAGTTGCTCCTTGGCGTTTTTGATCACCGGGCCCAGGGCGGCGTCCCCGGCGATGACCTGTGCCCAGCGCAGGCCGCCGACCCGCCGCATCGTCAGCGCCACCGGGTATTTGGTGGTGAACCATCCGACGGTGTGCGACAGATCCAGATCGGGGCTCAGCTCCTCGTGGCGGCCGTGGCCCTCCACGTCGATGCCGATCGGCGTGCTGCCGTTACCCAAAAACTCGGCGACCGCCAACCCGAACGCGATCAGCAGAACGTCTTGGATGCCGGCGTGGAACGCGGCCGGCACCTCGGACAGCAGCGAGCGCGTTGTCTCGGCGTCCAAAGCCATCGACAGATGCCCGGCGGTGGCATAGGTGTCCGTCGCCGGCCGCACCGCGGGTAGCGCGCCCGTTGTGCAGGAGGCCGCCGCGAGTTGCTTCCAGGCGTCGGCATCGCGCACAACGTTCGGACGGCTTGCGTGCGCGGTCAGCAGCTCCGACCACCGGGCAAACGACGTCCCGGTCGCCGGCAGCACCACGTCCTGGCCCGCGCGGTGCTGCGCCCACGCGATGTTGAGGTCCTCCAACAGGATCCACCACGACACCGCGTCGACGGCCAGATGGTGCACGACCAACACCAGCTGGCCACCGCTGGCCACCCACAACGCGCTCAGCATCACGCCGGTCGCCGGCGACAATCGCGACCGCGCCGCCAAGACGGCATCCTCGGACAACACGTCCACCGCGTGCAGGCAGTCGCGCGCGTCGACCGAGCCGGCCTCGGGCACCGTCAGCGACCAGACGCCGGCCTCGTCCTGGTCGATGCGTAGCCGCAGCATGGCGTGGCGGTCCAGCAGTGCCTGCAGGACGACGACCACGTCGTCCTCGGTGACCCCGGCGGGCGCCTGCACCACCATGGTTTGGTTGAACTCCTGTACCGGCCCATCCACGCTGGCCAGCCAGTGCATGATCGGGGTGGCCAAGACAGGTCCGATGCCCTCGTCGATCGGGCCGGCCTGACCGGCCACCGCCGCGACCCGGGCCAGCCCGGTCACGGTCTGCTCGACGAAAAGGTCGCGGGGCCGGAACAGCAGGCCGGCGGCACGGGCCCGCGCCACCACCTGCATCGACGAAATGCTGTCGCCGCCCAGGTCGAAGAACGAGTCGTCCGCGCCGACTCGCTCGACGCCGAGTACCTGGGCGAAGATGCCGGCCAAGATCTCCTCGGTTTCGCCGGTCGGCGCCCGATACTCGCCCGCGGTGTGCTCGGGTGCCGGCAGGGCGCGGGTGTCGAGTTTGCCGTTGGCCGTCACTGGCAGCGCGTCGAGGACCACGATCGCGGCCGGGACCATGTAGAGCGGGAGCCGCTCGGCCAGCGCGGCGCGTACCGCGGCCGGATCCAGGGTGCCGGTCCCCACCGCATAGCCGACGAGGCGCGCATCGCCCGGTCGGTCCTCGCGGACGATCACGGCCGCCTGCTCGACCCCGTCGACTGCGGCCAGTGCCGCCTGGACGTCACCGAGTTCGATGCGATACCCGCGCACCTTGACCTGCTCGTCGGCCCGGCCGAGGTAGCGCAGCTGCCGGTCCGGCCCCCAGGACACCAGGTCTCCAGTGCGATACATGCGTAGCCCGGGAGCCCCGAACGGGCAGGCCACAAACCGCGCCGCGGTCAGTCCCGCCCGACCGACGTACCCACACGCCACCCCGGCACCGGCGACATACAACTCGCCGATCACCCCGGCCGGCACCGGACGCAGCCATTGATCCAGCACAAACAGCGCCGCCCCGGGCACCGGCGAGCCGATCGGCACCACCCCGGATCCCGGCTGCAGCGGCGCACTGATCGCCACGCACATCGTCGTCTCGGTCGGACCGTAGGCGTTGAATGCCAGCCGCGGCGCCCACCGGTCCACCACCTCGGCCGGGCAGGGCTCCCCGCCGAGCAGCAACGCCGTCGACTCCAAACCCTCGGGCGAGAGCGCCCCCACCGCGGACGGAGTTTGGTTGTGGACGCCGACACGTTCGGCGACCAGCAAGGCGTGCAAGTCGTCCGGCGAGGCGGCCACCGACTCGGGCACCACCACCAGCCGCCTCCCCCGCAGCAGCGCGCCCCAGATCTCCCACACCGAGAAGTCGAACGCCAGGGAGTGGCACTGCGTCCAGGCCCCCGCCCGCGGCAATCCGGCGTCCAGCGAGGCCAGCAGCTGGGTGACGTTGCGGTGGGTGACGGCCACCCCCTTGGGCACACCGGTGGTGCCCGAGGTGTAGATGACGTAGGCGATGTCCTCGGGGACCGGCACCGGCGGGGCGGTGGACGGGTAGGTCCGGATTCGCGGGTCCTGGATGTCGATGACCGGCAGTTCGCATCCGTCCGGCGGGCGCAGTCCCGGTGTGGCGATCGCGGCGATCGGCGCGGCGTCGGCGAGCATGAACTCGATCCGGGCCGCCGGCAGCGCCGGATCGATCGGTAGGTAGGCCGCGCCGGTCTTGAGCACCGCCAGCGTCGCCATCACCGCTTCGGTCGAACGCGAAAGTAGAAGCGCCACAACATGTCCCGGACGCGCCCCGTGCTCGGCCAGCAGGTGCGCCAACCGGTTGGCGGCCTCGTCGAGCTCGCGGTATGTCACCGAGTGGCCCTCGAAGGTCACCGCCACCGCTTCCGGTGTGCGCCGCACCTGGTCGGCGAACAGCGCCGGAACCGACGCCGGCCCGGCCGGCGGCCGGGTCAACGCGCGCTGGTTGCCGAGCTCATCGAGGTGGGCGCGCTCCGCGACGTCGAGCAGATCGATCGACGAGAGGCGCCGCCCCGGGTCGTCGGTGAGCGCCGCCAGCACCCGCTGCAACCGCTCGATGAGCACCTCGACGCTGGCCGCGTCGAACACGTCGGTGCGGAATTCCACCGCCCCGCCGATCCCGGCCGGCTCGCCGGTGTCGGTGAAACGCTCGCTCAGCGAAAACACCAAATCCATTCGGGCGGTGTGTGCCTCGATCGGCACCGAGGTGGCCCGCAGGTCACCGAAGGGCATCCCCGCGACGGGCTCGTTGCCCAGTGCAGCCGAGTTCTGCCAGGCCAGCACGACCTGGATCAGCGGGTGATGGGTCAGGCTTCGGGTGGGGTTGAGCCGATCCACCAGCACCTCGAAGGGCACGTCCTGATGCTCGAAGGCGGCCAGGCTGCGCTGACGCACCTGGGCCAGCAACTCGGCCACCGTGGGGTCACCGCTGAGCACCACGCGCAGCACCAGGGTGTTGACGAAGAAGCCGACCAGCTCATCGAGCGCCGGATCGGAGCGCCCGGCGATCGGGAAGCCCACCGCCACATCGCTGCTGGCGCTGAGCTTGCCCAGCAGCACCGCCAGGCCCGCCTGGACGACCATGAAACTCGTTGCGTTGTGCCCGCGCGCCACCTGGGCGACCCGCTGCTGCACCGAGGCGGGCCAGTCCACCGCCACCGTCGCCCCGCGCTGATCGGCGACCGCCGGATAGGGCCGGTCGGTGGGCAACTGCAGCCGCTCGGGCACCCCGGCCAGCGCCTGCTCCCAGTAGGCCAGCTGGGCGGCGAAGCGGCTGTCGCCGTCGGCCATGTCGCCCAGCTGCGCGCGCTGCCACA
Source organism: Mycobacterium conspicuum (assembly GCF_010730195.1). Lineage (NCBI taxonomy): Bacteria > Bacillati > Actinomycetota > Actinomycetes > Mycobacteriales > Mycobacteriaceae > Mycobacterium > Mycobacterium conspicuum. The sequence continues at coordinate 3,168,301 of NZ_AP022613.1, forward strand.
GCGTGTAATCGGCGTACTGCACCGGCAGCGGCGCCCAGTCGGGGGGCGCGCCCGCGCACCGGCTGGCGTACGCCGTGGCCAGGTCCCGGATCAACGGGGTGATCGACCAACCGTCGGCGGCGATATGGTGCACCACCGCCACCAGCACGTGCGCGTCGTCGGCGAGGCGGAAAAGCGTTACCCGCAAGGGGATCTCGGTCGCCAAATCAAATGCGTAGCCCGCCGCCGCGCCGATCACCGCGTCCAGCTGCGCGCCCGACCAAGCGGTCGCCTCCACAACCTCCCAGCCGATGCCGGCCGGGTCGACGGGGATGACGACCTGTTGTGGTATGCCGTCGGGAGCGGCGAACAGCGTGCGCAGGCTCTCGTGGCGGCCCACCACATCGACCAGCGCCGCCCGCAGCGCCTCGGCATCCAGGCGGCCGTCCAACCGCACCGCGGCCGCCATGTTGTACACCGGCGACGGGCCCTGCAACTGGTCCAGGAACCACAACCGCTGCTGGGCAAACGACAACGGCAGCACCGCCGGGCGCTCGACGGCCACCAGCGGCGCCAACCGGTTTGACTCCCCGCCGACACGAGCCGCCAACTGGGCAACGGAAGGCGCCTCGAACACCGTGCGCACCGCAAGGCCGGCGTCCAACGCTTGATTGATCGCGGCGATCAGGCGCATCGCCGACAGCGAATCCCCGCCCAGATCGAAGAACGAGTCATCGACGCCGACCTGCTCGAGCTCGAGCACCTGGGCGTAGATGCCGGCCAGGATCTCCTCGACCGCGTTGGCCGGTGCCCGATACTCCCCCGCGGCGTATTCCGGTGCTGGCAGCGCTTTTTGGTCGAGCTTGCCGTTCGGTGTCACTGGCAACGCATCGATCACCACCACCGCCGACGGCACCATGTAGCCCGGCAACCGCTCGCCCAGCTGCGCGCGGATCTGGGCCGGGTCCGCGGTGCCGGTGACATAACCCACCAGCCGCTTGACGCCCGGGTGGTCCTCGCGGGCGATCACCGCCGCCTGCGTGACGCCGTCCAGCTTGGTCAGCGCGGCCTGCACCTCGCCCAGCTCGATGCGATACCCGCGGATCTTGACCTGCTCGTCGGCGCGCCCGACGTACCGCAATTGGCCGTCCGGGCCCCACCACACCAAATCCCCGGTGCGGTACATGCGCGCGCCCGGCTGACCGAACGGGCATGCCACGAACCGCGACCCGGTCAGCCCCGGCCGACGCACATACCCCACGCCTACGCCACGGCCGGCGATGTATAACTCGCCGACTATCCCGACGGACACCGGGCGCAACCACCCGTCAAGGACGAACAGCGCCGCCCCGGTGATGGGCGAGCCGATCGGGGGCGCGCCCGACCCCGGCCGTAGCGGCGCGCTCTTCGACACCCACATCGTCGTCTCGGTGGGGCCGTACACGTTGACCATCACCCGCCCGGGCGCCCACCGGTCCACCAGCTCGGTGGGGCACGGCTCGGCGCCGATCACCAACGCCGTCGACCCCAGCCCCTGCGGTGGGAGCATCCCCACCGCCGAGGGGGTCTGGGTCAACACGGTGACGCCGTCGTTGACGAGCAGGGCGTGGAATTCCTCCGCTGAGCGGGCGACCTCGGCGGGAACCACCACCAGCCGCCCGCCGAACAGCAGCGCACCCCAGATCTCCCACACCGAGAAGTCGAAGGCGTAGGAGTGGAACTGCGTCCACACCTGTTCGGGCGCCAGCTCCACACCGATCTTCAGCGCGTCGAAGAGCTGCGCAACGTTGTGATGGGTCACCGCAACGCCTTTGGGGACGCCGGTGCTGCCGGAGGTGTAGATGATGTGGGCGAGGTCGTCCGGGGCCGGCGCCGGCGGCGCGGTGCTGGGTTGGCTGTCGACTGCGGGATCGCCGATATCGATGACCGCCAGGCCCAGCCCGTCCAGCCGCGCCGCCAGGTCGGCGGTGGTGAGCGCCGCGGTCGGGGCCGCATCGGAGGTCATGAATTCGATCCGGCCCGGCGGCAGCGCCGGGTCGATGGGCAGGTAGGCCGCCCCGGTTTTCAGCACCGCCAGAATCGCGACGATCGCGTCGGCGGAGCGCGGAAGCAGCAACGCCACACACCGCCCCGGGCCCGCGCCCCGCGCGGTCAGCAGGTGCGCCACCCGATTGGCGGCCTGATCGAGTTCGCGGTAGGTCAACGAAACCGGCCCGCAGCTGACCGCCGCCGCATCCGGGGTGCGGGCCACCTGCGCGGCAAACAACGCCGGCAGCGACGCCGGCGTTGTGGGTTGGGTCAGCACGGATCGGTTGCCGATCGCGTCAAGTTGGGCACGTTCATTGGCGTCCAGCAGATCCAATGACGACAGCCGTCGCGCCGGGTCGGCCGTGATGGCCACCAGCACCCGCTGGAACCGTGCGACGAGCGCTTCAATGCTGACGGCGTCGAAGACGTCGGCGTCGTATTCGACGCGCAGGCTCAGTTCGCGACCCGGTTGGGCTTGCACCGTCAACGGGTAGTGGTTGTATTCGCGGCCGGCGGCGTCGCTGATGGACAACTCGTGATCGCCCGACAGTGCGGCGGTGTCGACCGGATAGCTCTGGTACACGAACAGGGTGTCAAAGAGCTTGTCCTGACCGGTGATTCGGTGAATCTCGCTGAGCGCCAGGTGCTGGTGTTCCAGGGTGTCGGTGTAGGTGCCCTGCAGCTGGCGCAGCAAGTCGGCGGTGGTGGTGGCCGGCGTGATGGTCGCCCGCACCGGCACCGTGTTGATGAAGAGCCCCACCATCGATTCCGCGCCGGTCAGCTCCGGCGGCCTGCCCGAGACCGCGGTCCCGAAGACGACGTCGTGTTGGCCTGTCAGCCAACACAACACCTGCGCGAACGCGCCCTGCAGCACGGTGCTGACCGTGGTGCGGTGTGCGCGGGCCAGCTCGCCGAGCGCCCGCGTCGTCTCCTCGGGCACCCGGAACGATTCCGCGACGCGACGTCCCAGTTCCAATCGGTCCGGCGGGCCCACCAGTGTGGGCGTGTCAAAGCCCGCTAATGCGTTGCGCCAGGCCGCCTTTGCCGCCGCGTGATCACGACCGTTCAGCCATGTGACAAAGCTGCGGTACGGCGTGGGCGCGGGCAGGCGGTGCCCGTAGTAGCCGGCGAAGATTTCGCCCAGCAGGATCGGCAGCGACCAGCCGTCCATCACGATGTGGTGGTTCGTCAACACCAGCCGGTGCCGATCCGGCGCGGTGCGGACCAATGCCGCCCGGAACGCCGGTTCGTCGGCCAGCGCGCACACCACGGCACGTTCGGCGGCGCACAGCCGCTCGAGCTGTTCGTCGACATCTTCGCCGTCGAGCTCGACATACTGCCAGCCCGGTGCGGGATCGGCCGGGATGATCTGCACCGGATCGTCGAGCTCTTCGTCGAACAGCGCGGCCAGGTGCGGATGCCGGGTGATCACCGTGTGCACCGCGTCGCGCAGCCGGTCGGGGTCGAGCGGGCCGGTCACGGTGATCGCTAGCTGCACCGCGTAGACGTCGTCGCTCGCCGGCGCGGTGCGGGCATGGAAAAGCAGCCCCCGTTGCAGCGGGGTCAGCGGCAGTACGTCAGCGATTCGCATATCGCCGCTGCAGTTCGTCGATCTGCTTTTGGCTGAGCGAGGCCGCTACATCGGAGGGCGTCAACCCGCCGCCGCCGCTCTGCACGTGCGCGCATATGCCGGCCAGGGCCTCGAGCCACAGCCGGCTCAGCCGGCCGACCTGCGCGCCATCGAGTGCCGACGGTGCCCAGGTCCAGGCCGCGTGTAGCTGCGGGCCGGTGTCGGGGTTTTCCAACGTTCCGGCGTTGAGCTCGAGGGTGTGCGCCAGCGGCATCGGCACCGCCGCCGCGGCCGAAGAAACCGACATGCTGTCCGGGCTCAGTCGCCACAACTCCCCGGACCCGGCGGCGGCATCGGCCCCCGAGGCGCCCGCGGCGCCCTGCCGCCCGAGGTAGTTGAACCCGATCACCGGGTCCGACCCGCCCAGGTCGATGTCGGGGTTCAGGTATCGCAGCAGGCCGTAGGTCAGGCCGTCGGGAAGGGCGAGGAGCTGCTCCTTGGCGTCCTTGACCACCTTCCCCAGCGCCGCCCCGCCGGCGGTCACCTGCGCCCAGGACAGTTCCCCGACCGCAAGGGACACAGGGTATTTGGTGGTGAACCAGCCCACCGTGCGCGAAAGGTCGACCTGCTCGCCCGAGGGGGCCAGGTCCTCGGCGCGGCCGTGGCCCTCCACGTCAACTCCGATCCGCGCGGCGCCACCCGCGAACTCCGCGACCGCCAAGGCGAACGCGATCAGCAGGATGTCTTGCACCCCAGCGTGAAACGCGGCCGGCACCTCGGTCAGCAGCAGTTCGGTGGTCTTCGCGTCCAGCGACACCGACAGGTGACCGGCGTTGGCGTAGGTATCCACCTCCGGTTGCACCGCCGGCAGCACCGCCGGGGTCGCCGCCACCGCCCGCCACGCGTCGGCCAGCTCCGCCACCTCGGGCGAGTGCGCGTGCTCGGCCAGCAGCGCCGCCCACCGGGCGAACGACGTGCCGCCCGCCGACAGGTTCACCGGTTGCCCGGCGTGGTGTTGGGCCCACGCGATGTTGAGGTCTTCCAACAGGATTGGCCACGACACGGCGTCGACGGCCAGGTGGTGGACGATCATGACCAGCTCGCTCGCCTCGGAACCGGTACCGGCCACCCACAGCGCGCTGAGCATCACCCCGGCGGCCGGGTCCAACCGCGACCGCGCCTCGAGCACCGCTTCGTCCGACCGCACGTCCACCGATTGCAGGCACTTGTGCGCATCCAGCGAACCCGGTTCGGGCACGTGCAACGACCAGCCCCCCATGCCGTCGTCGTCGACGCGCAGCCGCAGCATCGCGTGGCGGTCCAGCAGCGCCTGGATCAACACCACCACGTCGGCCAGGGCCACTCCCGGGGGTGCCTGCAGCAGCACCGCCTGGTTGAACTGTTCGGTCGGGCCGTCCATGTCGTGCAGCCAGCGCATGATCGGGGTGGCCAGCACGGGCCCGATGCCCTCGTCGACGACGGCCGCGTCGTCGGCCACCGCGGCGACGACGGCCAGCCGGCCGACGGTCTGCTCGACGAAGATGTCGCGCGGCCGGCACGTCAGGCCCGCCGCCCGGGCCCGCGTCACCACCTGCATCGCCGACAGGGAATCCCCGCCGAGGTCGAAGAAGGAGTCGTCGAGGCCGACGTGTTCGACGCCGAGGACCTCGGAGTAGATGCCAGCCAGGATTTCCTCGACGGCGCCGTCGGGGGCACGGTAATCCTCGGCGCCGCCGTATTTGGGTGCCGGCAACGCGCGGGTGTCGAGCTTGCCGTTGACCGTCAGCGGCAGCGCGTCGAGGACCACGATCGCCGCCGGCACCATGTAGCCCGGCAGCCGATCGGCCAGCGCGGCGCGGATCGCGGCCGGGTCCAGCGTGATCCCCACGGCCCCAACCGCATAGCCGACGAGGCGCTTGTCGCCCGGGCGGTCCTCGCGGGCGATCACCACTGCCTGCTCGACGTCGTCCAATCCGGCCAGCGCCGCCTGGACGTCACCGAGTTCGATGCGATACCCGCGGATCTTGACCTGTTCGTCGGCGCGGCCGAGGTAGCGCAGTTGGCCGTCGCGGCCCCACGCCACCAGATCGCCGCTGCGGTACATGCGTTGTCCGCCTTCAGCGAAGGGGCACGCCACAAACCGCGACCCGGTCAATCCCGGCCGGCCCCAATACCCAACGCCCACACCGTCGCCCGCCACGTACAGCTCCCCGACCACACCCGCGGGAACCGGCCGCAACCACGCGTCGAGCACGAACAACGCCGCCCCGACCACCGGCGAGCCGATCGGCACCGCACCCGAGGGCCCGCCCTTCAGCGGCGCGCTGATCGCCACGCACATCGTCGTCTCGGTCGGGCCGTAGGCGTTGACCATCACCCGGCCCGGCGCCCACCGGTCGACCACCTCCGCCGGGCACGCCTCACCCACCACCACCACGGCGGTGTCTTCCATGCCGCGGTTCGGCAGCAGGGCCAACGCTGACGGGGTCTGAGTCAAGACGGTGACCCCCTGGTCGGTCAGCAGCGCGTGGAACTCCTCGGGCGAGGCCGCCACCGCATCGGGCACCACCACCAGCCGAGCCCCACGCAACAGCGCGCCGAAGATCTCCCACACCGACACGTCGAACGCCAGCGAATGGCACAGCGGCCACGACCCGCCGGTCGGCAATCGCTGATCCAGCGACCCGATCAACCGCGTCACGTTCGCGTGGGTGACCGCCACCCCCTTCGGGACGCCCGTCGTGCCCGACGTGTAAATCACGTACGCCACCTCGCCGGCGGCCACCGACCCGGGCGCGGTCGCCGGCTGCGCCCGCAGCGCGGGGTCGGCCACGTCGATCACCGGCACGGCCTCGCCCACCCGGGACGCCAGCTTGGCCGTGCACACCGCCAGCACCGGCGCGGAATCGGAGAGCATGAAACCGATCCGCTCCCGCGGGAGGGCCGCATCGATCGGCACGTAGGCGGCGCCGGTCTTGAGCACTCCGAATACGGCCACCACCGCCTCGACGCCACGCTCGACCACCAGCGCCACGCGATGGCCTGGGCCGGCGCCGCGCCCAATCAGCGTATGCGCCAACCGATTTGACGCCTCGTCGAGCTCGCGATAGGTCACCGAACGCGCGCCGTCGGTCACCGCCACCGCCTCCGGCGCCGCCGCCACCCGCTCGGCGAACACGCGAGGAATCGAGAACGCCGTCGGAGCCGGCGCAGTCAGGGCCGACCGCTGACCCCACTGCGCCAACCGCGCATGCTCACCGGAATCGAGCACGTCGATCGACGACAGCCGCCGCGCCGGGTCGGCGGCCATCGCCGCCAACACCCGCTCCAGCCGCCCCACCAGCGCCTCGACGGTGCCCGCGTCGAACACGTCGGTGCGAAACTCCACCGCTCCGGAAACCCCTGCGGGCTCACCGGTTTCGCCGAAGCGTTCGGCGAAGGAAAACATCAAATCCATTCGGGCCGTGCGGGTCTCCACCGGCACCGCGGTGACGAGCAAATCCCCCAGGGCCAGTTCGGCGGGCTGGTTGCTCTGCCAGTCCACCGCCACCTGGAACAGCGGGTGATGGGTCAGGCTTCGGGTGGGGTTGAGCCGCTCGACTAGAAGCTCGAAGGGCACATCCTGGTGCTCGAAGGCGGCCAGCCCGCGTCGGCGCACCTGACCCAGCAGCTCGCCGACGGTGGGGTCGCCGGCCAGTTGCACCCGCAGCACCAAGGTGTTGACGAAGAAGCCGACCAGCTCGTCGAGCGCGGGGTCACCGCGCCCGGCGATCGCGTAGCCCACGGCCACGTCGTTGCTGGCGCTGAGCTTGGCCAGCAGCACGGCCAGGGCGGCCTGCACCACCATGAAACTGGTCGCGTTGTGCTCGCGGGCGGTGCGACGGATCTGCTGCTGCAACTCAGCCGGCCAGTCCACGACGACGCTGGCGCCGCGGTGCTCAGCGACCGGGGGGTAGGGCCGATCGGTGGGCAACTGCAGCCGGTCGGGCAGCCCGGCCAGCTCCCGCTCCCAGTAGGCAAGCTGCGCCGCGATCGGGCTCTCGCCGTCGGCCATGTCGCCCAGCTGCGCGCGCTGCCACAGCGTGTAATGGGCGTACTGCACCGCCAGCGGGGCCCAATCCGGGGCCTGTCCGGCGCACCGGCTGGCATAGGCCGCGCCCAGATCCGCTACCAGTGGGGTGATCGACCCGCCGTCGGCGACGATGTGGTGCAGCACGGCCACCAGCACATGCTCGTCGTCGGCAACGCGGAAAAGTGTTACCCGCAAAGGGATCTCGGCGCTCAGGTCGAACGTGTAACGCGCCGCGTCGACCGCCGCCTCTTCCAACTGGGTCGTCGACCAGGCGGTCGCGTCGACCATGTCGCACCCGATGCCGGCTTGATCGACGGGCACGACCACCTGCTGCGGTGTCCCGTCGGTCGCGACGAACAGTGTGCGCAGGCTCTCCTGACGGCCGATCACATCGACCAGCGCCGCGGCCAAGGCATCGGTATCCAGGCGTCCCGTCAACCGCAGCCCCGCCACCAGGTTGTAGACGGGTGAGGGCCCCTGCAACTGGTCCAGGAACCACAACCGGTTTTGGGCAATCGACAGCGGCACCACCGCGGGCCGCTGCACCGGCGCCAGCGGCGTGAGCCGGCTTCCACCGCCCTCGCCGAGGCGCGACGCCAGCTGGGCAACCGTGGGCGCGTCGAACAGGGTGCGCACCGGAAGGTCGGCGTTCAGGCCGGCGTTGATCGCCGAGATCAGGCGCATCGCCGAGAGGGAGTCGCCGCCGAGGTCGAAGAAGGAGTCGTCGAGGCCGACCCGCTCGTGCCCCAGCACCTGGGCGTAGATGCCGGCAAGGATCTCCTCGACGGCGCCGGACGGGGCCCGGTAGCGGTCGCCGTCGGTGTATTCGGGTGCGGGCAGGGCTCGGGTGTCGAGCTTGCCGTTGGGCGTCAGGGGCAGCGTGTCGAGGACGACGACGGCGGCGGGAACCATGTAGGCCGGCAGCCGCTGCGCCGCCGCGGCGCGGATGCTGGCCGGGTCTGGTCTGCCGGTGACGTACCCGACCAGGCGCTTGTCGCCCGGGCGGTCCTCGCGGGCGATCACCACGGCCTGCTCGACGCCGTCCAGGCCGGCCAGCGCCGCACGGACCTCGCCCAGCTCGACGCGATACCCGCGGATCTTGACCTGCTGGTCGGCGCGCCCGGCGTACCGCAACTGCCCGTCGGCGCCCCAGGACACCAGATCCCCGGTGCGGTACATGCGTTGCCCGGGTGCGCCGAAGGGGCATGCCACGAACCGCGACCCGGTCAGGCCTGCCCGTCCCGAATACCCAACGCCCACACCGGAACCGGCCACATACAACTCGCCGACCGACCCCGCCGGCACCGGACGCAACCACCCGTCGAGCACGAACAGCGCGGCCCCGTTCACGGGCGACCCGATCGGCACCGCGCCGCCGCCCGCGCGCAGCGGCGCGCTGATCGCCACGCACATCGTCGTCTCGGTCGGGCCGTAGGCGTTGATCATGGTGCGCCCGGGCGCCCAGCGATCCACCACCTCGGCCGGGCACGCCTCACCGACGACGACCAAAGCCGGCGCCTGTAGGCCGGCGGGATCCAGGGCCGCCAGCGCGGACGGGGTCTGGGTCAGGACGGTGACCTGCTCGGCGGCGAGCAACCCATGGAAGTCGTCCGGGGCGGCCACCACCTCCTCGGGCACCACCACCAGCCGTCCGCCGCGCAGCAGCGGACCGAAGATCTCCCAGACCGACACGTCGAACGCCAGCGAGTGACACAGCGGCCACACCCCGGCCTCGGGCAGCCGCTCATCCAGCGACCCGATCAGCCGGGTCACGTTCGCGTGGGTGATGCCGACCCCCTTGGGCACCCCCGTCGTGCCCGAGGTGTAGATCACGTACGCCACCTCGGCGGGCGTCACCGAAGCCGGGGCCGTGCCGGGCTGGGCCGCGATCGCGGGGTCGTCGATATCGACGACGGGCACGCCGTCGCCCAGCCGCGACCGCAACGCGGCGGTGCTCACCGCGGCGATCGGCGCGGAGTCGGCCAGCATGAAGTCGATCCGCTGCTGGGGATGACCCGCGTCGATCGGCAGATACGCAGCGCCGGTCTTCACGATGCCGAGTATCGCCACCACCGCCTCGGCGGAGCGATCCATCAGCGACGCCACACACTGACCCGGACCCGCACCACGCCCAATCAGCGCATGCGCCAACCGATTTGACGCCTCGTCAAGCTCCCGATACAAGACCGAACGCGGCCCATCGGTCACCGCCACCGCCCCTGGGTACGCCGCGGCCCGCGCCGCGAACACCTCCGGAATCGAGACCGCCGCCGCCGGCGGCGACGTCAGCGCCGACCGCTGGCCCCACTCCTCCAGTTGCGCGTGCTCGCCGGCGCCGAGCGCGTCCACCGACGACAGCCTCCGCCCAGCGTTGGCGGCCATGGCCGCCAACACCCGCTGCAGCCGATCGGCCAACACCCCGACGCTGGCCGCGTCGAACACATCGGTGTCGTATTCGACGCGCAGGCTCAGTTCGGGGCCCGGCTGGACCTGCACCGTCAGCGGGTAGTGGTTGTATTCGCGGCCAGTGAACGCGGTGATGGCCGGTTCTTGGTCACCCGACAGCGCGGCGCCGTCGATCGGGAAATTCTGATACACGAATAGGGTGTCGAACAGCTTGTCGTGACCGGTGATTCGGTGAATCTCGTTGAGCGCCAAGTGCTGATGCTCGAGGGTGTCGGTGTAGGCGCGCTGCAGCTGATCGATCAGGTCCACGGTGGTGGTTGCCGGCCTGATGTTCGCCCGCACCGGCACGGTGTTGATGAACAGCCCCACCATCGAGTCCGCGCCGGCCAATTCGGCCGGCCTGCCGGAGACGGCGGTGCCGAAGGCGACGTCGTGCTGACCGGTCAGCGCGGCCAGCAGTTGCGCGAACGCGCCCTGCAGCACTGTGTTGACGGTGGTGTGGTGTGCGCGCGCGAGTTCGCCGATGGCCCGGGTCGTTTCGGCGGGCACCCGGAACGCGGCCTCGCCGCGTGCGCCCCTGCCCAATCCGGCCCGCGGCGCGACCAGGGTGGGGGTGTCGAAGCCGGCGAGCACCCGCCGCCAGGCGGCGCGGGCGGCATCGAGGTCGCGATCGGCGAGCCAGCAGACGAACCGTCGGTACGGGACCGCCGCGGGCAGGCGGTGTCCGCGGTAGGCGGTAAAGATCTCGCCCAGCAGGATCGGCAGCGACCAGCCGTCCATCACGATGTGGTGGTTGGTCAGCACCAGCCGGTGCCGGTCGTCGGCGGTGCGGATCAGCGCCGCCCGGAACACCGGCTCGTCGGCCAGCATGCACACCGCCGCCCGTTCGTCGGCGCACAGCCGCCGAATCTGTTCCTCTTCATCATCCCCGTTAGCGAGGTCGACGACGCGCCACACCGGCGCGGGGTCGGCGGGAACGATCTGCACGGGCTCGTCGAACTGTCGCGGGAAGCGGGCCGCCAGATGCGGGTGGCGGTTGAGCACCACGTGCACCGCGTCGCGCAACCGATCCTGATCCAGGGCGCCGCTCAACGCCAGGTCCAGCTGCGCCGCGTACACATCGTCGCCGGCCGTCGCGGTGCGGGCGTGGAAGAGCAGCCCCTGCTGCAGCGGGGTCAACGGCAAGATATCGGCGATCGCAAACCGCTGGCCCAGCTCGTCGATCTGCCGCTGGCTCAGCCGGGCCGGCGCAATATCCGACGGCGTCAGGCCACCACCACCGCCCCGCACGTGAGCGCAGATGCCGGCCAGGGCCTCGAACCACAGCCGGCTCAGCAGGTGGACGTGGGCGCCGTCGATTGCCGACGGCGCCCACGTCCAATTGGCCTGCAAATGTGGGCCGGCTTCGGCGTCCACCGTTCCGGCGTTGAGTTCCACGGTGTGCGGCAACGGCATTGGCACCGCCGCGGCGGCGTGGGTCAACTCCATGCCGTCGGGGCGGATCTGCCATAGCTCGTTGGCGGCCGCAGTCTGCGCGGGGGCGCCCAACCGCCCCAGGTAGTTGAATCCGATCAGCGGCTCGGAGCCGCCCAGATCGATGTCGGTATTCAGGTAGCGCAACAGGCCGTAGGTCAGCGGCTCCGGGAGGGCGCGCAGCTGTTCCTTGGCGTGTTTGATCACCGCCCCCAGCGCGGAATCGCCGGAGGTGACCTGCGCCCAGGACAGCCCGCCGACGCCGAGCGACACCGGGTACTTGGCGGTGAACCACCCGACGGTGCGGGACAGGTCGATGTGCGGTCCCAGTTCCTCGTGGCGGCCGTGGCCCTCCACATCGATGCCGATCCGCGTCGCGCCGGTGCCCAGGAATTGGGTCCAGGCAAGCGCGAACGCGATCAACAGAATGTCTTGCACGCCAGCGCGAAACGCCGCCGGCGCCTCACCCAGCAGGACCCGGGTGGTGTCGACGTCCAACGACACCGTCAACTGGCCCGCCGAGGCGTAGGTGTCCACCGCCGGTTGCGGCGCCGGCACCACCGCGGGCGCCGCCGCCACCTGACGCCACGCCTCGGCGAGCTGCACCGCTTCCGGCGCGTAGGCCCGCTCGGCCAGCAGCGACGCCCACCGGGCGAACGACGTGCCGCCCGCCGGCAGGTCCACGGGTTTCCCGAGCCGGCGTTGACCCCAGGCAATGTTCAAGTCTTCCAACAGGATTCGCCATGACACCGCGTCGACGGCCAGGTGATGAACGATCATCGCCAACTCACCCGTCGCGGCCACCCACAGTGCGCTGAGCATCACCCCGGCGGCCGGATCCAACCGCGAGCGCGCCGTCACCACCGCCGCATCCGACAACTCGTCGACGGCGCGCAGGCATGAGCGGGCGTCGACCGCGCCGGGTTCGGGCACCGTCAACGACCAGACCCCGCCGGCCTCGTCCGCGTCCACGCGCAGCCGCAGCATGGCGTGCCGATCCAGCAGGGCCTGCAGCACGACCACCACGTCGGCCTCGGTGACGCCGGCGGGCGCGCGCACCACCAGCGCCTGATTGAACTGCCCTGTGGGGCCGTCCACGCCGGCCAGCCAGCGCATGATCGGAGTCGCCGGCAGCGGCCCGACGCCCTCATCGGTCGGGGCATTCTCGTCGGCGTCACGGGTGACCCGCGCCAGTCGGGCCAGCCTTTCCACGGTCTGCTCGACGAAGACATCGCGCGGCCGACACGCCAGACCCGCGGCCCGGGCCCGGGATACCACCTGCATCGACAGGATGCTGTCGCCGCCCAGGTCGAAGAAGGAGTCGTCCACCCCGACCCGCTCCAGCCCCAGCACCTCGGCGTAGATGCCGGCCAGGATCTTTTCGATCGCGCCCTCTGGGGCCCGATACTGCTCGGCGCCAACGTATTCCGGTGCGGGCAAGGCGCGGGTGTCGAGCTTGCCGTTGACCGTCAACGGCAACTCGTCCAACACCACGACCGCCGCCGGAACCATGTAGCTGGGCAGCCGATCGCCGAGTTGCGCACGAACCGCGGCCGGGTCCAGCAGGCCGGGGGCCCCGACGACGTAGCCGACCAGACGCTTCACCCCGGGGGCGTCCTCGCGGGCGATCACCGCCGCCTGCTCGACGCCGTCCAGCCCCGCCAGCGCCGACCGGACCTCGCCGAGTTCGATGCGGTAGCCGCGAATCTTGACCTGCTCGTCGGCGCGGCCCAGATGCTGCAGCTGCCCGTCGACGCCCCAACGCACCAAATCCCCGGTGCGATACATCCGCTGTCCCGGTTGCCCCGCGCAAACGAACGGGCATGCGACGAACCGCGATCCGGTCAGCCCGGCCCGGCCCAGATACCCGACGCCGACGCCGCCGCCGGCCACGTACAACTCGCCGACCACGCCCGCGGGCACCGGGCGCAGCCACCGGTCCAGCACGAACAGCGCCGTTCCGGCCACGGGAGTACCGATCGGCACCGACCCGGCTCCGGCGGCAAGCGGGGCGCTGATCGCCACGCACATCGTCGTCTCGGTCGGGCCGTAGGCGTTGACCATCAACCGCCCCGGCGCCCACCGATCGGCCACTTCGACCGGACACGCCTCGCCGACCACCACCAGCGCGGTGTCGCCCAGCCCGTGTTCGGGCAGGGCGGCCAACGCCGACGGGGTTTGGGTCAGGACGGTGACCTGCTCGGCGGCCAGCAGCGCGTGGAACTCCTCCGCGGCGGCCACCACGGGTTCGGGCACCACCACCAGCCGCCCCCCGCGCAGCAGCGCACCGAAGATCTCCCACACCGACACGTCGAACGCCAACGAATGACGCAGCGGCCACACGCCCGCCGCGGGCAGCCGCTCGTCCAACGAGCCCAACAGCTGGGTGACGTTGCGGTGGGTGACCGCCACCCCCTTGGGCACACCGGTGGTGCCCGAGGTGTAGATCAGGTAGGCGATCTGGTTCGGGTCGGGTGCCGGCAGGGGCGTGCTGGTGTCAAACCCGGTGTCGACAGCGGCGTCCTCGACATCGATCACGGCAGTGCCATGCCCGTCCAGCCGCGAACGGAGATCCGCCGTGGTGATCGCCGCGCTCGGTGCGGCATCGGCGAGGATGAAGTCCATCCGGGCCGCCGGCACCGCCGGATCCAGCGGCAGATACGCCGCGCCGGTCTTGAGCACCGCCAGCATCGCCACGACCGCCTCGGCCGAGCGCGTGAACAGCAGCGCCACGCACTCTCCCGGACCCGTACCCCGCGCAATCAGCTTGTGCGCCAACCGGTTCGACGCGTCGTCGAGTTCCGCATAGCTGATTGAACGCTCACCGTCGGTGATCGCCGGCGCCTGCGGCGTCGCGGCCACCCGTTCGGCGAACGCCTGCGGGATCGACGCCGGCGCGGGCGCGGGAGCCGTCAACGCCGCGGTGTGCCCCAGCTGCGCCAGCCGGGCGTGCTCGGCTGGGTCCAGCACATCGATGGACGACACCCGCCGCGTCGGGTCGGCGGTCAGCGCCTGCAAGACCCGCCGCAACCGCTCGATCAACACCTCGATGCTGGCCGCGTCGAACACGTCGGTGCGGAATTCCACCGTGCCGCCGATCCCGGCGGGCTCACCGGCCTCGCCGACGCGTTCGGCCAGGGCGAACGTCAAATCCATACGGGCGGTGCGGATTTCCACCGGCATCGACGTGACCTGGAGGTCACCCAGGTCCAGCTTGGCCGCTGGATCGCTGTCCCCGGCGAACTGCCAACCCATCACCACCTGGATCAGCGGGTGATGGGCCAACGACCTGGTCGGGTTGAGCCGCTCGACCAGCACCTCGAAGGGCACATCTTGGTGCTCGTATGCGGCCAGGCTGCGTTCGCGCACCTGCGCCAGCAGCTCGACGCCGGTGGGATCGCCGGCCACGTCGACCCGCAGCACCAGCGTGTTGACGAAAAAGCCGACCAGATCGTCCAATGCGGGGTCGCTCCGGCCGGCGATCGGAAACCCAACGGCCACATCGGGACTGGCGGTGAGCTTCGACAGCAGCACCGCCAACGCGGCCTGAACCAGCATGAAGCTGGTCACATTGTGCTCGCGAGCCGCCCGCGCGACCTGTTGCTGCAACTCCACCGGCCAGTCCACGACGACGGTGGCGCCACGCTGGTCGGGCTCCGGCGGGTAGGGCCGATCGGTCGGCAACTGCAGCCGCTCGGGCATCCCGGCCAGCGCGCGCTCCCAATAGGCAAGCTGGGCAGCGATGGGGCTGTCGCTGTCGGCCAGATCGCCGAGCAGCGCGCGTTGCCACAGCGTGTAGTCGACGTACTGCACCGGCAGCGGCGCCCACTCGGGTGCGCGCCCGGCGCGCCGGCTGGCGTAGGCCACCGCAAGATCCCGTAACAACGGCGCGATCGACAAGCCGTCCGCGGCGACGTGGTGCAACACGGCCACCAGCACATGCTCGTCTTCGGTGATGCGGAAAAGGGTTGCGCGCAAAGGCATCTCAATGCTCAGGTCGAATGTGTGACTCGCCGCCGCGTCGATGGCCTCAGCTAGCCGACCAACCGACCCGTCCGGCCAGCCCGCGGTATCGATGACCTCCCAACCGAATTCGGCGCGCTCGGCCGGCAGCACCAGCTGCTGGGGGATCCCGTCCGGCGACACGAACAGGGTGCGCAGGCTCTCATGACGGCCGACCACGTGGGCCAGCGCCGCGCGCAGCGTCTCGGCGTCCAGGCGCCCGTCGAGCCGCAGTGCGGTCGCCATGTTGAACACCGTCGAAGGCCCGTGCAACTGCTCGACGAACCACAGCCGCTGCTGGGCATACGACAACGGCACCACCGCCGGCCGGTCGCGGGCCACCAGCGGCTCCAGCCGCGGCGAACCCTCGCCGACGTGCAGGGCCAACTGGGCAACCGTGGGCGCGTCGAACACGGTGGGCACCGCGATGTCGGCGCCCAGCGAGGTCTTGATCGCCGCGGTCAGGCGCATGGCGAGCAGCGAGTCGCCGCCCAGGTCGAAGAACGAGTCGTCCACCCCGACCCGGTCGAGCCCCAGCACCTCGGCGTAGATGCCGGCCAGGATTTCCTCGATCGCGTTATCCGGTGTCCGGTACCGATCAACGTCCTGGGCTTGCAGTGCCAGCAGGGCGCGGGTGTCGAGCTTGCCGTTGACGGTCAGCGGCAGCGCATCGAGGACCACCACGGCCGCCGGGATCATGTACTCCGGTATCCGCTGGCCGAGCTCGGCGCGGATCTCGGCGGGGTCCGCGGTCCCGGTGACGTAGCCGACCAGCCGCTTGTCGCCCGGACGGTCCTCGCGAGCCAGCACCACCGCCTGCTCCACGCCGTCCAGTCCGCTCAACACCGCCTGGATCTCGCCGAGCTCGATGCGGTACCCGCGCACCTTGACCTGCTCATCGGCGCGGCCCAGATGCTGCAGCTGCCCATCGACACCCCAACGCACCAAATCCCCGGTGCGATACATCCGCTGTCCAGGTTGCCCCGCCCCAACGAACGGGCACGCCACAAATCGCGACCCTGTCAACCCGGCCCGGCCCAGATACCCGACCCCGACACCGGTGCCGGCCACATACAACTCCCCCACCACACCCACCGGCGCCGGACGCAACCACCGGTCCAACACGAACAGCGCCGCCCCGGCCACCGGCGACCCGATCGGCACGACCCCGCTCCCGGGGGTCAGCGGGGCACTGATCGCCACACACATGGTCGTCTCGGTCGGACCGTAGGCGTTGACCATCAACCGCCCCGGCGCCCACCGATCCACCACCTCCACCGGACACGCCTCACCGACCACCACCAGCGCGGTGTCGCCCAACCCGTGCTGGGGCAGCGCGGCCAATGCCGACGGGGTCTGGGTCAACACGGTGACCCGCTCGGCGGTCAGCAGGGCATGGAACTCCTCCGCGGCGAGCACCACCGGTTCGGGCACCACCACCAGCCGACCCCCGCGCAGCAGCGCGCCGAAGATCTCCCACACCGACACGTCAAACGCCAGCGAATGGCACAGCGTCCACACCCCGGCCGCCGGCAGCCGCTCGTCCAACGAGCCGATCAACCGCGTCACACTGCCGTGGCTAACCGCCACCCCCTTGGGCGCACCGGTTGTGCCCGAGGTGTAGATGAGATACGCCACATCGTCGGGCTCCGGCGCCGGCACTGCACCGTCTGAGCACCCATCTGAGCGCCCGTCAAGGCCGGCATCGTTGACGTCAAGCACCACCACCCCAGAGCCCTCGAGACGACCCGCGAGGTCCGACGTCGTCACCGCCACCGTCGGTGCGGTATCGGCGAGCATGAACTCCATTCGCGCCGACGGCACCGCCGGATCCAGCGGCAGGTACGCTGCTCCCGTCTTGAGCACCGCCAGCATCGCCGCGACCGCCTCGGCCGACCGCGAAAACAGCAGCGCCACATACTGACCCGGACCCGTACCCAGATCAACGAGCTTGCGCGCCAACCGGTTCGACGTCTCCTCCAATTCGCGATAAGAGATCGAACGCCCGGCGTCGGTGATCGCCACCGCCTCGGGCGTGCGCGCAACCTGGGCGGCAAACGAAGCCGGAACCGACAACGGCGCGGCCGCCGGCCCGGTCAACAGGGCGCGCCCGCCGAACCGATCCAGCCGCGCCCGGTCGGGCTCGTCGAGTAAATCCACCGACGACAATGACCGCTGCGGATCGGCGGCCATCGCCACCAGTACGCGCTCCAGCCGCCCTGCTAATTCGCGGACATCGCAATGCGGAAAGAATTGTCCAGCACCCACGGTGCTCAGAAACAGCTGATCTTCGTCCTTGAAAAAGACCAAACCGAACTCGACCGGGCCGGCATGGGTCAGTGTTCCGGTTGTTGCGGCCCCGTCAAAAAAGCCGGTGTGTGTGGCCGGAATGAAGTTGACGACAACGCGGTTCGAGGCTTGCCCGGAGCCACGCAGACTCGCCTTGTAGTCAATAGCGTGGACCGGAAACCGCTGGTGCTGCAGCGCTTCCCGCATTCGCGTGTCCACCCGTCGACAAAAGTCGACAACCGCCGTCCCCGGCGACGTTTGCAGGACCAGTGGGACGAACCCGGAAATCATTCCGGGCACCATCTGCGCCTGCGGAGCCACCCGCCTGCTCACCGGAAAGTCGAGCACCACCTCTGGGCTCTCGGTGTCGAACGCGCGCACCAGCAGCGCGCACGCGGCAGTGATCACCGACGACCGACGTACCCCCAAGGCCTGCGACAACGCCTGTATCCCGGCGACGGCCGCGGGGTCGAGCTGCACCGGCGCGGACGGCTGTCCGTCGCGCTCGGCCGCGGCCGCCAACCGGTAGCGCGGCTCGCCTTCCGGCGGAAGATTTTTCGTCCAGTAGGCCTGATCCTCGAGATAGTCGGGGGACGCCTCGTATTGCGATTCTGCGTCGATGAGATCGCGCAACGTTCCAAAAAATGCGGGCGGAACGGGCCCGCCCTGCGCCATGGCCGAGTAGATGTCGGCGATCCGATGGCAGACCAGGGTGACGCCAATGCCGTCCACCACAATGTGGTGGCAGCATGCGAACAAATAGCATTCGTCCGCGTGTGTTTCAAACAGCGCAAATTTGAACAGCGGGCCGTCGAGCGGCATTAGCGTGCGTTGGATCGACGACGCCAACCGATTGGCGTCCTGTGCAGGGTCCGCCGAGTCGGCGAGATCGTAGCGAGCGAGCTCGATATCCGGATAGTCAAGCGGTGTCTGAAGAACCTGGCCGTCAATTTTGAAAAAGGCAGCTCTGAGTGGCTCAGCCTCGCGCACCGCTTGGACGATCGCTTGCTTGAGCAAACCGGCGTCTAGCGTGCCTTCGACTCGCAAAAGTTCGCCGAGTTGCCACTTCGCACCGAAACCGCCCGTTTCCTGCGCGAGCCAGATATCTAGCTGCCCCCGCGTCAGTGGAAACGTCCGGTCAGCGCGACTCATACACCCCCCCAAGATCCCAGTGCCCCCCAAGATCCCCTGCTATGCCAGTTCTAGCCGATGAAGTCCCGTCATGCAGCGCATTAGACGTCGGGGAAAACCCCTCGCCATGCGCCAGGAGCATCGGCAGAGCCTGGCAACGCGATATATTGCCATCTTGCCCGAAACGAGCCGGACGATGGGGTCGATACTCATTGGCTCGACCGACCATAAAGTCGACCGGAGCAACCCTTTGAGCAAACTGTGCGGCAGGTTTGTAGCGTCGGTCCAGTTTTCGCAGCTCCCGGATCCGGCCTACGAGGGGTACTCCAGGCCGACATCAATGCTCAGGGGGTGTTCCCCCGGTCAATGGGCTCGAAACGTGGGCAAGGCCCCCGTGACCCTCTTCGTGCTGCGTGCGGGCCGGTTTGAGCGATCGTCTGTCACCTCGGGCCGAGAGGGTTTTGCTTCGGGTGCCCTAACCTTCAGGCGTGGAGTCCGCCGCACACACTGGTTCCTGTCCCGCCATCCGGGTCGACGGTCTGACCAAGCGGTTCGGCGGTGTGGTGGCCGTCGAGAATCTGAGTTTTTCCGTCGAGCCCGGCGAGGTGTTCGGATTCCTGGGGCCCAACGGTGCCGGCAAGTCGACCACGATCCGCCTGCTGCTCGGATTGATTCGCCCGACCGCGGGCAGTGCGGAGATATTCGGCTGCGCCGCGGGTGACGTCCGGCGATCGCATCGTCACATGGCTTACCTGCCCGCTGATGTCGCGCTGTGGCCGGCCCTGACGGGCGCCGAAATCCTCGAGTTGCTCGCCAATGTGGGCGCCGGGGTCGACACGGCGTACCGCGATGAGTTGGTGGACCGATTCGATCTCGACCTCGACAAGCCGGCCAGGACCTATTCGACCGGTAACCGGCAAAAGGTGGCCCTGGTTGCGGCATTCGCGACGCGGGCTGCGCTGCTGGTGCTCGACGAGCCGACGAGCGGGCTGGATCCGTTGATGGAAAGGGAGTTTCGCGGCTGCGTCGCCGAAGCGCGCAAGCGCGGCCAGACCGTGTTCCTCAGCTCGCACCAGCTGGCCGAGGTGGAAGCCGTGTGCGACCGGGTGGGGATTCTACGGGCCGGGCGGTTGGTGGAAATTGACGGCATCGCAGATTTGCGGCGGCTGCGCCGGACCGTGGTCGAGGTGTCGTACCGGGGTGAGCAACCCGCGTTGCGCGACGTTGTGGGTGTTTCCGGCGTCGAACAGCTGACCGGGAATCGGTTGCGGTTCAGCCTGAGTGGCTCGCCGGTGCCCGCGCTGCAAGCACTCGCCGCCGCCGACATCACCGCGCTCACGATGCACGAACCGACGCTCGAAGAGATTTTTCTCGACTACTACGGCAAGGCTGACCGGTGAGGGCCGCTACGCTGTCCGGTCCCCGGCCCGCCCCGGGCCGCGCGGTGAGCCGACTGACCGTGCGACAGCTGCGCTTCGGCGCCGTGGCGGTCGCGCTGATCTGCGGAGGCATGTCTGCGCTGGCGGCCAGCCAATACAAACCGATCAGCAACATCCTTGATACCTCGGCCCTGCGCGCACTTTCGGAAAATCCCGCCATCCGGATCTTGTCGGGTCCACCGGTCGCGCTCGACGACCCCGGCGGATTCACCGTGTGGCGAACCGGCCTGCCCCTGTCGCTGTTCGCGAGCCTCTGGATCGTGCTTGCCGCCACCCGCATCAGCCGCGGTGAGGAGGATGCCGGCCGCTGGGATCTGCTGCTCGCGGGACGCCTGCACATGCCCGACGTGATGGTCCGCTGCCTGGCCGCCCTCGGTGGATCCGCGGCGCTGATCGGCGCGGCCGTCGCGGCGGGTCTTTTGGCGGCGCGTACCGGACCCACCGGGGCGCTGATTCATGCGACCGGAATCGCCGGCGTCGCTTTGACTTTCGCGACGACCGCGCTGCTGGCCGCGCAGGTCATGTCGACGCGAGCCGGCGCCACCGGCCTAGCCGCCGCGGCTCTGGGCGCAAGCGTGCTGATGCGCATGGTCGCCGATGGCTCACATCGCCTGGCGTGGTTGGCCTGGGCCACTCCGTTCGGGCTGACCAGCCGCGCCGCGCCCTACGCCGACAACCGCATCCTTCCGCTGATCGTGCTGGGTGCGTTCCCGATCGTGGTGGGCGCCGCGGCCCTGTTCGCGGCGCGCCACCGCGATTTGGGCGACGGGGTGGTGGCGGCGCGGGATCGCCGACGTCCACGAGTTCGGTTGTTGCACTCGGTCTTCGGGTTCGCCCTGCGTCGCAGCCGGCGGATCACGCTCTGGTGGACCACGGGCGTCGCCATCTACTTTTTCTTCATCGGCGCGACGCTGGCCTGGCTGCTCGAGTTGTTTCGCACGAACCGGCGTTTCGCCGAATTGGCCGCCGCCGCTGGGCTCGGCGGCCACAACCTGGCGAATGTTTTCGCCGCGGCCCTGTTCGGCTTTCTCGCGGTCATCGCGGGGTTGTACTGCGCGATGCGTCTCACCCTGATGGTCCACGACGAGCGGGCCGGTCGATGGACCCTGCTGTTGGCCCAGCCGATTACGCGCTTGCGGGTGATGTCCGCCGAGATCATCGTCACCGCGGGCGGGGTCGTGGCCCTGCATTTGTCGGCCGCGATCGCCCTGTGGGGCGGCGCCATACTCACCGGCGCGCCATTGCAGTTGAGCCATGCGGTTGCCGGTGCGTTGAATTCGGTGCCGGTGGCATTGCTCGCCGTGGGGACGGCTGCGGTGGGCGCCGGGTGGTGGCCGTCCGCGACCATCGCGATCGGTGCACTTCCCGTTGTGGCGGGGTTCGGGGTGAACCTGGTCGTGCAGAGCGCGAAGCCCCCTGGCTGGGTGGTCAACCTGTCGCCGATGGCGCACCTCGCCCCGGTGCCCGACGCACCGCCCAACTGGGTGGCCACCGCGGTTTTCCTGCTCGTCGGCGCGATCCTGGCCGGCCTCGGGGTGGCCGGGTACGTCCAGCGCGACCTGACAATGTAAGCAATATGAGTAGGGCCGCTGTGGCCCGCAGGGGGAGGAAAAATCAGATGGCATTGATACCGGGGATACCGGGTCTCACCGAGATGAGAGAAACCGCCGAGGAAGCGATCGGTCTCCTCAGGCGGGCCGTCGCCGCGTTGGAAAAGCTTGCGGCAGAGCAGGAGCGCACCAACGACCTTTTCGCCGAAGTGAACGAGGTCGCACTGGCGCCCGTCCGCAACATCACCGAGCGATAGCGGACGGCCGACAACGGCGGCGAGATCCGCCGAGCGCGTAACGTTGCCTTGCAACACTTTTGTAGTGCAACGCAGACGGAGGCTGAGTGAGCGGGCTCGAAAATCTCGACTTTTTCACCGACAAGTCACTCGTCGATGACCCCTATGGGTATTACGAGGCACTCCGCCGTTGCCCGGTTTGGCGCGAGCCCACGCACGGCGTGGTGATGGTGTCGGGGTACGACGAGGCCGTCGCCGCGCAACGCGACACCGACCAGAGCTTGTCGGTGTGCAACATCGTGAGCGGACCGTGGTCGGGCATTCCGAACCAAACCGGCAGCAGTGGCATCTCGGACATCTCGGATCTGATCGAGCAGCACCGCGGCAGGGTTACGTTCGGCGACTACTTCATCACGTTCGATCCTCCCCGGCACACCGCGCATCGCTCGCTGTTGAGCCGATTGTTCACGCCGAAGCAGCTCAAGAACAACGAGGAATTTCTGTGGCGCCTCGCCGACGAACACGTCAACCGCTTCATCGCGGACGGCAAGTGCGAGATCGTCATTGACTACAACTTTCCGTTCACGCTCGACGCGATCGCCGACTTGCTGGGCGTGCCCGAGGCCGACCGCCCACGTTTTCGCCGCGCCGCGACGGCCAGCCGGCTCCAAGGCGATCGCAGCGGCTTCGTCGGCGTGAAAGAGGAGTGGTTCGTCGAATACATCGAGGCTCGGCGGCGCGAGCCGCAGGATGACGTGCTGACCGAGCTTGCGCTGGCGAAGTTTCCCGACGGCACCACCCCCGACGCCATAGATGTTGCCCGCGTTGCCACGTTCATGTTCGCCGCGGGCCACGGCACCACGATCGACCTGCTCAGCCTGTCGATGCTGATGCTGGCGGAGCGACCGGACCTGCAGGAACAGCTGCGCCAGGACGACTCGAAGATTCCCGCGTTCATCGAGGAGATGCTGCGCTTCGAAAGCCCGATCAAATCGAATTTCCGCCTGGCGCGGCGCAACACCAAGATCGGCGACGTCGACGTGCCGGCCGGCACCAGCGTGCTGGTGATGAACGGCGCGGCCAACCGCGATCCGTCCCGGTTCGAAGAGCCGAACGAATTTCGCCTCGACCGACCAAACATTTTGCAACACATCGCATTTGGCCGTGGCGTGCACACTTGTCCGGGCGCTCCTATTGCCCGCGCCGAAGTGCGGGTGAGCCTGGCGCGAATCCTTGAGAGGATGGCCGACATTCGGCTGTCGGAGGCTGAGCACGGTCCCGCCGGAGATCGTCGGCTCAAATGGGACAGCACCTTTCTGTTCCGGCGACTCAAGGAACTGCACCTCGAGTTCACTCCGATTCGGTGAGCCGTCGCAGAAAGCGCGATTCATCGCATCGGGGCTAGCCCGCCGTGGGATTGCCGTAGGGTATCCGCAACGCCGACTCTCTCCGATGAGCTGGCAGTGCAGCACACAAGCAGACACCACGCGCGAAACGAGCCCGATGCCCGTCGAACCGACCACGCCCGGCCGGACGAGCAGATATCTCCCGAGCCGGTTGCCATCCCCCTGGTTCCTCGCTGCGGTCACCGCGATCGGCGGCATGCAGCTGATGGCCACGATGGACGGCATGATCGCGGTGGTCGCGCTCCCCAAGATCCAGAACGAGCTGGGCCTGTCCGATGCCGGGCGGAGTTGGGTGATCACCGCCTACGTGCTGACCTTCGGCGGGCTGATACTGCTCGGCGGCCGCCTCGGCGACACCATCGGGCACAAGCGCGCCTTCATGGTCGGGGTCACGCTGTTCACGATCGTCTCGACGGTGTGCGGCGTCGCCTGGGACGGGGGCGCCCTCGTCGTGGCTCGGCTGCTGCAGGGCGTGGCCGCCGCGATCCTCGCCCCGACCGGCATGGCGCTGGTGGCGACGACCTTCGCGAAGGGCCCGCAACGCAACGCCGCGATGGCGGTGCTGGGCGCGATCGGCGGTCTCAGCTCGGTGCTGGGCCTGGTGCTCGGCGGGGCGCTGACGCAGGTGTCCTGGCGGCTGGTGTTCCTGGTCAACGTGCCGATCGGGATAGCGGTGCTCGCTCTGGCCCGCGGCTCGCTGCGCGAGACCGCGAAAGAGCGGATGAAATTGGACGCCACCGGTGCTGGGCTGGCCACCTTGGGCTGTACCGCCGTGGTCTTCGGCTTCTCGATGGCGCCCGAAAAGGGCTGGCTATCCCCCATCACGATTGGTTGCAGCGCGGTCGCCCTGGCTGCTCTTGCGGCATTTGCCGTGGTGGAGCGCACCGCCGAGAACCCTGTCGTGCCGTTCAACTTGTTCCTCGATCGCAACCGGGTGGCCACGTTCGCGATCATCTTTCTCGGCGGTGGGGTGCTGTTCACCCTGACCCTGCTGATCAGCCTGTATGTGCAGGACATCATGGGCTACAGCGCGCTGCGCGCGAGCGTCGGCTTCATCCCCTTCGCCGTCGCCGTCAGCGTGGGTGCGGGGGTGTCTTCGCAACTGGTGACGCGCTTCCCACCGCGGATGGTGGTAATCGTCGGGGGCATCCTCATGCTGGGCGGCGTGCTCTACGCGTCGACGTTTACCCGCGGCATCCCGTACTTCCCCGATCTGGTGGTCCTGCTTGTCGCGGCCGGAATCGGTATCGGCGTCATCAACGTCCCGCTCGTGCTGGCGCTGATCGCCAGCGTCGAGGTTGATCGAATCGGTCCCACCTCGGCGATCGCGGTGATGTTGCGCAGCCTCGGCGGACCGGTGGTGCTGGCCGTCATCCAGGCCGCCATCACCTCACGCACGCTGCACGCGGGCGGCACTACTGGCCCGGTGAAGTTCATGACCACCGCCCAGCTGCACGCGCTGGACCAGGGCTACACCTACGGCCTGCGGTGGCTTGGCGGGGTAATCCTCCTGGTCGCGGCGATCGCGCTGCTCATCCGCTACAGCGCGCAGCAGGTGGCTCACGCTCAGGAAGTCAAGAGGGCCGCGGACGCGGCGAAACCCTAGCCAAATCCCAACCCGCACAACAGCACTCGTGGGACCGCCCCGGGTCGTTACGTATCGGAACCGCGGGCCTCGGCCAGCCTGTCGCGCAGACTCTTTGGCCGGATGTCGGGCCAGTTCGCCTCGATGTACTCCAGACACGCAGCGCGGTCCGCTTCACCGAAAACGACCCGCCAGCCGGCAGGGACGTCGGCGAAGGTCGGCCACAGGCTGTGTTGCTCCTCGTCATTTACCAAGACGAAAAAACTGCCATTGTCGTCGTCGAACGGATTGGTGCTCATCGGTTCTCCCGCCCACATAACCGAGATGAATGGTTCCGAACCATAATGCACAACGGGCGTCAAAGGCCACGTCCGGGGGGTTCGGAAAGTGCGTTTGGTAAGCGGCTTTTCCGGTAAACCGTGAACAATGTCACGCGCATTACCGCCGCGACCTCGGCCCCTCTCATACAGATAGCGCTGGTCTATGGCAAATGACCTGTGCACGGTTAGCCTGCGACGCCCACCGAATCCGGTGATAACGTCGAAGTGCGCCGACGCTGCGGGGTCGCTTGTTCGAGCGGCCCAGATCACGGCGGCGAAAACACTGGGTGGGGACTTGGGGGTGCGGTGGTCGAACGTGCTGTGCGCGACGTCGCCGAAGCGCGGCCCGAAGTGACCACCGCGGCGCCTCCCAAGGTCGGCCGAGGTGCGGAACGCCGGCCACCCGCACCACGGGCACGCCGCGGATCCCGAACGATCCTGACGGCTTTGAAGAGGGTGTGGATTCCGCTGGTGCTACTGGTGGTCATCTGCGCTGGCGGGTTCACCGTGGCGCGGCTGCACGGCGCCTTCGGCTCGGAGAAACACGTCTCGTATGCCGACACCGGAAAGGATGACGCCAAGCCGTTCAATCCCAAGCACCTGACGTACGAAGTCTTCGGGCCACCCGGCACCGTGGCAGACATCAGCTACTTCGACGACAACGGTGACCCGCAGTTTCTTCGCGGAGTCCCCCTGCCGTGGTCGCTGGAATTCGCGGTCACCGGGGCAACCGGCGCCGGAAATGTTGCGGCGCAAGGGGATACCGACAGTATCGGCTGCCGCATTCTTATCGACGGTGTGGTAAAGGCCGAGAAGACGCAGCAAGACGTGCACGCCTACACCTTCTGCATGCTGAAGGCCGCATGAGCGACGACGAGATCGGCAGCGGACATGCGGCGCAACCATTCGTAGCGCGGTCGATCCGCCGGTTTCCGGTGTTGGTCATCCTGGGGTGGTTCGCGATGATCGCCATCGTGCACCTCGCCGCCCCGCCGCTGGACCAGGTCGAAAAAGAACATCTGGTATCGCTGAATCCTCCGGACGTGCCGTCGTTTACAGCGATGCAGCGGGTCAACGAAGACTTCCACGAATCCTCGTCCGGCAGCTTGGCGATGATCGTCCTGGAGGGACAGCAACCCCTTGGCAGCGATGCCCACCAGTACTACGACCGCTTGATTCGCCAACTCGACGACGACACGAAGCACGTGCAACACGTCCAGAATTTCTGGGGCGACCCGCTGACGGCGGGAGCGGCGCAAAGCGCCAACGGCAAGGCCACCTACGTGCAAGTGAATTTGACCGGCAACCCCGGCGAGACGTCAGGCAACGAATCGGTGGCGGCGCTCCGCCACATCGTCGACCGGACGCCGCCGCCGCCTGGCATCCGGGTCTATGTCACCGGTCCAGCGGCGCTCGTCACGGAGATGAGCCAGAGCGGCGACAGAACGCTCGCCACAATGACGTTCGTCAGCCTCGCGGTGATCTGCACCATGTTGCTTCTCGTCTACCGCTCGATCGTCACCGTCGTTCTGTTGTTGGTGATGGTTGGGATGGAACTGCAGGTGGCCCAAGGGATTGTCGCGTTCCTCGGCGAGCACCAGCTGGTGGGCCTGACGACGTTTGCCGTCAACCTGCTGGTATCCATTGGGATCGCGGCCGGAATGGATTACGGCATCTTCTTCACCGGCCGGTATCAAGAAGCGCGCCAGGCCGGCGAGGACCGGGAAACCGCCTTCTACACCACCTACCGTGGTGTCGCTCCCGTCGTGCTGGCCTCGGGATTGACAATCGCCGGGGCCGTCTATTGCCTGACCTTCACCCGGCTGCCCGTCTTCCGAACGCTCGCCGTGCCTTGTGCCGTGGGCACATTGGTGGCGGTCGCGGTCGCGCTCACGCTGGTTCCCGCCGTCATTTCCGTGGGCGGCCGGTTCGGTCTCTTCGACCCCAAGCGGAAGCTCAAGGTTCGTGGCTGGCGGCGAGTGGGAACGGCCATCGTCCGCTGGCCCGCGCCGATTCTCGTCGCGACGCTGGCCGTCGCGCTGATCGGGCTCTTGACGCTGCCCGGATACCAGCCCAGCTACAACGACCAGCAGTACATCCCCAAGAACATCGCCGCCAATCAGGGGTATGCGGCCGCGGCGCGGCACTTCCCGCAGTCACGGATGTCGGCACCCGAGGTGCTGTTGATCGAGGCCGATCACGATTTGCGGAATTCAGCCGACTTTCTGATATTGAATAAACTAGCCAAAGGAATTCAGGCGGTCCCGGGAGTGTCTCGGGTGCAGGCCATAACGCGGCCGCAGGGAACCCCGATCGACCACGCGACAATACCCTACATGCTCAGCATGCAGATGGCCGGCATGCAGCAGACCATGCAGTTTCAGAAAGAGCGCATGAACGACATGCGCAACGCGGCCGATCAGCTGGGCGAAACGATTGTCATCATGCAACGCATGTACGCCCTGATCCAGCAACTCACCGACACGACTCATCACATGGTGGGTGAGACGCATGATATGCAGGCGATCACCAACGAGCTGCGCGATAAAATTTCGGATTTCGAGGATTTCTTCCGGCCGATCCGCAGCTACTTCTACTGGGAACGGCACTGCTACGACATTCCGATCTGCTTCTCGCTGAGATCGATCTTCGACTCGATCGACGGTGTGGACGAGCTCAGCGATCAGCTGCAAAACCTGGTGACCGACCTGGATCGGCTGGACGCCCTGCTGCCCCAGTTCCTGGTCCAGTTCCCGCCGATGATCGAAATCATGAAGACCATGCGGACCATGATGCTCAGCATGATCAGCACCATGTCCGGCACCTTCGGCGAGATGGACCAGAACAGCAACAACGCCACCGCCATGGGGAAGGCGTTCGACGCCGCCAAGAACGACGATTCGTTCTACTTCCCCCCCGAGGTGTTCAAGAACGCAGACTTCAAACGAGTCATGAAGGTGTTCGTGTCGCCCGACGGCAAGGCCGTCCGCATGTTCATCTCGCAGAAAAACGATCCCGCCTCGCCGGAGGGAGTCGCGCGGATCGACCCCATTCAAACCGCGGCCGAAGAGGCATTGAAAGGGACTCCGCTCGAAGATTCCAAGATCTATCTCACCGGCACCGCGGCGATGGTGAAAGATCTGGTGAACAGCTCTAAATACGACCTGATGATCGCGGGAATTGCCGCGATCTGTCTGATCTTCATGATCATGCTGATTATGACGCGGAGTTTCATTGCCGCCCTGGTGATCGTGGGCACGGTATTGCTTTCCCTGGGCGCGTCCTTCGGGCTGTCCGTGCTTGTCTGGCAGGACATTCTCGGCATCCAAATACATTGGATGGTGCTGGTCATGTCGGTGATCATCCTTTTGGCGGTGGGATCCGACTACAATTTGCTGCTGGTATCCCGGATGAAAGAGGAGATTGGCGCCGGAATCAACACCGGCATCATTCGTGCCGTCGCGGGAACCGGCAAGGTGGTGACGAATGCCGGCCTGGTGTTCGCGTTCACGATGGCGTCCATGGTGGTCAGCGATTTGCGCAGCCTCGGTCAGCTGGGCACCACCATCGGCATGGGGTTGTTGTTCGACACGTTGGTGGTGCGTGCGTTCATGACGCCGTCCATCGCCGCGCTGCTGGGACGCTGGTTCTGGTGGCCGCAACGCGTGCGCCCCCGCCCCGCCAGCTCGTTACTTCGGCCGTCGGGACCCCGCCCCTTGGTGCGGGCCCTGTTGCTGAGATAGCTGGGGCCAGTGCCGCATTCGCAGTTTGTAGCGCGTCACAGCGATCGTGGGGACCAACGTGGCCCAGGACGATAGCGACACCCATCGCGCCCAGGTCCCGTTCGTGGCGCGAACGATCCGCCGGTTTTCGGTCCTCGTCATCCTGGCCTGGGTGGCGCTGACACTCGTTGTGACACTGGCGGTTCCATCGCTGGAGCGGGTCGGCCAAGCGCATTCCGTGGCACTGAGTCCCCCCGACGCGCCATCGGTGCAGGCCATGCAGCGCATGGGCAAGGTCTTCAAAGAATCCGATTCGGACAGCTTCGCGATGATCGTGCTGGAGGGACAGCAGCGACTCGGTGACGACGCTCATGCCTACTACGCCGGATTGGTCCGCGAGTTAAGGGCCGACCGCAAACATGTTGAGCACGTGCAAGATTTGTGGGGAGACCGGCTTGCGGCGGCGGGAGTGCAAAGCCCGGACGGCAAGGCCGCATATTTGCAGTTGAATCTCGCCGGCAACCAGGGCACGACCTTGGGGCAGGAATCCGTTGCGACGGTCCGAAATATCGTGAAGCGCACGCCGCCCCCGCGCGGCGTCGGGGTCTACGTGACCGGTCCGGCGGCCCTGGTGACGGACATGCAGCACAGCGGCGAACGATCCATCTTGAAGATCACCGCGCTGAGCGTCCTGATCATCTTCGGGATGCTGCTGCTGGTCTACCGTTCGGTCATCACCGTGATTCTGTTGCTGCTCATGGTCGGCATCGAACTCGGGGCGGCACGGGGAACCGTTGCGCTTCTTGGCGATAACAACATCCTTACGCTCTCGACCTTCGCGATCAATTTGCTGGTGGCCCTCGGGATCGCGGTCGGAACCGACTACGGGATCTTCTTTTTCGGCCGGTATCAAGAGGCGCGTCAGGTCGGCGAGGATCCGGAAACGGCGTACTACACCACCTATCGCCGGGTCGCGCCCGTCGTCCTGGCTTCCGGTTTGACCATCGCCGGCGCGGTCCTATGCCTCAGCTTCACGCGGATGCCCATCTTCCAGACCATCGGCGTCCCGTGCGCGGTGGGGATGCTGGTCGCCGTCGCCGTGGCGCTCACGCTGGTTCCGGCCGTGCTGGCCGTCGGGAGCGGCTTCGGCCTGTTCGACCCCAAGTACCGGATCGGATTCGGTCGATGGCGCGGGATCGGCACCGCGATCGTCCGCTGGCCCGCGCCCATCCTCGTCGCCACGTTGGCGATTGCGCTGATCGGTCTGGCGACGCTGCCGGGCTACAAAACGAGCTACAACGACCGGCTGTACATACCCCAAGACATTCCGGCGAATCTGGGGTATGCCGCCGCCGACCGCCACTTCTCGCAATCCCGGATGATGCCCGAGATTTTGACCATCGAGTCGAATCATGACATGCGGAATCCGGCGGATTTTCTCGTCCTCCACAGGCTCGCCAAGGGCATCTTCCAGGTTCCGGGCATCTCTCGAGTGCAGGGGATCACCCGGCCCGAGGGCACGCCGATCGAACACACGTCGATGCCGTTCCTGATCAGCATGCAAAGCGCCGGCAT
The DNA here is from genome assembly GCF_010730195.1 of Mycobacterium conspicuum. NCBI lineage: Bacteria > Bacillati > Actinomycetota > Actinomycetes > Mycobacteriales > Mycobacteriaceae > Mycobacterium > Mycobacterium conspicuum. The sequence continues at coordinate 3,199,084 of NZ_AP022613.1, forward strand.
GCAGCAAAACATGAACTTCATGAAGAACGCCATCAACGAATTGCCCAAGCAAGCCGATTTGATGGCTCAGCAAATCGCGATCATGCAGCACATGTACGACCTACAGAAACAGCTGAACGAGATTACGCACCATTCGATCGTTTCCACCAGAGATATGGCGGCCGTCGTCGAACAATTGCGGCAAAGCGTGTCCGATTTCGAAGATTTCTGGAGGCCGATTCGCAGCTACTTCTATTGGGAGAAGCATTGCTACGATATCCCAATATGCTGGGCGTTCAGACAAATCTTTGACAGCATCGACGGTGTCGACGCGGAAAGCGACAAACTCGAGGATCTGGTCAAGGATCTGAACAAGCTGGACGCCCTGCTGCCACAGCTCGTCGAGCAATTCCCGCAAATCATCGCGACGATGGAATACATGCGCACGATGACGCTGACGATGTACAGCACCATGTCCGGGATCTTCCGCGAGATGGACGAATCGAGTCAGAACGCTGCCGCCATGGGAAAGGCGTTCGATGCGGCCAGAAACGATGACTCCTTCTACCTGCCGCCGGAGGTGTTCACGAATTCGGACTTCCAGCGCGCCATGAATTCGTTCCTGTCCCCCGACGGCAAGGCCGCCCGCTTCATCATTTCGCATAAGGGCGATCCCGCGACGCCCCAGGGAATCGCGCGTATCGATCAAATCAGAAAGGCGGCCGAAGAGGCGGTGAAGGCGACGCCGTTGGAGGCTGCCCAGATCTACATCGCCGGCACCGCGTCGACCTTCAAGGATTTCCGCGACGGCTCTAGTTACGACCTCCGGATCGCGGCGGTCGGCGCGCTCTGCCTGATCTTCATGATCATGCTGGTCATCACCCGAAGTTTCGTGGCGGCGCTGGTCATCGTCGGCACGGTGGCACTGTCGCTGGGCGCATCGTTCGGGCTGTCGGTGCTGGCGTGGCAGCATATTTTGGGCATCAAATTGCACTGGATGGTGCTTCCGATGTCGGTGATCGTCCTGCTAGCCGTCGGCTCCGACTACAACCTGCTATTGGTTTCCCGGATGAAGGAAGAAATCGCCGCCGGGATAAATACCGGGATTATCCGGGCAATGGGCGGGACCGGTAAGGTCGTGACGAATGCCGGCCTGGTGTTCGCCTTTACCATGGCCGCGATGGCGGTCAGCGATTTGCGAATCATCGGGCAGGTCGGCACCAGCATCGGTCTGGGCCTGCTGTTCGACACCCTGATCGTGCGCTCTTTTATGACACCGTCCATCGCGGCGCTGCTCGGACGGTGGTTCTGGTTCCCGCAAGCAGTGCGCCCCCGCCCGGCCAGTCAAATGCTTCGCCCGTCGGGACCGCGTCCGCAGGTACGGGCCCTGCTGCTGCACGAGGAGACAGCGGCGCCGACGCGGTCATAACCGCGCTGCCGGTTAGTTCAGTTCACGACATCGAAAACTGCCGCGGCCGACGTGATCGCCTTGTCCGCGTTGCCCTCGTCGTGCAGCAGCATCCGCACCCCGATCCGCCCGGGTCCCCCGGCATGCGCCGTGCCTTCCACGCGGAACGGACCCACCTTGCCGCGCGACATGAACATCACGTGCCAGCTGACGACCTGCACCTTCCTAGTGCTGGCGACGCCGGCGGCAAGATCGATGGCGGCGGTCTCGAGCACCACGTGTTGCGGGCCGATGTGCAGCGCCGCATCGGGCGAGGCCAGTTCGAGGCTGAGCGCGGGCAGCACCCAGTGACCGTCGTCCCGTCGGGACGCGCCGAACGCCGCCCACAACGGCGGCAGATCGGGCGAGTCCTCGATCACCAACTCGGTGCCCGAAACATCCATCTTGTCAAGGCCTTCGGGCGGGATGCCGATGATCGCGCCTTGCCCCTCGTTGAATGCGATGACCCGGTCCGGGTTGTCGGCGTCGACGATCTTGCATCGGCCATAGCCCATCGTGCGGCCCTGGTGCATGATGCCCGACTCGACGATTTCGATCCTGCTGACGTCATAGCCGGGGTCGATGATCTGCACCGAGGCGATCACCGGATTGGGCACCGCGACCATATCGGTCTGACAACCCTCCGGCGACGAAATCGCCAGTGGCGCAACCATGAGACCACCGGCCTCGTTGCGCATGTCGCGGCGGATGGTGACGGTGTCGTCGCTCTCGCCGAGGTTCATCGACCCGTGGTTGCGGCCGATGTAGCGGTAGCTGAGCAGACCCGTCCAGCGCCGGTGCAGCTCGTCGCGGTACGCGTCGGTGTCGTTCATCAGCTCGCGGATGTCGCGCAATTCACTCACTTGTTCCGCCTTACCTGGTTGAACGGCACGCCCCGGTCGGCGGCGTACTCGCGGGGAAAGTTCAGGACGCGTTCGCCAATCACGTTGCGCGCCATCTCGGTTGTGCCGCCGCCGATGCTGGCGATCTGCCGGCCGAGGACGCGGGTGCCGATCTTGAGGAACTCGTCGTCGTCGGCCACGACGGCGGCCGCGCCCGCGACGGCGCCGGCGGTGTCGGTTTCGACATCGTGGCTCGCGGCCATGGACAGCCGGATGATCGAGCCGGCGGCGGGCGGCAGCGATCCGCTGGCCACCGAGTGGAAGATGTGCTCGCCGAGCTGACCGTGCACCGCTCGGTGCACCAGGGCCCGGCCCACCATCTCCCGCACCCGCTCACTCTCGCCCTGGCCGGTGCGTTCGACGCGATCGACCAGGGCCAGCAGATCGATCGAAACATCTTGGGCCGCAACGATTCCGGGGCCGCTGGTGTATTCCGAGCTGTCGCCCATGGTGCGGCGTTCGTGGTACAGCTGCCGAGACGCGACTTCCCACCCTTTTCCGGGTGCCCCGACGACCGCGTCGTCGCCGACGTCGACGTCGTCGAGAAACTCTTCGCAAAATTCGACCGAACCGTTGACCTGCCGCACGCGGTTGATGGTGACCCCCGGATGGCGCAGCGGCACCAGGAACATCGTCAGGCCGTCGTGTTTGGGTGCGTCCCAGTCGGTCCGGGCCAGGCACAGCCCGTAGTCGGCGGCGAACCCCCAGGTGGTCCACGTCTTGGCGCCGTTGAGGATCCATCGCCCGTCGCGGCGATCGGCGCGGGTGATGACGCCGGCCAGGTCCGATCCCCCGCGGGGTTCCGACAGCATCTGGACCAGCACCTCATCGCCGCGCAGCGCCGCGTGGATGTGGCTGCGTTTCTGCTCCTCGCTGCCCATGTCGAGGATGGTCGCGCAGCAGATGGCGAACGACGGGACGTTGAGCAGCAGCGGCGTCTCGTAGGCGGCGCACTCGGCGTCAAAGGCCTTCTTGTATGCGTAGCCCAGCCCCAGGCCGCCGTACTCGCGGGGGAAGCAGATCCCGGCGAATCCCCCGGCGTACAAGATCCTTTGCAGCTCGCGGGCCCGTTGCCAGGATTCCTCGGCGTCGCGCTCGAGGCGCGCGGCCTTCTCGGGATCCAGCGGCGGCATGTTCGCGGCCAGCCAGGACCTGGCCCGGTCGCGAAATTCCTCGACTGACTCAGCGGTCACCGGCACCTCCACAACAGCGCTGAGCGATCGCCCAGCAGCGCAGTAAGACAGTACACCACCAGCTAGGACGTGTTCAGCGCCACGGCCGCGCGGATCAGCGCCGTCAGTGCCTTCTCGTCGATCTCGTCGCCCTCGTGAAAATCGATGGCGCGCCGGGTGTTGCCGTCGAGGCTGGAGTTGAACAGGCCCGCGGGGTCGTCCAGGGACGCGCCCTTGACGAAGGTCATCTTGACCGCGCCTTTGTAGGTCTCGCCGGTGCAGATCATCCCGTCGTGGTACCAGACCGGGACGCCCCGCCACTTCCATTCCTCGACCACTTCGGGGTCCGCCTGCTTGATCAGCTTTCTGATGCGCGCGAGCGTCTCGCCACGCCAATCCGCCAGCTCTTTGATCCTGGCGTCGATCAGCTTCGAGGGAGAATCCCCGCTCTTGTTGTCAGCCACCCGTCGAGTATGACGGTCGGGCCACGATCACCGGCGCATGCGCCGCGTGCACGACGGCATTGCTGACCGATCCCAGCAGCGCTTCGGTCAGCCCGCCGTGACCGTGGCTACCGACGACGACAAGCTGAGCGGCGTCCGACTCCTCGATCAGCGCTCGCGCCGGGTGATCGAGCGCGATGACCCGGTGCACCGTCACGTCGGGATAGCGCTCGCTCCAGCCGGCCAGATATTCGGCCAGGCTGCGCTCGGCTTCCGACTTCCACTCCAGCCACGGGAGTTGGTACACCGCAACATCGCTCCACGCGTGCAACGCGGTCAGCCCGACACCGCGCCGCGATGCCTCATCGAAGGCGATGGCCAGCGCCCGCTCCGAGGCCGGGGAGCAATCGATTCCCACCACCACCGGAGCCCGCTCGGACCGCGCGGCGGACGAACCGTCGGCGTGGATGACGGCGACCGGACACTTCGCGCCGTGGACCACGCCCGAGCTGACCGATCCCAGCAAGACGCGCGCCACCGCGCCGCGTCCGGTGCAGCCCACGACGACCAGCTCGGCCTCTTCGGACATTTCGACCAACGCCGGCACCGGCGGCGACACCCTCACCTCGCTGGTGATCGAGATCGTCCGGCCCGCCGGCAATGCGTCCTGCGCGATCTTGACCGCCTGCTCGAGCACCTTGCGGCCGTCGTCCTCCTGCCATTCCGCCACCCCGCTCGGCAGCGGTATCTGCGGGAACGTCGGCACGAACGTCTTGAACGTGTGGACCAGGGTCAGCGGCAGATTGCGCGAAGCCGCGTCGCGGGCTGCCCACAACACGGCGGCATCCGATGCGGCCGATCCGTCGACCCCGACGACGAGGCCGTAACGCTTGACGGTGGTAGACATTTCGTTCTCCTCTGGGGCAGTCAGTCTGTCACCGAAAACGCTAGTTATCCCGGGGTCGCGGGTCGTGGGACTTTGGTCCTCAACCGCATGGACATCAGACCTCGGATCCGTTGGGCTTGGCGGGCTTACCGGCCTCTTGGGTGCTCTGGGCGCGCGCCGCGAACGTTCCCGCGATCGAGGTACACGCGATCGTCAACAGCGCACCGAACATCAACGCCGACGCTTCGCCCGGGGCAAGCAGGTGGCGCTGGGTGCCGATGGTGGCAGCCGCCGTCGACACGCCTAGTTGCGTGCAGGACATCACCGCGAACGTGAGCGGCTGGCCGAAAAGCCGTCCCGCGCAATGGGCCAGCGCGCCGCCGAGCCCCAGGCCCACACCGAGCAGAATGAATTGCGGATGTGAACCGAGTTCGCGTACTTGCAGCGAGGCCCCCAGCCAGACGAAGAACAGCGGACCGAAGAACCCCTCGGTGATGCCGAACAACTGGCGCGCCAGGCGCCGCGGTTCGCCCACACCGGCGATCACCAAACCCAACGCGAAGCCCGCGAGCATGATCGAGACGCCGGTGCTGATGGCCAACGCGGCCAGCCCGAACAGCACCAGCAGGTTCGTCCGCAGTTCCAGCGCGAACTTTTGGGTGTGGGAGTAGTCGTGCATGCGCTGGCGCCAGCCTTTGTGGTCGGCCACACGCATCAGTACGAAGACCACCGCGGCGCAGCCCGCGACCGCGAGGCCGCCCAGTGCCGCCGTCGGCGCCTTGCTGAAGTCAATTACCAACGGCAGCAACACGATCCCCGCGGTGTTGGCGATCGCTATCTGCGCCGTGACGGCGAGCACCTGCGGTCCGCGCAATCGCAGCGAATCGATCATCGGCAACGTCATCGCGGCGGACGACGAAGCCATCAGCACCCCATAGAGCGCTCCGTGGCCGTTACCCAGCGCCGCCGCCAAGCCAAAACCGAACGCCGCACCAACGGCACCGGCGAGAACCGCCCGCGCCAACGCCGACGGCAGCGCAGTACGCAAAGTGGGGTCGCGCACCGGGACGTGGCTGCCCACGACGAACATCACCAGCGCGAAGCCGATGTTCGCCAACAACTGAAAGCTCGGGTTGGCGTCGTCGACCAGGCCGAAACCGGTTCTGCCGATGACGAGTCCCGCGATCAGCTCGCCGATGGTCACCGGAATCCGCAAGCGCGGGACCGCCGCCAGCAGCGGGCCCGCGAAACCCACGGCGGCCACGACGGCCAGCGTCTGGAAGCCGAACCCGTGCACGTCAGCGAGCCGTCACGGGATCGTCAGCCCGATCTTGCCGACGTGCTCGCCGGCCCGCATCACCCGCAACGCCTCGTCCATGTTGTCCCAGTCGAAGACGTGGCTGATGTATGGCTTGATGGCGGCCCCGGACGGCGGTGATGCCATCACGTCGCACAGGTCGGCGTGCGCGCGCACGCCGCCGACGGTGATCCCGATGACGCGCAGATTGTTGAGCATTACCTCGGCGACCGAGATGGGCACCGTGTCGAATCCGCTGAGTACACCGATCACCGCGACGGTGCCGCCGACACGCGCGGCATGCACCGACTGCGCCAACGTGGCGGGCCCGCCGACTTCGACGATGAGGTCGGCCCCGCGCCCCGCGGTCAGGCGCTTGACTTCGGCATCCCATTGCGGGGTCGTCCGATAGTTGACGAGATGTGTTGCGCCCAAATCGGATCCGATCTTCAGCTTGTCGTCGGATGACGAGGTGAGGATCACGGTGGCGCCCAGCGCCCGGGCGAGTTGCACGGCGAACAGCGACACGCCGCCGGTACCCTGGGCGACGACGACGTCACCCGCCCCGATGTTGGCTTCCACCAAGGCACTCCACGCCGTCACGCCGGCACACGGGATCGTGGCGGCCTCGAGGTCGGTGAGGTAATCGGGCGTACGGACCAGGGCGGTGACGGCGGCGACGCGGTACTGCTGCAACCATCCGTCTTCCGAGTCGCCGGGCAAGTCGCGCTTGGCTTCCGGTGTCGGCGGGCCGTCCGGCCAGCTCGGGTGAAACGCCCCCATGACCCGATCCCCGACGCGCAGTCCGTCGACGCCGGGGCCGACGGCGACCACCTGTCCGGCCCCGTCGCTCATCGGTACCCGCGGCCAGGGCCCAGGAAGCAGACCCATCAAGTTGATCTGGTCGTGAAAATTCAGACTCGAGGCGTTGACCTTCACCAGGACCTGCCCGGCGCCCGGTTCGGCAACCGGCCGTTCCACCCTTTCCAGCGGTGTGCCCGGGCCGTTCATCAGCATCGCCTGCTGACGTTCCGGAATGCTCATGCGCTACCCGCCTCCTGAATCAGATTGGTTCCCAGTCTTTCGCCACCGACGCGCTCCAGCGCGGCGCACGGCGCTGCAGGAATGCGTCGACGCCCTCGCGGGCATCGGCGCTGCCCATCACCCGCCGATGCAGCTCGGTCTCGAGCTCGGCAACCCGACGGGGTGTGTAGCCGTTGATCTGCGCGTCCCACAGCAGCCGTTTGCTCAGGGCGGCCGACATCGGCGCGACATTGACCGCGATGTCGCGCGCCACCGCCACCGCGTGGTCGAGCACCTCGCGGTTGGGCAACGCCCGGGTGGCGATGCCCATGGCGGCGGCCTCGGCACCGTCGAACGTGCGTCCCGTCAGCAGAATGTCCGCGGCCACCGCCCCGCCCGCCAGGTGCGGCAGCGTCCAGTGCGACATGCAGTCGGGTATCACGCCCCGGCGCACTTGCGCGACAGCGTATTTGGCGTCCGCGGCCATGATCCGGATGTCGGCCTGCAGGGCGATCGTCAAGCCGATCCCGATGGCATGACCGTTGACCGCCGCGATGACCGGGGTGCGTAGCTCAAATGCCGCGGGATCGGTGGGCGACGCCGTGAACTCGGCCGAAGGCGCGGCGAAAGGGCTTGTCGCGGCGGCGAAGTCGGCGCCGGCGCAGAATGCCTCGCCGGCGCCGGTGAGCACGATGGCGCGCACCGCATCGTCGTCGTCGCACCGCCGGTAGGCCTGGTTGAGCAGCGCACCCATCTCCGCGGTGTAGGCGTTGCGGTGCTCGGGGCGGTTGAGGGTCAACACCGCGACGCCGTCGGCGATCGCGACGATGAGATCGGTCATCCCCGTGAACTTACCCACCCGTGCCCGCACGCCGGGCGGGTACCGTGGCGTGGGTGCATCCCTTGGAGCGGCCGGCCCGCAATCTGGCGGTCGATTTCTACCGGGTCTCCGGTGTGGTGCTCATCGTGCTGGGCCATTGGTTGGCCGGATCCGTGACGTATCACGACGGGCAATTCGGTCGGCAGAACCCGCTGGTCGACATGCCCTGGACGCAATGGCTGACCTGGCCGTTCCAGGCCGTCCCGGCGTTTTTCGTGATGGCCGGTTACGCCGGCGCGGTGTCGTGGGCCCATTGGCGCGACCGCAACGACATGTCACGGCAGACCTGGCTTCGGCGCCGACTCGCCCGGGTCCTGGGCCCGACGGCCGTGTACGGCGCGCTGGTGTCGGCGATTGTCGTGGCGCTTCAGGTGCGCCACGTCGCCGGTTCGGTGTTGCAGTACGCGGGCTGGGCGGTCGCGATGCACCTCTGGTTCCTCGCGGTGTACGTGCTGGTGGTGTCGCTGACGCCGAGCGCGGTTGCGGCACACCGGCGTTGGGGCCTGTGGGTGCCCGCCGCGTTGGCCGTGGACGTCGTGGCCGTCGATGTCGCCTCGCGGGCCGGGCATGTGCCCTACCTCGGCTGGCTGAACTATCTGCTGTGCTGGGGGGCGCTGTACCAGCTCGGAATCGCCTGGCAGGGCGGGCTATTGGCCGGGCGCCGGCCCGTGATGCTGGCCGTCGGGTCGGGGTTGGCGCTGGCGCTGTTGATCGGGCTGGGTCCCTATCCGGTCAGCATGATCGGCGTGCCCGGGCAGACCGTCGACAACACCACCCCGCCGACGGCGGCGGCGTTGGCGTTCGGCTGCGCGCAGGCGGGACTCGCGATGGCACTCGCGCCCGCGCTCAACCGATTGATGCGCGCCCGCCTTTTGCAGCGCGTGCTGGCGGTCGGCAACGCCAACGTGATGGCGCTGTATCTGTGGCACATGATTCCCGTCGTGATCGTGGCGATCGTCGGCTATCCGGCCGGTCTGCTGCCGCAACCACCCGAGGGATCCGCGCAGTGGTGGCTGGCCCGGCTGGCTTGGGTGGTTGTCCTGGGCCTGGTGACCGCGGTCGAGATGCTGCTGTTGTATTGGGGGCGGCGCGTTTTCGCGGCCCCGCTGCAGATGCTCGGGGTCCCGCTCACCGAGCGGTTCGCCGGGCCGCTCATGCTGGCCGGTGCCGCGATGACGGCCTATGGTCTGGCGTTGGTCGCCGCCAACGGGTTCGCCCCGGACGGCCGCTTTCCGTGGACCGCCGCGCTGGTCTTCGCCGTCGGGGCTGTCTTGGTCGCGCTTCGACCGCGGCAGCGAGACTGCGTACAGATCGCGATTCCGTCGCCAACTACGCCCTGAGCGCAGTTTCGGCGAGGTCGGGCAGCGGGCGCTGACAGATGGCGCGCGCCTCGTCCGCGTCCAGCCCGAACAGGCGTAGCAGGTTCTCGGTCACCGTGTCCGCGGCGTGCGCGTCGTCGCGATCAGGGTCTTCACGCAGCAGTGCGCCGAGTCCCAGCAACGCCCCACCGGCCGTGGCGAGTGCGAGATGCGGGTCCTCGATCAGGAACCGGCCGGCGTCGGCGGCTGCCGTGAGGTCGCGTAGCGCGCGCGGCGCCAGGCCGCGGTCCGACGACAGCAGGGCCGGCCCGTTGGCCAACAAGATCTCGCTCTCCTGTGGGCGCCGCCGAAATAGCCGACCGGTCAGCCGGAAGCTGGTGGCAAAGGTCTCGGCGGGGTCCTCGATCGCCGCGGTGAGGCGGTCCAGCAGCGCCCCGTGGGCGTCGAGCACGTCGGCGACGGCGGCCTCGTACAGCTGGTCCTTGCTGTCGAAGTGGTTGTAGAACGAGCCCATTCCGACGTCGGCGGCCCGGGTGATCTCCAGGACCGGGACGTTGATCCGGCCCTCGGCGATCAACCGTTGCGCCGCCCCGATCAGCGCCGCCCTGGTGCGCTCCTTGCGCCGTTGCAGACGACTGACGCCGTCCCGGTCGGGGCCGAACTTTGTCACTCGAGGAGTATGCCTCACTTTTGAGGATTTCGTCAGAAACCTTGACCAACCGATGACTCGTATGTGACGATTTCGTCAGTTAGTTGGGAGATGATGTGGCTCGAAGCGCCGACCTGCACAGCGAGCAAGGCGCGCTGTCCGGCGAGCACCCGGGCCGGTCTCGCAATCCGGTGATCAAGGTCGTCGACATCGCATGGCTCGAGTTCGAGAAGCCGGACCTGCTTCGCGCCGAGGCGTTCGCCCGGGCCTTCGGCTTTTCCACCGCACAGCGCGATCCGGACGAGCTTCAGCTGCGCGGCACCGACGCGGGCGCGCCCTGCGTGATCCTGCGGCGGGGGCCGCGGACCCGCTTTGCCGGCGTGGCGTTCCGGGCCGGCGACGAGGTCGACGTGCTGCGACTGGCCGACAACTCCGGTGCCGCCGCGCGGCCCCTGCCGGAGGCGATCGGCGGCCTGTCCGTCGATCTGGTCGATCCCAGCGGGATCGCGGTGCGCGTGGTCGCGGGAATGCACGAACTGCCGCCCCTGCCCGGCCAGGCGTCGCACACGTTCAATTTCGGGACCGACCTACACCGCACCAACGCCACACAACGCCCCGGGCGGGTACCCGCACGCATACAGCGCCTGGGCCACCTGGTGGTGGAGTCGACCAAGTACCGCGAGACGCTCAACTGGTACCTGGACAACCTGGGCATGATCGTCAGCGACTTCCTGTTCTTTCCCGGTCAGCGGCGGCGAGGTCCGACGATGAGCTTCATCCGCTGCGATCGAGGATCCACGCCCACCGATCACCACACGCTGGCGATCGCGCTGGGTCCGGCCAACCGCTACGTCCACTCGGCGTATCAGGTCTGCGATCTCGACGCCCTGGCCGCCGGCGGCGAATACCTCAGGGACCGTGGCTATTTCCGATCCTGGGGCATCGGGCGGCACATCCAAGGCAGCCAAATCTTCGACTATTGGCGCGATCCCGACAGCTTCCTGGTCGAGCACTTCGCCGATGGTGACATGTTCGACAACACCGTCGAGCCCGGCTGGGCGCCCTTCACCGCGTCCGGCCTGGCCCAGTGGGGACCGCCCGCGACCCGAGACTTCCTCGGGTTAGATCCGAAAGCCGCTCGCCACGAACTGATTTCGATGATCACCGCACTGCGTGAAAACAACGAGTTCGATATCCGCCGCCTGATCGGTCGACTGAAAGTGCCCACCTCATGACCGCCTCCGTACTGCACACCGCCGACGCCTGGTGGGTCAAGACGCGCGGCGGCGCTGCGCGGATCGACACGTCCGCGACCACCACCGGTCAGCTGCTGGCCGACAGGGCCGCGATCGAGACGGCCGGCGCCGAATCCGACACAGTGGCCATTGACAGCCTGGAGCTGATCTCACCGGTGACCAGACCATGCCGAGTGGTGGCTCAGATGACCAACTTCGAGTCGCACGTCAAAGACGCGGGCATGGACCCGGCATCGGTCCCGCTGACGTTCTTCCGGAAGGCATCCGCGTCGATCAACGGCCCGTTCGAGGACATCGTGAAACCCGAGCACGTCAGGCTGCTGGACTACGAGGTGGAAATCGGGCTGGTGATCGGACGTGCAATCCCGGTTGGCACCACCATTTCCGACGCAAACCTCGCCGATTTCATTGCGGGCCTGGTCATTACGAATGATGTGTCGGCACGCGACATCCAGCTTCCGCAGACGCAGTTCTACGAAGCCAAGTCCTATCCGACGTTCACCCCGGTCGGTCCGGAGCTGGTGTTGCTCAACTCCGAGGAGCTCAAGCGGTTCGGCGACCTGCGGCTGCGGCTGAGCGTCAACGGGGACGAGCGACAGAATTCGCTCGTCGAGGACGACATGCTGTATCGGCCGTTGCAGGCCCTGCAGGGGCTCACCCAGTTCCAGGAGCTCGCACCCGGTGATCTGATTCTTACCGGCACCCCGGCCGGCACCGCGCTGAGCGCCCCACCGAAGCCGGTGCAGATGATCAGCAACCTGCTGCCGCCGGCCGTTAAATGGCGGGCGTTCTTCAAGACTCAGGCCGGCAATCGCAGATATCTGCAAAACGGCGACATCGTCGAGGCGTCGGTGGGCACCGACGACGGCGCCATCGACCTCGGAACCCAGCGCACCGCAGTCCGATACGCGTGACTCGACACGTTACCGTCACGATCGTCGGCGCCGGACCGACGGGCATCACCGCCGCCACGCTGCTCGCGCAGCACGGCGTGGACTGCGTGGTCCTCGATCGTTGGGCCGAGGTGTACCCCCAGCCGCGCGCGGTGCATCTGGACGACGAGATCTACCGCGTCGTCGCGCGCCTCGGCATCGCCGAGGAGTTCGCCGCGATCTCGCGGCCCACACTCGGGCTACGGCTGCTGGACAAGCGATTCAGGGTGCTCGCCGAGTTCAACCGCGACCGCGCGCGCAGCGTGCATGGCTTCCCGCAGGCCAACATGTTCGACCAGCCCGAGTTCGAGGCCCTGCTGCGGGCAAACCTGAAGCGCCACGCGGAAGCCGAATTGCGGGGCAACGCCGAGGTCACCGCAGTCGGCGACCACGACGGACGCGTGCGGGTCACCTTCGTCGATCGCTGCTCCGGCTCGACGCACCGGATCGAGGCCGACTACCTGCTGGGCTGCGACGGCGCCAACAGCGTCGTGCGCACCCAGATCGGTTCGACCATGCGGGATTTGAAGTTCGAGCAACGCTGGCTGGTGGTCGACATCGCCACCAATGCCGAACTGAACCAGTGGGAGGGCGTGCACCAGGTGTGCGATCCACTGCGCGCGGCGACCTACATGCGCATCGGCGAATCGCGCTATCGCTGGGAGTTTCAGCTTCTTACGGGCGAATCGGCAAGCGATTTCTGCTCCGTGCCCGCGCTTCGGCCCCTCATCGCGCCCTGGACCACCGACGTGGCGGACAGCGAATTGACGCTGCTGCGCGTCACCGAGTACACGTTCCGCGCGCAAATCGCCGATCGGTGGCGCCGCGGCAACGTCTTTCTCCTCGGGGACGCCGCGCACCTCACTCCCCCGTTCATCGGCCAGGGCATGGGAGCCGGGCTGCGCGACGCGATGAACCTGGCCTGGAAGATCGCCGCGGTCCGCGACGGCACCCTGGCGGCCGAGGTCCTCGACAGCTACGAGCGGGAGCGCAAACCGCATACGCTTCAGCTGATTCGGCTGGCGCTCAATGTCGGTCGCGCGATGACCGGCGGCGGTCGGTTCGGCAACGCAGCGCGCCGGCTGGTGTTACCCCGCGTGCGACTGCTTCCCGGTCTGCGCGACAAGGTCGTGGACTCCACGACGCCCGCGCTACGCTCCTCCGCGCTGGTGCACAAGGCTCGACGACCGGGTGGCCTCGCCGGCACGCTGTGTCCGAACCCGCTGCTGGCCTGCGGTCAACGGTTCGACGACGTCGTCGGCCCCAACTTCGCCTTCGTCACGCCCCGCCGCTGGGCGCGGCCGACGAGACGCGGCTGCGGCGGCGCGGAATCGTGCCGGTGGTGGCCGACCGCGATACCGAGCTCGAAAAGTGGCTACGGACAGCACATGCCGCGGCGGCGCTCGTGCGCCCCGACCGGGTCGTGATGCGCGCCGGACGCGATCCCGCCGCGCTGTGCGAATTCGCGACCGCCGTCCTCAATGATCGGACCGCTGGGCCGCCATAGCCGCGACCAACGGCGTGTCGACGCCGACCCGGCCCACCGCGGCGGCGCCGCCCGGTGAGCCCAACGGCGCATTCCGGCCCGGCAGGGTCTGGTGAAAGAAGGCGGCATTGTCCGCGAGGTGCCGTTGCTGGTCGTCGGGAAGATCCCCCTCCCAATGGATCGCATCCATGCGGCAAATCAGTTTGCAGGCACCGCAGTCCACGCACTCATCGGGATTGATGTACAGCGAGCGGGCCCCCTCGTAGATGCAGTCGACGGGGCACTCCCCAACGCACGACTTGTCCATCACATCCACGCACGCGCTACCGATCACGTAGGTCATGGGTCCAAGGTAGCGACGCATGTCGGTCGTCGCGCGTGCCAAACGGCCCCAACCGGAAGGACCAAAGCCCTTTCTCTCAGCCGAACAGACCCTGCCCGATGTAGTGGCCCTCTTTCGGCGCGGGCGGCACCGCGAAGATCGCCGATCCGATGTGCCGGATGTATTCGTTCAGCAGGTCATGGGCGCCGAGCTGGTTCTGCAGCCGGACAAAGTTCGCCGGATCATTTTGATACGAGACGAACAGCAAGCCGGCGTTGAGCTGGCCGTTGGGCTCTAGGCCGTCGGTGTAGTTGTAGGAGCGTCGGCGGATCATGATGCCGTCGTTGTTTTCCCGTGCGGCCAGCCCGACGTGCGAGCGCGGATCGATGAGGGGATCGCCATCGGCGTTTTTGGCGGTGAAGTTCGGCGTATCGAACTCGGCCTTGCCGCTCAGTGGCGCACCTTCTTGCTTGCTGCGGCCAAAGATCCTCTCCTGGTTGCCGATTCGGTCGACGTCCCAAGTTTCCAGCAGCATCCGGATTTTGCGCACGACCTGGTAGGTGCCGCCGTTCATCCAGGGCTGGTCGCTGTTGGCGACCCATACGAATCGGTCGTACTCCGCGCTGGTGGCCACGTTGCGGGTGCCGTCCTTGAACCCCAACAGGTTTCGCGGGGTGTGCTGGCCGGGGCCGGCGGAGGCCCGCCCGAAACCCAGCACCGCCCAGAACGGCGAGGCGACGTCGCGGCCGAGGCGGGCCAGGTTACGCACGGCGTGATAGCAGACCTGTGGGTCGTCGGCGCAGGCCTGCACCGAGAGGTCACCGCCGTGCAGATGCGGGTCGAGGTTGTCGCCGTTGAGCGGGGGCAGGTCGGTGAAGACCGCGGGCCGGCGCGCGGCGAGCCCGAAACGGTCACCGAACACCGCGGGCCCCAGCCCCACCGTGACAGTCAGGCTGGCGGGGCTGAGCCCATAGGCCTCCCCGGTGTCGGTGGGCGGTTGCACGTCGACCTGCGGCTGTACCGACCCGACCGGCTTGCCCTGCTGCAGGACCGCCGCGGCGGCCGACCAACGCGCCAGCAGCGCCTGCAGATCGGCGCGCCCCGCGCCGGCCGCCAGCGCGAAAGACATGAATACCGCGTAACGTTGTGGCGGCGTGGCGATTCCGCCTTGGTGGGGCTCACCGTAGAAGGGGTAGCTGCGGCGCAGGTCGACCGTGTCGTCGTCGTCGCCGTGGTGCGCGGCCGCGGCTGCGTAGCCGGCGAACCCGCCACCGGCGGCGCCGACGGCGGTGCCGGTGAGCCCGGCCAGCATGGCACCGCCCAGCATGCGTCGGCGCGAAACACCTTGATCGTCGTCGGTCATGATCAGTTCGCCGACACGACTTTTTGCGCCACCGTGGACAGGCTCTGATGCAGCGGCTGGATCACCGCCGTCAGCTTCGCCGCGTCGCTGGCCTGCAGCGCCGGCGTGTACGTGCGGTAGCCGCCCAGCGCCGACGGCTCACGGTAGCCGTCCAGCACGCTCAGCACCGCCCGAAACTGTTGATCGATCTGGTTGACCAGATTGCCGTCGATCCTCTCCAGTCCGAGTCGCAGCGCGGCGTACGCCTGTTGCGCGCCTTCGACATTGCCGGCAAAGTCGACGAGGTCGATGTGGCTGAACGCCTCCTCTTCACCGGTGATCTTGGTGTTCTGCACCTCTTCGATCAGGTCGCTGGCGCCATTGGCCAGATCCTCGGGCTTGTATTGCAGGGTGGCGACGATGCCGTTCAATTTGCCGACGTTGCCGACCAATTCGGTGCTCAACGCCTTGGTGGTCGGGGTGATCGCGTTGGCTTGCCATAGGTCGCGTTCGATGGCGTGAAAGCCCTTCCATCCGACCTTGGCGTCCACCGGGGTGGATGCCCGCATGTCGATCAGATAGTCGAGATTGCCCGCGTTGTCGCCCACCGCGAAGCCGGGCAGCACGAAGCCCTCCACCGTGGATTCCGCACGCTCCCAAAACAACCGCGCCTTGGTGTAGGCCGTCTTCGCCGCGGCGACATCGCCCGCCTGCACGGCGGCGTCGAGTCCCTGCACGGCGGCGTTGAGCTGACCGATTTGGCCGACGATGTACGCCGCGTAATCCTTGGTGCCTTGGCTAAGGATGCTCGCGAGCGTCCCGGTCGGCGCCGCCGAAGCTCGCCCGGTCACGGTCAGCGATTGATACTCGGTTGCCGCACCCGGGCAGTACAGCTGATACGAGCCGCCGTCCAGGGTGACGGTGAACGACACCGGGTCCAGGCCGGGCGCGAGGTTTTCCTTCTCGCCGATGATGTGTTGGTCCCTAAGCAATTCCACCTCGGTGATCCCCGGGGCATTGGTGTTGGCGACGGTGAACGTCACCGGTCCGGCCGACACGCTGGTCGTGTCCAGTGCGCAGCCATCGCCGGTCATCGTGACCTTGACGTTGTTCGTCGCCGCGGAGCGCGCCGGGGATGCATTCGGGTGACCGCACGCGCTCACCAGGAAGCCGGCGACACTCACTAAAGCCGTTGTGGCCAAACGGAGTTTACGAGACCGACACCTGGCCCGGGCGGCGGGATTCACCATCAATCGCTCTCCTTTCCGGTTCGGCTCGGGTGCGCCCGCTCAGCGCGCATGCCACCGCAAAGCCGGCTAATACCAACGGAACCCAGACTCTCCACAGTTGACGCTCCGCGCGCTCCCGATCCGTCGCGGCGATCTGCGCCGTAATCGAATTGTCTTCGGCGCTGGCGGTGGCCCAATCGGTTCGCAACCCGCCGAGGCTGACCGTCTTGGGCGCGATCAGGCCGCCGCCGGTCAGGGTGGCGGTGTGATTGGTGACCGCCTGAGCGCTCACCACCGAATCGCCCTGCGCCAGAACGGTATACACCGTCACGGCGGCCCACCGCGCCTGGAACGGACCCGGTGTGCGCGCCGTCGAGATGCCCACCGGCAGCCGGCCCCCGGTCGTGTTCACTAACTGTTCCAAGGTGACCGTCGTGGGGCCGGCCCCGGCGGGGGCGCCAACGCTGGCCTGCCAGACCCGCACCGGCACGCCGTTCACATTCTGGTCACCGGTGGCGGTGAGCACGATCCTGCCGCCGTCCGAGACCGTCAACACCCCCGAGGCCAGCGACACTCTGGCGGAATGACCCGTCCGGTCGATCACGGAGCGTGACCGCGCGTCGGCGACCGAGCCGCCGGCGGGCAGCGCGAACGCGAGCAGCCCGGCGGCGACGAGGAGCGCCGCGGCGACGGCGGCCAGCAACCGGCGCCGCGTCCGCGGTTCCGCGGCAAATCGGGCCGGCCACAAGAAAACGACGAGGACGGGCACCGTGTAGAGCAACCAGCCGACCACTTCGACGAGCCGCGGATCGGGCGGGATGCCGAACACCCCGGTGATCAGCGCGCCCTGAACAGAGTTGGCCGGCATCCAGGATGAGAAGCTCGCCAGCTGCCGCTGACCGATCGTCACCCAGCCGCCCTCGTGCGCGGTCCGCAGCGCGGCCATCACCAGACCCGCGGCGATCAGCACCAAGAGCACCCCGGTGACACGAAAGAACCGGCCGAGGTTGATCTTGAGCCCGCCGAAGTACAGCCCCACGCCGATTCCGATCGCCGCCAAAATTCCGACGACTCCGCCCACCACGACCAACCAGCGGTTGCCGTGCGAGGTCTGCGCGGCCGCCAGCAGGAACACCGCCGTTTCAAAGCCTTCCTTGAGCACCGCAAGAAAGGCCATCGCCGCCAAAGCCAGGACACCACCGCGGTTCATCGCGCGCCGGGCGTCGTGCTCGAGTTGGCCCTTCAACCGCGCCGCATTGCGGTTCATCCAAATGATCATGGAGGTCACCAGCACCACGGCGACGGCGCCGATGACCGTCTCCATCTTTTCCTGCCGCGCCTGCGGCAGGCCGGCCGACACCAGGTCCAGGCCGATGCCGACCCCGACGCTGATCAGCACCGCCAAGCCGACCCCGGCGAACATCGGACGCGTCGACCGGCCGTTTCGCTTCAGGAAGGCGCCGACGATGCTCACGATGAGGGTCGCCTCCAGGCCCTCGCGCAGGCCAATGAGGAACGTCCCGACAAATACGCCCTGCATGCACTCGATTCCCGTCCCCCGAATCGGGGACAACTGCTAGTTAGCACAGCCTAACTGGGCAAAAGCCCGGCTCGGCAGGCGGCGGCCCAGAGCGGGTTATCAGGTCGGCTGAGTGACGAAATCGATGAGCTCTTCGACCCGGCCGATCAGCGCCGGCTCCAGGTCATTCCAGTCGCGCACCCGCGACCGGATGCGCCGCCAGGCCCGGGCGATGTCCGCCTGATTGGCATGCGGCAACCCCAGCGCCCGACACGCGCCGTGCTTCCACTCGATGTGCCGCGGCACGTCCGGCCAGGCCTTCAGGCCCAGCCGCTGCGGCTTCACCGCCTGCCAGATGTCGACATAGGGGTGACCGACGACCAAAGTGTCGGGTCCGCCGGGTCCGCGGCGCACCGCATCGGCGATGCGCGCCTCCTTGGACCCGGCGACGAGGTGATCGACGAGAACGCCGAGCCGGCGGCCGGGGCCGGGCTGAAACTCGGCCACGATGCCGACCAGGTCGTCGACGCCGCCGAGATGCTCGACGACGACGCCCTCGATGCGCAGGTCCTCACCCCACACCTGCGCGACGAGTTCGGCATCGTGGCGGCCCTCGACGTAGATCCGGCTGGCGCGGGCGACCCGGGCCCGCGCGCCCGGCACCGCCACCGAGCCGGACGCGGTTCGGGTCGCGGCGGCCGGCGCCCCGCGGCGCGGCGCGGTGAGGATCACCGGACGACCCTCCAACAGGTAGCCGGGCCCCAAGGGGAACCCGCGGGTGCGGCCGTGCCGGTCCTTCAGGTCGATGCGGCCGTATTCGACGCGGACCACCGCGCCGACGTAGCCGGTCTGCGCGTCCTCGACGACCATGCCGAGCTCGACGGGATGTTCGGTCGAGCGCGGCCTGCGCGGGCCCGCGGCCAGCACGTCGGGTCCGTAGCGATCCATCACGCGGCAATGTTAGAAGCGTTACCCGCGGCCCCTACGGCGACACGCCAGGTCCCGGTGCGCCGCACGCTTTCAGATAGTCGGTCCAGTTCCACGTCTTCAAAAAGTCTCTGCCCGATTGCAATCCGCGTTGGTAGAGCGCTTCGCGTTGTTCGGCGGTGATATCGAAGTCGATCGGGCTCACCTCCTGGGCGGGCACGAAGATGGTGCGGCGCACCGTGCACGGGTCGTCGATGTACGCGTTGTCCTGATTGCTCACCAGGGTTTCGATTGCGGCGATTCCCAGCGACACCGGCCCGTGCACCGGATGGGTGGGCGGAATGCCGGGACGCGCGGACAGCCGGATGCCGAACGTCAGCCACTGCGGGTTGGGCCGGTCGAACAGGTCCACCGGGAAATCCGACAGCAGCCCGCCGTCGACCCAGGTAGCGCCGGCGACGCGGACGGGCTCGAAAATGTACGGAATCGCCGCGGACGCGTGCACCGCGCGCGCCACCGAGAAGCCGTCCGGGTCGATGCCGTAGGAGGCGAGGTCCCAGGGGATGCGCACCAGCCGGCGCCGGGACAGGTCGCTGGCGGCGACCACCAGCGACCAGGCGAACTGCGTGGGCTCCTCTCCGGTGCGCAGGTCGCCGAAGGTATGCACGCCGAAGTCGGCGAGCAGATCGGCCAGCAACTTTTCTAGGTAAGCGCCCCGGTAGACCCCGTCGGACACCAGCAACGACAGTCCCCCGCCGATCAGTGGAATGCGTCCGATGAGGTTGCGGTCCAACAACTTCGGATAGTCGATGGAACGCATGATGTCCGCCAGCCTGGTCAGCGGTTGGCCGGCTTTCTGCACGGCCGCCACCAGCGCGGCCACGATCGCCCCGGCGCTGGTGCCCGCGACCCGGGGAAACTCATAGCCAGCCGCGCCCAGCGCGTCGACCGCACCGACCAGCCCGATTCCCCGGACCCCGCCGCCCTCGCATACCAGGTCGACCCGCGTGACACTCACGAAACCCGCTCCCCGCCAACGCCGAAGAAGTGCAGGTGTCCCGGCTGCGGATGGAGCAGCACCCGACTGCCCTTCTGCGGCGGGTCATGGCCGTCGGCACGCGCCACCACGTGCTGCTCGATTGCCTTGCCGGAACCGGTGATTCGGCCGTAAAGGTAGGCGTCGGCCCCGAGCTCTTCGACCACATCGACCTCCATCTCGACACCGACGTTGCCCAGCTCGAAGTGCTCGGGGCGGACACCCACCACGACCTCTCCCGCGTTGCATGCGATGCCGCGCGGCACCGGGATCGGCCAATCGCCCAGCGAGACCGAGGAATCGACGATGGGCAGGGTAAACAGGTTCATCGCCGGGGACCCGATGAACCCGGCGACGAAGACGTTGTCGGGATTGCGGTACAGCTCGCGGGGGGTCGCGCACTGTTGCAGCACGCCGTCGCGCAGCACCGCGACGCGGTCGCCCATGGTCATCGCCTCAACCTGGTCGTGGGTGACGTAAACCGTGGTGGTGCCCAGTTGTCGCTGCAGCGCCGCGATCTGGTTACGGGTTTGCACTCGCAGTTTGGCGTCGAGGTTGGACAGCGGCTCGTCCATCAAAAACACCTGTGGGCGGCGCACGATCGCGCGGCCCATCGCCACCCGCTGACGTTGACCGCCGGACAGGTCCTTGGGTTTGCGATCGAGGAACGGTTGCAAATCAAGGAGTTTCGCGGCGGCCAGCACTCGCTCGCGGATCTCGGGCTTCGGGGTCTTGGCGATCTTCAGCGCGAATCCCATGTTCTGCGCGACCGTCAGGTGCGGGTAGAGAGCGTAGTTCTGAAAGACCATCGCCACGTCACGGTCCTTGGGTTCGACGCGGGTGACATCGCGCTCCCCGATCCGGATTCGGCCGGAATCCACCGTTTCCAGCCCGGCCACCATGCGCAACGACGTCGTCTTGCCGCATCCGGACGGGCCGACCAGAACGACGAACTCACCGTCGCCGACGACGAGGTCGAGGCGATCCAGGGCCGGCCGCTCGGTGCCGGGGAACTGCCGCGTCGCTTGCTCGAAAGTCACTGAGGCCATGAACTATCCGTTGAGTCCGGTGACGGCGATACCGCGGACGAACGACCGCTGCGCGAAGGCGTAGATGATGACCAGCGGCACCATGATCAGCATCGAGGTCGCCATGATGATCGGCCAGCGCGCGACGTATTCGCCGCGCAGCCGCACCAGGCCGAGGGTCAGCGTGGCGAGGCTGTTGCGCTGCAACATCAGCAGCGGCCACAGGAAGTCGTTCCAGACGTTGACCCAGGTGAGCACCGCCAGCACCATCACGGCCGGCCGGGCGTGCGGCAGCAGGATCCGCCAGAAGATCTGCCACGGCGAACAACCGTCCAGGATGGCGGCCTCCTCGAGGTCGGTCGGCAGCGTGCGGAAGAACTGGCGCATGAGATAGGTCCCGAACGCGCTGCCAAACAAGCCCGGCACGATCATCGCCCACGGGGTGTCGACCCACCCGACGGTCCGCATGAGGATGAATTGCGGGATCACCGTCACGGTCAGCGGCACCATCAGCGTGCCGAGATACAGGATGAACAGCGTGTCGCGACCGCGGAAGTGCAGGCGCGCGAAGGCGTATCCGGCCAGCGAGCAGAAGAAGACTTGCCCGGCGGTCACGCATCCGGCGTACAGCACGGTGTTGAAGAACATGCGCCAGAACGGCATCAGCCCGAACACTTCGGTGTAGTTCGACCACCGTGGGTGTGCCGGCAACAGTTTCGGCTCACTAACCTCGCCTTCCCGCTTCAACGAGCCCGACAGCGCCCACGCGATCGGGAACAGCCAGCACCACGCGATGCCGATCAGCGCGGTGTAGACCAGCACGCCACGAAAGGCCGTGCGCGTGAAGATCCGCTCAGCTGAGACCACGAGAGTTCTCCCAAGATCGTTGCCGGGTGAGGCGCAACTGCACCACGGTCAGCACCAGCAGGATGGCGAACATCACCCAGGCCAGTGCCGACGCGTAGCCGAATTCCAGAAAAGAGAAGGCGTGCTGGAACAGCATGATGCCCAGCACATAGGTGGCGGTCTCCGGGCCGCCGTTCGACCCGTTGAGGACGTAGACCATGTCAAATGCCTGGAACGCGTGGATGATCGAGATGACGCCCACAAACGTGATCGACCCGCGGATCAGCGGCACGGTCATGAACACGAATTGCCGTATTTCCCCCGCGCCGTCGATCTTGGCGGCCTCGTAAACCGTTTCGGGGACGCCTTGCATCGCCGCCAGCAAGATTACGGTGGCGAAGGGCACGGCCCGCCATACGCTCACGGTGCACAGCGACACCATGGCCCACCTGGGGTCGACCAGCCACGGAATCGGGCCGATCCCGACCCAGCCGAGCATGATGTTGAGCAACCCGTTGTCGGTGTTGAAGACGAACTGCCAGACCACCGCCAGCACCACCGACGAGATGGCCAGGGGCAGAAAGACAATGGTGCGAAAGATGCCGATGCCCTTCACATTCCGGTTCAGCACGGCGGCGACGACGAGACTGATCAGCACGGTGGGCACCACCGTGCCCACGGTGAAGATGGCGGTGTTGCGGATCGCGATCAAAAACAGCGGATCCGCGGCGAGGTCATGAAAGTTCCTCAGTCCCACGAACCTCGGCGATCTGAACACGTCCCAACGATGGAAACTCATGTACAGCGAGAAGCCCAACGGGAACAGCATGAACACGGCCACCGCGGTCAGGTTCGGCGCGACGAACAGCCGCCCGGCCCAGGCACGCCGGCGCCACGGGGCGGATCTCTTCAGCGTGTGGACAAGCGTCACGGTGTCCTCAGCGCCTCGTCGAGCAGCGGGGGCAGGCCCTTAAGCGTTGTCGCGGGCCGCGATCCGCGCAGCACCGGACCGAAGTTGCGGTCCATTAAGGCGACGATCTTTTCCCAGGCCGGGGTGACCGGCAATCCCTCCGAATGCGCCGGCCCCCCGGTCAACACGGCGAGGTTGTCGATGTTGCGGTGAGCTTTGGCGAATCCGGTCGAGTCGAGCGCGGACCGCAGCACCGGTACGAACAGGCTGGATTCAGCGATCAGCGCCTGCCCTTCGGGGCCGGTCGCGAATTTCACGAATTCCCAAGCCTGTTCCCGGTGTTGACTGGTGGTCGAGATGGCCAGTCCGGTGGAACCGATGTTGGAGTGGGCGGGCTGGCCGGGCCGTCGCGGCCCCACCGGCAATGGCAGCACATCGAAGTCCAGGCCGTCGGCCCGAATGAAGGTCTGATAGCGCCAGTGGCCGCCCAGCGCGATGGCCGCCTTGCCCGCGGCGAACAGGTCGGGGGTGGACATCGACTGCACCTCGGAGGCGTTGGGCGCCACCTTGTGCTTGTTGGCCAGGTCGGCATAGAACTGCACCGCCTCGATGAAGGCGTCGTCACCGTAATTGAAATGGGTCGGGGTCTTCAGCGGGGTCGCCCACGGCACCCCGTTGTTCATGCCGAAAAGCCCGGCCGAATAATACGAAAACCACATGTTGACGAAACCCCATTGGGTGGCTCGCCCGGCTGCGTTCCGTTTGGTCAGCGCCGTGGCGGTGTCGCGGAACTCGTCGAAGGTCCACGGCTGCTCCCAGGTTCGCGCTGAGGCCGGCAGGCCGGCCTCGGCGAACAGCCGCTTGTTGTAGAAGAGGTAGTTTCCCGACCATTGCTCCGGGAGTGCGTACTGACCTCCCCTGAACGTGAAGCTGTCATAGAGCGCCCCGACGCTGTCCGAGCGCAGTTGCGCCGCGAACGCGTGGTCGCGAGCCAGCAGGGTGTTCAGATCCAGCAACACCCCCCGCGCGGCGAGTTCGGCGTAGGTCAAATCCCACGCCATCATCACGTCCGGGCACTTGCCGCCCGCGCAGAACGTCGCCAGTTGCTGCATCACACCCGGCGCGGACAACACCGGCCGAACCTTGATGTCGGGATGGCGGCGCTGAAACTCATCGATGATGCGTATCCGGACATCGCGCTCGTCGGGATTGGCCGCGAAGAAAAAGGTCAGCGCGTCCTCGTCGTCGGGGGCGCAGGCGGCCGCCCACGACGCCAGGGCTGCCGCGGACAGCGCACCGGCGCCGCGCAGCAGGCTGCGCCGGCCGAACGGCCTATCGGGCATCGTGCTCTCCTTGGCGCAGCGCTGGTGATGTCCTTGGTACCCGACGGGCATGTGTCAATTCTGAGACGGCCGGCGCGGGCAGTGCCAGAACCACGCGGCGTAGCTGGTCGGGGTCGCCCGTGATGTCGATGGTGTGGATGCGATTGTCTTCTCCGATGCCGAGCTGCAGCAGCGCTTGGGCGCGCCCGCCCGGTGCGATCACAATGCCCGGGACACCGTCGATCAGCAACACGACGGCGGCCCGCGCCCGGTCGGTGAACCGCCGGGTTTCCTCGGCGACGGCCTTGGCGCCGCGCACCTCGGTGGGCACGTCATCGGGCACCAGAGCCCGATCCACCCTGCGGACGACGTCGGGTGCCAGCAGGTCCAGCAGGGTGGCGATGTCCCCACCCCGGGAGGCCGCCAGAAACGCCTGCACGACCCGCAGGTGCTCGGCCGCGCGACGGGGTTGGATGTCAGCGCCCGCCGGCACGCGATGCAGTCGTTCACGAGCCCGGCTGGCCAGTTTCTTGGCGGCCGCCGGGGACCGGTCCAGCAGGCCGGCGATCGTCTCGAAGGGCACGGCGAACACGTCGTGCAGCACGAACGCGACGCGCTGCTCGGGTGACAGCCGATCGAGCACCACCAGCAGTGCGCTGCCGACCGAGTCCGCCAGCAGAGCCTGCTGGTCCGCCGGCGGATTCACGGCGAACCGATCCAGCTCGTCGGAGTCGACCAGGGGTCGTTCGGCGCGCCGCTTGCGCACGCGTAACTGGTCGACGGCCTCGTGTGCGGTGATTGTCGTGAACCAGCCGGTGACGTTCCCGATCGTGTTCAGCGCGTTCTGGGTCACGTAATCCGAGCGGCTGGCCTTGAGCCACGCCGATTGGACCGCATCGTCGGCATCCTCCACCGAGCCGAGTAGGTGAAAGGCGACCGACCGCAGATGTGGTCGGTCGGCGTCGAATCGCTGCGCGAGGTCCGCGAGATCCCGAATTGCGCTCACGGGTCACCTTTTCTGCGTGGGAGTCGTCAAGTAGATGACCGCATCCATCGAACTCTCTGTCCCCAAGGAGATCTGCACATGACCCTACCGAGACGATACCGGTTGCACGGCAACGCATTGACCGCGGCGACACGGGCCTGACCCATGGGCACCGCATACACCGCGATCACGTTGACCACCGCGCTCGTCACCGCCGGAATCGCCGTGGCCGACTTCATTCCCGCCCGCTTCGTGCTGGCCAACTCGGCGGAGGTCGGGGTGCCGCGTTCGTGGCTGCCGGCGTTGGGGGCGGCAAAGCTCGCCGGGGCCGCCGGCCTGCTCGTCGGCCTGGCGGGCGTGCGGCCGTTGGGAATCGCGGCCGCGACCGGGCTGGTGTTGTTCTTCATCGGAGCGGTGCTGACGCACCTGAAGGCCCGGGTGCTGTACAACATCGCGTTTCCGGGCGGCTACCTGGTACTCGCGGCCGCGTCGCTGGTGCTGGTGGTTGCGCACTGAGCCAGATCAGGCGGGAAAGTAGCGGAGCCGGGTGATCGCGTTGCCCCGCCAGGCGACGTCGGCCATCACCACGGCGCGCCCGTGGGGCGAGTCGAGCGAGACCGCGACCGTGGGCCCCGCCCCGATCGCCTTACCCCAGCTCGCCCCGTTCAGCTGCTCGATCAGCTCGGCCAGTTGCACCGGGTCGTTATCACCCAAAGTTATTGCGGCAGTTGATGATATCGCGCGCGCGGCGGCGCCCTTGTCTCCGCGCGTGACGGCACCCAGGAACTTGCCCACTAACTCCTTGTGCCGGGCACCCATTCGGCGAAAGCCGGCCAGGAAGCCCGCGGCGCCGTTGAGCCCCTGGTTTCCGAGCAGGTTTCGCGACAGTTGCAGGCCGGGCGCTATCGCCGCGGATCCGCTTCGCAGGAACTGCAGCATCATCGCCGGCAGTTCCCAGTACGCCCGCAGCTCGGCAATCCGCCACTCGCCGTTGGCTTCTCGGAGGTCATAGCGCAGGAACGCGGGGATGGACATCGTCACCGCCGGACCCATCGCGACTTCGAGGTCGAGGTCGCGTAGGACCACCGTGCCCAAGACGATGTCGAGATCTCGGCGAAACGTGATGTCGCGCGGGCCAATGAAGGTGTCGTAGAAGCGGTAGATCCGCTCGTATCCGACGTGCGGTCGCGAGCCGACCGGATCCTCGACCCGGGCGTCGGCGGTGAAGGCACCCACCCACCCGTCGCGGTCGTGCACCGCAACGGCCCGCGGCGATCGCTCGACGGCGGCGATCAGATGCGCCCGATCCAGTGGAACCACCATCGCGCCCCCGGCTATGGACCCGTGACCAAATCGACGCCCTCGCCCCGCATCTCCGCCAGCGCCGCCGCCAAGGGGGCGCCCGAGTCCACGGCTGCGGTCAGGTCCAGCAGCACCCGGGTGGCCAGCCCGGCGCGGGCCGCGTCCACCGCGGTGCGGCGCACGCAGTGGTCGGCGGCGATGCCGACGACATCGACCTGGTCGACCCCGCGCTGCCGCAACCAGTCGAGCAGCGCTGAGCCGTTCTCGTCGACGCCCTGGAAACCGCTGTAACCCGCGTCATAGGCGCCTTTGTGAAAGACCGCGTCGATCGGGCCGGTGTCGAGGGCGGGATGAAACTCGGCTCCGGCGGTGCCCGCGAGGCAATGCGGTGGCCAGGACGTCACATAGTCCGGATCGTCGGAAAAATGGTCACCCGGGTCGATGTGCCAGTCTTTGGTCGCCACGACGCGTTGGTAGCCCCCGGATTGCCGGGACGCTCGGGATTCTCGGGCCAGATGGTCGCCGATCGCCGCGGCCACCGCGCCACCGCCTGCCACCGCCAGCGCGCCGCCCTCGCAGAAGTCTTTTTGTACGTCGACGATGATCAACGCCCGCACTCGGTCCACCCTAGCGCCGCACGGTTTGTTTGCGGATCGGCCGGGTAAACAAGCAGCCATGGTGCTTCGGAGAATCGCGCGACCCCTGTTGTCAGTGGCATTCATCGGCCAGGGAGTCAATTCACTGCTCAATCCCAAAGCGGCTGCGGAAGCCGCGGCGCCGGCCGTCGACGGCCTGCAGGCGCTCCCCGACCCGGTCGGCAGCAGCATTCCGAGCGACCCCGAGACGGTGGCGCGAATCACCGCCGCCGTTCAGGTCGGCGGCGGTCTGTTGCTGGCAACCGGAAAGCTGCCGCGTATCGCCTCGGCCGCGCTCGCGCTGACGGTGCTGCCGGCCAATCTCGGCACGCACACGTTCTGGAACGAACGCGATCCGGAGCTCAAGGCCCAGAAGCGCCAACAATTCCTCACCGACCTCAGCCTGGTGGGCGGGCTGTTGATCGCCTCGGCCGACACCGCGGGTAAGCCCTCGCTGGGATGGCGCGGCCGTCGGGCCGCGAAGCGGCTGTCCGAGCGGGTGTCCTCGGCGCTGCCCGGCTCCGACGACACGGATCTCGCCGAACTCGGCGAGAAGATCGTGCACGGCCTGCAGGTCGGTGCCGAACGCGGCCGCGAACTGGCCAGCACCGCCGCCGAACGCAGCGCGCCGTACGCCGAAGCGGCGCTCGAACGCGGCCGCGAACTGGCCAGCACCGCCGCCGAACGCAGCGCGCCGTACGCCGAAGCGGCGCTCGAACGCGGCCGCGAGCTGGCCAGCACCGCCGCCGACCGGGGCGCCCCGTTGGCCAAAAAGGCCCGCAAACGCGGCGAGGAACTCGTCAGCACCGCGGCCGAAAGGGGCGCACCGCTGGCCGACAAGGCGCGCAAGCGCGGCGAGGAACTCGCCAGCACCGCCGCCGAAAGAAGCGCGCCGCTGGCGAAGAAGGCCGCCAAGAAAGCGGAGAAGTCCCGCAAGCGCGCCGAAAAGCTGGCCGCCAAGGCCCGCGAGCGCGGATTCGAGCTGGTTGATACCGCCCGCGAGCGAGTCAGCGACGAGGTCAACCCTCCCCTTCGTCGGCGCTTCGCGTAGTTGCCGCCAGGAACGCGTCGATCACATGACGAGGTTCTTGGACTTCGTCCAGATCTATGACGACCCCGCGCTCGTCGGCGCCGAGCGGCTCCAACGCGTCGAATTGTGATCGCAGCAGCGTGGCCGGCATGAAATGGTCGGTCCTGGCGGCCAATCGGTGGCCGATCAGTTCCGGTGATCCGTTCAGGTTGAGGAAAAGCACCGTCGGGCAATGTGAGCGCAGCTGATTTCGGTAGTTGCGCTTAAGCGCCGAACAGGCCACCACGCCGCCGTCGCGGTGACCGGCCAGCCACTCGCCGACCTTGCGCAGCCAGGGACGGCGGTCATCGTCGGTGAGGGGTTCACCGGCGCGCATTTTGGCGATGTTGGTGGGCGAGTGCATGGTGTCGGCATCGACGAAGGGCACGCGCAACCGTTGTGCCAGTGCGGAACCCACCGTCGACTTGCCCGATCCGGACACACCCATCACCACGATCGGGGGCGCCGCGCTCATGTCTGGTTGCGGTTCCATTCCATCCAGCCGACGCCGGTGCGGCCGTCCGCGGTGGTGACACTGACCCACGCGCGCGGGAACTGGCTCACCCGCCCGTCGGGGGCGGTCAAGCTGACCGGCGCCTGGCCGCGCACCTCGACGTCACCGGTGATCGCGCCCGGCTCCAGACTCAATGTCGCGCTCAGCGGTAACCCGTTGTCGCCGAACGCTTCCCCGCTATTCGCCGCTTCCAGCTCGATGACCGAGCCGTCGCGACCCTGGACGTAGCCCACGCTGACGGGGGGAATGCCCGGAATCCGGATGTTGACGCCGTGCAGGTGGGTGCCGTCGTCGAGGTGCACTGCGCTCCACATCCAGTCCATGCCCCACCAGTCGCGCACCCCCCACGAGTGATCACGTTGTCCTGGAACGGAATTCACTTGGTAGCTGGTGTCGCCGATGGTCACGGTGCCGGACACCGTGCAGGGGATCTCGTAACGTGTGGTCAGCCGATACATGTACGGCGTCCCGTCGGTGGCCCATTGCAGGTTCATCGTCATCTCGACCGGTGTCCCGGGCTCGCCGCGCAGCAAGGCCGCCGGGTCGGGGTAAGCCTGAGCGCGCCCCCGCAGGTCGACGCGATAGGTCTGCAGCGGCACGCTCGCGGAGTGCCCGAGTTCGAACGCGTCGGTGTGCAAAGTCCACGCGTCGGGGTTTTCCGGGGCCAGCGGAACTTCGCAGTCCACGATCGCGACGGTCGGCAGGTCGGGCCCGCACAGCAGCGCGTGCACCCACGCCGTCTGCTGGTTCGCCACCAGGCCCAGGCGGAACCAGCCGCCCAATCCCTGTGCGGTGTCGGCGAAGTCGGCATACCAGCTCTCGCTCCACAACGGTTCGGCCGTCGCGGTATGCGCGAGTTCATCTTCGGCGGAGGGCCGCAGCGGTTCGGAGGACTCCGCGCTGGGTAAGCCCGCCAAAGCGTCGGTATCCAGGACATGGTCGCAATGCCGTTGCAGCATCGTCATGAACATCCGGTCGCCTCGTTCGGTGCGCTCCACCAGCATCGACGAGACGATCGCCATCATCACGCCGAAAAAGGTTTGTCGGCGGACACCTTCGCGGACGTCGGCCAGGCCGATCGGCGCCCCGGCCCCCAGCGCCTGGTGATAGGCCGACAGCAGCGCGTCGTAGTGCTCGCGCCGATCCTGCGCCGGCAGCGCGGTGCCGAGAAAATAGGCCAGGTCGGTCATGGCCGGACCCCAGGACACGGTCTGCCAGTCGACCACCGTCAACGCGCGGTCGGCTTCGGCGGTGCCGAACAGCATGTTGTCCAGCCGATAGTCGCCGTGCACCAGGCCCCGCAGCTGCCCCGCTTCGGCCTCGACGTATCGGTCGAAAGCACCCACCAGTCGCTCGCACACCAGCCGGTGCTCCGGCGCGATCTGCTCGCCGTAGCGGTCGACGAAGCCGGCGTACAGCGGGGTGACCATCGCCTGATTCAGCGGTGATTCACGATTGAGCCACGCCGCGTCGGCCAGCGCGGCGTCGCCGAGCAGCGGGCCGTGCAGCCGGCCCAGCTCGACGACGGCGAGCATGGCCTGTTCTGTTGTGGCACCGGCGATTTCGTCGCCGACGACCGCCGGTCCGGCGTCGCCGAGCAACAGATCGAAAACCCCGGTCGTGGTGTCGACCGCGGCGTGGTAACACGGCGCGATCGGGCCCGCCTGCGATCGGGTCAGGCCCGGCGCGATGTCGCGATAGAAGCACACCTCGCGCTCGTAAAGACCCAGAGCCAATCCGGTCTGCCGGCTCACCGGATCGGTCGCCGCGACCTTGAGCACCACCGAATGCGGCCCCGCGGAGCCGTCGTCGGCATAGTTCAGCGTCACGCGATAGCACTCGCTCATTTGGCCGGTGCCGATGCGCTCCACGGCGAAATCGGTGACGACTCCGGCACCGATCCTGTCGGACAGCCAGGATGCGGTGAGGTCCTCGGGTCGTTCCAGTACTTGGTCACCCTGCTCGGTGTCGGCATGC
This sequence comes from Mycobacterium conspicuum, assembly GCF_010730195.1. NCBI lineage: Bacteria > Bacillati > Actinomycetota > Actinomycetes > Mycobacteriales > Mycobacteriaceae > Mycobacterium > Mycobacterium conspicuum. Next base: position 3,229,718 of record NZ_AP022613.1, read on the forward strand.
ATGGGCATCAGCGTGCCAGGTCACTGCGCCAGGGAGAAGCCGTCCCAGGCCATCCGGCGGTCCGCATGCGGATCGAACTCGATCCGGCACTTGCTGTCAAAGACCAGCACGGCGCGGTCGTCGGTGGTGTAGCGCGGCCAGTCGTCGCCCGGCACGCCGGTGCGGCTGAATGACCGCCAACGCCGTTGTACCTGGTTGCTGACCCGCAGCGCGGCGCGCCGATCGGCCGCGGCGGTCAGCAACGCGCCGAACCTGGTCCGATAGAAGTCGAACACGGCCAGCAACTCGGTGGCATGGGTGGCGCCGAAACCCGACCAGCGCAGGGTCCGGGGGGCGTAGTCGTATCGATACAGGTAGGTCGGCGCATAGGCGCTGTGCGCCTCGGCGATCTGCCAGGCCGCCGAGCTGAACGCGAAGTCGCCGCCGAGCTGGATGCACGCCGACGACGCGGGGTAATTCGGGTAGGCCGCGGTAATGCGTTCCCGGGCAGCCGGTTCCGTGTCGGCCAGCAGCTCCTCGACCATCGCTTGGTTGGTCGGCAGCATGGTGAGGAAGCGGGTGAACAACCGGCCCTCGTCGGCGTTGGTGCCCACGATCAGCGGCAGCCGATGCGCGCGACCGCTGCGCATCGCCTCGATGGGATCCAGCGGCAGCATGTCGTCGCCGGTGACCGGGCCGATGGGGAAGGCGCCCAGCCGCTCCTGCATGCCCTGGTCGATCAGGCGTTGTTGAGCTGCTATCAACTCGGCCGCCGACGCCCGCAGCAGCGCACCGGCGGCGTCCTGGCTGCGGGCGCCGAGCAGCCGGGCGAAGCGCGTCGCGAACTCGGCGGCAACCTCTTTCGACCGCACCAGGCCCGACGCGGGGCTTTCCGAGATCGCGCGGGCGAACAGGCCTTCGGCCGCGGGCACCGCCAACAGCGTGGCCGTGATGCACGCGCCCGCGCTCTCGCCGAAGATGGTCACATTGCCTGGGTCACCGCCGAATTGGCCGATGTTGTCTCGGACCCACTGCAACGCCAGCACCAGATCGCGCAGGTACAGGTTGCTGTCGATGGTGATATCCGCGCTGGACAGCGACGACAGGTCCACACACCCGAGCACCCCGAGCCGGTAGTTGACCGATACGTATACGCAACCCCGGCGGGCCAGCGCGGCGCCGTCATACAGCGGGGTCGCCGAGCTGCCCATGAAATATCCGCCGCCGTGGATGAAGACCATCACCGGCAGCGGTTCCTCGCTGGGCTGTTCGGGGGTGACCACGTTGAGCGTCAGACAGTCTTCGCTCATCGGCTGGTACCGGCCGACACCGACGAGGGTGTACCGGCGTTGTTGGGGCGCGCAGTTGGTGAAGCCATGGCAGTGCCGCACCCCCGACCAAGGCTGGGCGGGCAGCGGCGCGCGAAACCGCAGCCGCCCCACGGGCGCCTGGGCGTAAGGGATGGATCGCCAGCGGTTGACGCCGTCGCGCGTGAAGCCCTCGACGGTGCCGGCGGTGGTGTGCGCGCGGACAATGCGCTCATGCATACGCCGACGGTAACCGACACTATGGATCTTGGCCGCGCGGAGCGCGGATTTCCGGGCAGTGGCGGTTAGCCTGGCGAGATGCGGATCACCATCCTGGTCGCAGGGCCTGTCCTGCTTGCAGGGCTGGTCGCCGCGTGCTCAACCGCGGGCGATAACCACTCGGAGCAGACGTCCACCGTCAGCCCGACAACCACCGCCCCGTCGGGCGGCAAACCACCGGCCGCGTCGAGCGCGCCGGCTGTGCCTAATCGCGGAGCCGCGATGTCCGACGTCATCGCCTGGATCGAGGCAGCTCGTCCGGCGGATCCGGGCCGCTATCACACCGCGGCGCGCGAGGGCGCGACCACGACCCTCGGCGCCGACATCGCGTTCACCGCCCAGGCGGGCAAAGTTACCTGCATGACCGACTCCAAGCACACGGCCGGCGCGCTGGCGTGTCTGGTCACGCTGACCAATCCCCCGCCCCCGCCCGCGACGGCCTACGGCGAATGGAAGGGCGGCTGGGTCGACTTCGATGGAACGAACCTGCAGGTGGGGTCGGCCCGCGCCGATCCGGGCCCGTTCATCAACGGCAACGGGCCCGAGTTGGCGAACGGTGACTCGCTGTCATTCGGCGACTACCGTTGCCGCGCCGATCAATCCGGCCTGTTCTGTGTGAACTATGCGCACCAGTCGGCGGCACGGTTCAGCCCCGACGGCGTCCAGCCGTTCGGCTGCCTGAAGTCGGTGCCACCGCCCGATGGTGTGGGAATCGCGTTCAACTGCTCATGATGGTCGCGAACAGCTGGCTCATCTCGTCGGCGGGTCCGCCGGGCACGGTGTAGCCGGCCTCGTCGCGGATCTCGTCGAGGTGATCGCGCACCTCCTCGAGGGATAGCGCCGGACTGTAGAAGCCCCGCGTGCGTCCGATGAAGAAGCGGGCGACATGCCCGGCCCCCACGGTGTAGATCTCCCCGGAAACGGGGCAATCCCGATGGGCGAGAAACGCCGCCACCGGAGCGACTCGTGCCGGCTCCAGCTTCTGAAGGTATTGGCCCACAAGCTCATCCAGCACCGCCTGCGCCGACGGGTCGTCCGGCTTACCGGTGGTGTCCACCGAGTGCGCCAGCATCCGGGTGTAGGCGATCGGGGCGATGGCGTTGACCTTGATGCCGTGGCCGGCCCCTTCGGCGGCCAGCACCCGGGTCAACCCGATCAACCCGGTCTTTGCCGACCCGTAATTGCTCATGCCCTCGGCGCCCAGGATTCCCGCGGCCGAGGAGGTGTTGACGATCCGGCCGTACCCTTGCTCGCGCATGACTTTCCAGGCCGGTCGCGTCACGTGAAACGCGCCCCTCAGGTGCACGTCCAGCAGCGGTTCGAACAACTCGGGGGTCATGTCTTCAAAGGGCGCGTCGCGGACGATTCCGGCGTTGTTGATCACGATGTCCACTCGGCCCCAGGCGTCAAGGGCGGCGTCGACGATCGCCGCTGCGCCCTCGGGTCTGGCCACGCTGTGCCCATCGGGGATGGCCGCACCGCCCTGCCGGCGGATCTCCTCAGCCACCACGCTGGCGGCCTGCACGCTCGAGCCGTCTCCGGTCACCGATCCGCCGGTGTCGTTGACCACGACGCGCGCCCCGCGCGCGGCAAGCAGCAACGCGTACTGCTTGCCCAAACCGCCGCCGGCACCGGTGATCACGGCAACCTGCTCGTCAAACCGCAAGTCACCCATCGGGACGGTCACCAGCTCACCGGAAGTTCTTTCATGCCATAGATGTTGGCCTGTTTGAACTGCAACTCGTCCGGCGCCACCGCCAATTTCAGCCCGGGCAGACGACGCGCCAACGTGGCGAACGCGACCTGCATCTCGACTCGAGCCAGATTCGCTCCGATGCATTGGTGCACACCGTAGCCAAAACCCAAGTGCCCGCGCGTATTTCGATCGATGTCAAAGCTTTCCGGGTGATCGACGAATTCGGGGTCCCAGTTTCCGGCGAGCAGGCTCATCATGACGAACTCGCCCGCGCGGACCAGCTGGCCACCGATGGTCAGGTCTTCGGTCGCGACGCGATCGACCTGGCTGTGCACGATGGTCAGGTAACGCATCAGTTCTTCGACGATGTTGGCGATGACGGCGTGATCGTCGGTCTGCCCCAACCGCTCGAACACCTCCGGATGTTCCAGCAGCACAACGGTTCCCAATGCAATCATGTTGGCGGTGGTCTCGTGGCCGGCCTGCATCATGATGACCGCGTTCATGGAGGTGGTGGCATGGTCGAGTTGGCCCGTCGCCACGTACTCGGTGAGCAGGCGGCTGATCAGGTCGTCGCCGGGTTCGCGTTCTTTGCGCTGCACCAACTCCTCGATGTAGGCATACATCGCACCGAAAGCTTGCCCCCTCTCCTCGTCGGTGCACCTGTGGTCCAACCCCACGGTGGTGTTGTGCTGGAAGAGGCCCAAATCTTCCGGCGGCACCCCGAGCAATAGCGCGATAACCATCGACGGCACCGGCAAGGCGAATTCCCGCACCAGGTCGGCCGGCGCCCCGCTGGAGATCATTTGGTCCAGATAGTGATCGACCATGTCCTGAATGTGCGGCCGCATCGATTCGCAACGCCGGAAAGTGAAGTTGCTGGCCATCATTCGGCGCAAGCGCTGATGCTCGGGATCATCGGTGCGTGCGAACATCACCGGGATTTTGTTCTCAGCGTCCCTCGGCATGGTGGAATCCGGAATGGTCTTGGCCGACAATCGCGCATCTACCAGTGCCGCCCTGATGTCCTGGTAGCGGCTGACCACCCAGATCGGGTTGCCCTGAAACATCGCCCGTCGCAGCCCGGGCTCCTCTCGCCAGTCCGCGAACTGCGGCGGCGGCGCGAGGGGGCAACGCGCATCCCGCGGGGCGGGGAGCACCGGAAGGTCGGCGTCGGGGCGAAGTTTGGAAGTTGTTGACATACCCACTGTTTCCCGTTAAGTGTCAGATGTCTGCCAGTTGTAGAGCTTAGAACCGCCGTTTTTGGCAGTCAACCGTCAGTTAGGCTGTTGCGAGTGACAGCGGTGGAAGACCGTCGGCTGCGAGCGGACGCGGCCCGCAACGTCGAGCGCATCCTGCGCGCGGCGCGGGACGTGTATGGCGAGCTGGGGCCCGATGCGCCGGTCGAGGCTGTCGCGCGTCGTGCCGGCGTCGGCGAGCGAACCCTCTACCGCAGGTTTCCGGCGAAAGCCGACCTGGTCCGGGCCGCACTCGATCAGAGCATCGCCGAAGACCTGACACCGGCGATCGCTGGAGCCCGCCGTACCGCCGATCCGCTGCGTGGTCTCACCGAACTGATCGAAGCCGCGATATCGCTGGGCGCCCGTGAGCAAAATTTGATGCTCGCCGCGCAACGGGCAGGTGCGCTGACCGCCGACATCTCGGATTCGTTGGACGAGGCGCTCAACGAGCTTGTCCATCGAGGCCAGCAGGACGGTGTCGTCCGCCCCGATCTGGTGGGCGAAGACATCCTGCGCATCATCGCGATGCTCTACAGCGTGCTCGCCACGATGGAGCTGAATAGTGATGGCTGGCGGCGCTACGTCGTCCTGATGCTCGATGCGATATCGACCAACGAGCGGCAACCCCTGCCCCCAGTCGCCGCTTATCACGCGCTCGAGCCAAACGACTGGCCCTTATGAAGGCTGGGTGCATCGACTGACTTGCGACTTCGCGTGCGGGCCGAGAAGTCAGCGGCGGAGTCGTCGCCGAATCAGTTTCGTGAACTCGACTGCCGAGCGGAGGACGGATTCCAGCTCCAGCGATACGAGCAGCGTGTCGACCATTGCGAAGGGCAGTGTGGTGACCACCGCGCCCCGGCCGTACTCGATGTGCCAGGAACCGGCGTGGATTGTGAGCCCCCTTGCGTTGCCTCTCTCGAGGCAGGCGTGGCCGCCGGGCAACAGGGGCGCCAACGGCAGTGCCTCGTCGGACTCCAGATCGTACGAGTCAATCCGGCCAGCAAGCAGGAACTTATGGATTTCTACATGTTTGTACCGGCCCGAAAAGCCTTGTGTTCCAGTTGGCGATCCGAAAATGACGACGTACTCGCGGGGGCTGAAATAGAGAAAGCGCACCTTGCCGAGGATGCCGCCTGCCTTGCTACCAACCCAACGTCCTGGCGTCGGGTCGATAAGGTCGGGATATTCGCCGGCAAGCAGAGTCACAGTGCGCGCTAGCAGCTCACCACCTTCCAGTGGCAGACCGACAACGTCCTTGGCGACCTTGTGCAGCACGCTCGGGTCGATCTTGTACGGCTTCATCGGAAGATCTTGGCACAACAACATATCCGGCATTCCCGCGGAACCGTGCGCGTTCCACGAAAGTCAATGGTTTGCAGTGCAGCTCTACTACCCACCGAGCGCGATACCCCTCGGCAGTGTCAACGGTAGGTCGTTATAGGTAGCGATACCGGGTGCCGCGGCCACCACTGCGGGAATAGCATGCAGCGGCGGCATCGCGGTGATGATCATCCCAAGAACCATGAAGTCAGCCAAGGTCTCGGCCGGAAAGTCTGGCGGCGGAAGAATATCCAGAGCGGTCTTCACGGTTGGCTGACCCGCGATCTCGATCTCGTAGCCCATGCGGTCGAATCGCCAATCGGGATCCAGAGTCTGACCTTTGCGCCACCGCATCCGGATCTCAATGACCTCACGATCGCCGATGAGGCCCTTCCAGCGCAGGTCGACTCCTGCGACGCAGCCCTTTTCGATCCGCCAGTTGCCGGGCAGGTCGAGCGGCTCGGTCGTCTGTGCATATTCGGCTTCGCAGCGAATGTGGTCAAGGGTGACACCGAGCGCCTCAGCCAGATACCCAACGGCATCTTTAAACACAGAGGTCCCGGCGGCGGTCATCTCTTGCAGGCCGGGGTGATCAATCGGTTTGCCGAACCCGACAGGAAGCTCAGTCGCTGGGGAGTCATAAAGAGTGCTGTCGCCGGACTCGGTGACCGTGATCTTGTCGACGCGATCGCACACCAACGTCGACACCACAGCGAGCAGCTGCGCGAAACCCGGATTGATCCCGCCCCCGAAGATCGTGGCGCCGCCACGTTGGCAGGCGGCTTCGATCCGCTCTTTGTCGTCGCCGCCGAGGTGGTCACCGGTGATGAACGACGCCGTACTGACCACGTTTGCACCCGAAGACAGGATGCGCACGAGCTCGTCGGTATTGGGCCACATCGGGTTGTAGACCACGCAATCGGGTTTCAAAGCCAAGAGCATGTCCACGTCGTCGCTCGCAGTCACACCAAGGCGAGAAATTCCGCTCAGCTCGCCAACGTCACAGCCGATCTTGTCGGGCGACCATGCGTAACAGCCGACCAGCTGCATCCGCGGGTTGGTCGAGATCGCGCGCACCGATCGCCGACCGACGTTTCCGGTAGTCCACTGCACGATTCGCAGAGGTGTGTTCGCCATACCGCCTCCTCCGTCCCCCGTGCTGTTGCCGCTCTCCCTTTTCTAGCTGTCGTTCTCAAGACCACGACCCACCAACCGCGCCGACTCCCCAGCCCTGCTCTCAAATCTCCGAACCGACGAAGTGGCTGTGTGAACGGGTCAGTTGATGGTCACCCCCGCGTCGACCTTGAACTGCAGTCCCGTCACCCATCGGGACTCATCGGAAATCAGGAACAGCACCGCGTTGCTCACGTCGGCGGGTTCCACTGCCGGCGTGGGCATCGCGTTGACGAAGATCGGAATCAGGTCGGGCCGTTCCTCGCCCAGAGCGACGCCGAACGACGGGGGGATCATGCCGGTATGGCAACCGGTGGGAAGCACGGCATTCACCCGCACATTCTGGGCGGCCAGTTCGTTGGCCAATCCCAGCGTTAGACCCACAACGCCGTACTTGGCGGCCGTGTAAGGCAGCTGTAGCGGAAAGCCCTTTATGGCGCCCGCGGAGCTGATGTTGACGAGACTGCCGCCGCCCTGCTCCAGTAGGTGCGGTATCGCGGCCGCGCAGGTGTTCCACACGCCGATGAGGTCGATGTCGACCACCATGCGCCACTGCTCGAGTGTTGTTCTGTCCCAAGGCCCCGACGTCAGGACCCCGGCATTGGCGACCGCTGCGTCCAGACCGCCCAGCTCGCTGACGCCGTCATCGACGGCGGAGCGCAACGCAACGTCGTCGCGGACGTCGACGACGCGGCTCACGCAGCGACGGCCAAGTTCGGTGACCAGTCGTACGGTCTGGGCGAGGTCCTCCTCGGTCGCCAACGGGTAGTCGAGCTGCGGCAGGGATTGACAGATGTCGACCAGGATGAGATCCGCGCCTTCCTCGGCGAGCCGTAGTGCGTGGCTGCGGCCCAAACCGCGGGCGGCGCCGGTGATGAGGACACGTTTACCTGCGACGCGTCCCGAAGGGGCTGCTGTCACCAGACCAGGCCGCGCATCGTCGCGGACAGGGGAATATCCTCCACGGCGATCAGGCCCCGGGGCGCGCGGCACACCCAATCGATGGCATTCACCGCCCGGCCGGCCGTCGAGATGCACCCGGCGTCAGTGGAATCGAGAGTCGGATGAGAAACGTGCGTGTTGATCTCGACCCGCGGGTCGCCTTCCACGACAACACGGTGGACGCCAGTGTGGCCTTCCGGCGGGAAATCCCAGTCCGGCGCGGCGGCAGTAGTCAGCCGGGTGACGTGCTCGAGTGTGATCACTGGCTTCCCGTCGAGAACCCCCTCGGTGGCGAACCGCACCGCGGCCATCTGTCCGGGCTCCACCGTCATCATCGTGCACTCGATGCGTTCTGGGGTGAACCAGCGTTCGATGCGCTGGCGCACCTCGTCGAGCTTGATGTCGAGGTTGTCGGCCAGACTACGCACCTGGCCGCCCCACATCGACACGATCACCCCGGGCAGGAACATCATCGCTGTATCGTCGTTCTCAGTTGTGCCGAATCCCATTGCTGCACCGGTGAATTCGGCATCGTCATAGTTTCCGTAGTCGAAGATTTCCTGCACGGTGACAGAGGAGACGCGGGTGGTCAGGCTCACAGCAGAATGCACCAGGGTGTCACCGGAAAAACCAGGGTCGATGCCGTTGATGTAGAGAGAAGAATTCCCCGCCTCGCAGGCCTGCACCAGTGGCGCTCGCAGCCAATCGTCGGCATGGTGCGGAGTGACCAGCCAGACCATCGATGTACCGACAACATTGGTTCCCGCCCGCAGAAATGCGGACATCTGATCGATGGCCTCCATCGGTCGCGTCTCGCCTTGCGAGGTATAGACAACGCAATCGGCGCCGAGGGCCACCAGGGCGTCGATGTCGTCGGTGGCGATCACGCCGGTGGGCTCGTCCAGCCCGCACAGCTGCGCTGCGTCCTGGCCGACCTTGTCGGCACTGGCCGCGTGTACCCCGACCAGTTCGAAGTCGGGTCGACCGATGATGGCTCGTAGCGAATGCCGACCCACATTGCCGGTGGAGAACTGGATTACTCTGCGCATGGTTGTCTTCCTACCGCAGCTGCGGGTCTAATAGTCGGGTATCGGCAGTGGAGAGTTGTTCGAGTCGATGCCGCCATCGACATGGAAGATGGCGTTGGTGGCATAACAATCGCGCGTCGACAGGTATACCGCGAGCCGGCCCAGATCCTCGACATCGCCGAGGCGATGCAGGGGCGTGGCTTCCTGCATCTTCTCCAGCGAGCCCGGCATCAGATCCAGGCTGCCTTTCAAACCGTCGGTAGCGAACGAACCCAACGCGATCGCGTTGACACGAATCTTCGGCGCGAGTTCCTGCGCCATCGCGCGGGTGAGTGCCTCAAGGCCACCCTTCGCGACGCAATAGGCGGTCAACGCCCGGATGCCGAACCGGGCCGACCCCGACGAAATATTGATGATGCAACCGTGCCCAGCATCGAGCATGTGCGGGGCCGCGAGCTGACTCATGATGAACGCAGAAGTCACGCACCAGTCGAAGGTGTGCCGGAAATCGTCGTCGGTGATGTCTAGGAACCGGGCATAGCTCGACCCACCGACGTTGTTGACCAAGATATCGATTCGGCCGAAGCGCTCCATAGCAGTGTTGACGACGCGTTCGCCGTCGGGACGACTCATAGCGTCCGCGACAAGCGCCAGACCCTTGCCTCCGGCGGCCTCGATACCCGCAATCGTGCCAACGATGTCGGCCTCGGTGCGTGCGGTTCCGACGATGGTTGCGCCCGCCTCGGCCAACACCCGGGCGATGCCGGCACCGACACCCTTGCCGGCGCCCGTGACGATCGCGACCTGTCCGTCAAGCTGGAACTGCTCCAACGCCATCTGGGCTCCTTCGATAGTGTGACGTGTGCGCGCCCGTTAAATCTAGGGATGTATCCTGACTAAAGTCAATGAATAGACCCCCGCGACGTCTCCGGCACTTAGCTTTGGCGAGCCAACAACTACGTTGAGCAAGACTTTCTGAGGCGCACCGCGCACAGCGTTTGGGTTATCCTCATAATCTCTGAGTGAGTCAGGTCAACCGTAAGGGAAGAAATGGCTGTGACGGACAAGCTGTCGCTGCGCGAAGCAAAGCGCTTGCAGACGAGGGAGCGCTTGATGGGTGCCGCGATCGCGGAGTTCACCAGAGCCGGGATGGCCGAAGCCGACGTCAGCGCGATTGTGGCGGCTGCGGGGGTAGCCCATGGAACCTTCTTCTTCCACTTCCCCACCAAGGAACATGTTCTGCTCGAGCTAGAGCGCCGTGAAGAGGACCGCATCGCCAAGCAGTTCGCGCAATTTCTTAAGACCAAACACACCCTCGCTGCCGCCCTCAACGAGGCCGTTCGCCTGGTGGTCGGATTGGAACATCGTCTGGGCTATCTGCTCTTCAATGACTTTCTGGCGCTGCACTTTTCCCAAACCCGTCCACCCACCGAGGATGGCCGAGACCATCCTCTGATCGTCTTGGTTGCCCAGGAGATCGGCTTGGCCCAGGAACGTGGCGAGGTGGACCGGCAGGTCAATCCGATGAACAGTGCGGTGTTCTTCCTATTGGGTCTCTACGCCCTGTTGATCACCACGAATCACTGGCCTACCGGCCACGCGCTGTTGGAAGACTATGTCGCGCGGACGTTGCGGAGCATGCAGCCCTAACCTTGGCGCGTCAGGGGCGTATCACGCCGCGCAGCGGCATCAGCCCAAGTTCGTTGTGGGACATGAACCCTGGCGGGGCATCGCAGACTGCGGGAATCGCATTCGCGGGGCCCATCGCGGTCCAGGTGTAGCCGGGCAACGCGTACCCGCCGGCCGGATCCTGGGCGCCCTGCAGGATCAGCTCCGTGGACGAGTCGCCTTCGATCACGATGCGGTAATGATAGTGCTGAGGCCAATCCTCTTGTGGCTCAATAGCGTCGTAGCTGTCCATGGTGTAGATCTCGTGAAATACGATCAGCGGCCGGCCCTCCACCCATGCCGTCCACTTGTGATGCTGGCGGGCAACGGTGCCCGCTGGGATCACGCCTTTGAAGCCCGGCATGTCGCTGGTCTCCCCGCCCTCGAAGGGGATGTCCCGCGTGGCGACCCCGAGTTCCACCTCGGTCGTGTACTTTTCCACCGTTTTGCCCATGTGCTCGACGATCATTGCCATCGACTGTGCAAACAATGGCCATGCTTGTCCCAGCAGATTAGGGCCGTCTTCGAAGCCGGCGGGATCGCTCCCCATCCCCATCTCGAACAGATACTTCAAGGTATCCCTGCCGAAATTCACGACCTCGTAGATATGGATCGTGTCGATCTGGCTGACGATCCGGGCCAGCGTCAGGACCAGGAGGTCTCCGGCGAAACCGGGGTTGATACCGCCTGCGTGGAACGATGTACCGCCCTCGAGGCAGGCCGCATGGATCTTATCGATGTCCGCCTGACTGTGCTCTGTTCGGTACCACCACGCCCCACCCGACGCGACCACATTCTTCCCGCCGCGCAGCAGGCGGCAGACTTCGTCGGGATCAGACCACAACGGCGCGTAGAACACGCAGTCCGCATCGAGAGCTTCGATGGCCGCCTTATCGTCGGTAGCGAGCACCCCAGTCGGGGGTTTTCCGCAGAGGTCGCCAGCGTCCTTGCCAACCTTCTCCGGGCGATTACAGAGCACCCCGACCAGTTCGTAGGCCGGGTTGTGGGCAAAATGGCGAAGTGCCACGGTTCCGACGTTGCCGACGCCCCATTGGATGACGCGATATTTCCGCTCGGACGGTGACTTTCGCGTCGCTGCCTTGTCTTGGGTGAGCGTCATTGCGACTCCTTTGCGTGCACCGACAGCGCGGACAAATCGCCATGCCTTCGTGGCTAAGCGCTCGCTGAGCGTAGGCACCACGTCAACACGATGTCAACGGCCGGCGCCTGACTTTTGTCAGTAAAGAAACGACCAATCGCTGCGGCGGCCGGCCGCATCAGTCGAGCGCCCAACCCTCGCGCGAGCTGGTCAATCGATCGACAAGCTGGCAAAGCTCCGGTAGCAAATCTGGGCCCGAATTCGCGCGGCTTTCCCTTGACGGATGGGGCCCTTGACTGAGTAAAGTCAGTGGGCGCAGTCACTCTGCGAACGAAAGGGTTCCTGGCCATGCTGCAAGACCGCAAGATCCTTGTGACGGGAGGTACCGGCCAGATCGCGGGCCCCATCGCGGAAGACTTCGCCCGAGACAACGAGGTCTGGGTCGCGGCGCGGTTCAGCAACCCCGACCGGCGGGCAGAGCTGGAGGCACTCGGGATCAAGACATGTTTGTGGGATTTGGACACAGGCGACAACTCAATGCTGCCGGACGACTTCACCCATGTCGTTCATTCGGCACTGAATCTCAGCCCCGAACATGATCGGGCCATCACTATCAACGCCGAGGGATCCGCCTTGCTGATGCAGCACTGTCGCGAGGCGAAGGCGTTCCTTCATGTATCCAGCACATGCGTCTACAAGCCCCATGCGGACCACCCCAACCACGCCTACGCCGAGACCGACCCCCTCGGCGGACTCGCCAGCTACGCCGAGGTCTACCCCGTCGCAAAGCTCACGTCCGAGGGCAGCGTTCGCGCCGCCGCACGAATGCTCAACGTCCCCACCACTATTGCCCGGATGAACGTCGGATATAGCTGGACGGGTCACGGCGGATTGCCCGTCATGCAGTATCAGACGTTCAAGAATGGACAGCCTTGGCTCAAACCGGTCGGCTACCACAACATCGGCTCGCCCATCGGAGGCGTTGACATCGCTGACCAAGCACACAAGCTGCTGGAAATCGCGACGGTCCCCGCAACGATCGTCAATTGGGGCGGCGACGACCCCGTCACCGACCAACAGATGGGTGAATACGTCGCCGAACTGACCGGTGTGACCGCAAGTTTTGTAGAGTCGCCCGTCAATTTCGACAGCTTCTGGTCAGACAACACCCGCCGCGAGCAACTCATCGGAAAATGCTCGCAGCACTGGAAGGACGGCGTCCGAGACACGCTTTGCAGGCTCGGTCTCATCACGGCCGACTAGTTTGCCCCGACACGAAGTCCCGTCGGGCCTCGTTGTCCTAGAGGACATTCCGCGGGCGCAGTCGTGGTCGCCGTTGGCAAGATTGCCACGTGGTAGCGCCACTGCGAGGAAGGAGACGGGAAATGGTGACAGTCGACGATCAGCGCGATGCACCGGCCAGCTTCATCGTGAAGACTCAACTTCTTTGCCTGTGGACGGTACCAACGATGGGACTGTTCCTATTGATCGCGTTTCTGGCGTTCCCCGGCTTCTTCCCACCAATGTCACCGACGATGTCGGCGCAACAGGTTGCTGACTTCTATCGGGAGCACGCATCCGAAATCCGCTTCAGCATGGTGACGTTCAATATCTTCGGCATCATGCTGCTGCCGTTTTACTCGGTGATCGTCGTGCAGATGCAAAGGATGGCAACGCCCAGCAAGGTGCTCGGCTACTGCTATCTCACGGCGGCAACCAGCGGGGCGACGGTCTTCGCCATGGCCGACATCATGTGGCTGCTGGCGGCATTCAGACCGAACCGCAATCCCGAGCTGGTCCAATTGCTCAACGACATGGCGTGGATGATCTTCGTCGCCCCCGTCGGCATGATCTTCGTGCAAAACCTCTGCTTGGCGTTCGCCGTCTTTCTTGACTCCAGTGAACGGCCGATCTTGCCGCGCTGGGTCGCGCCCTTCAACCTGGTGATCGCCGCGGCAGTCGCACCCGCTGCGGGTGCTTCAGTGGTGACGAGGGGACCGCTCGCCTGGAACGGTGCGGTCTCGTTCTGGCTCCGGCTGGTGGCGTTGAGCGTCTACGTCACGGTGATGTTCTTCGTGTTGCGCAAGGCTGTTCAGCAACAGGCCAGCGATGCCGAGGAAAGCCGGGCGGAGTATGCACCATGACCCGAACCGCTCCCCCACCCGTCTCGCCGAGCGGGCCGGGCTACCGCCGACGCGGCTGGCTCACCAATCCCAGGATCGATCTCTGGGCGGTGTGGTGGACCATCCCCATTTTCTATGCGCTGCAAGGCGTTATCTACATCCCGCTGGCCCGGCTCATGCCGCCAAGGCGGCCGGACATCACACCGGAACAGGTCGCGGCATTCTTCGACCATCAGTCGATTGGCATCAAGATCGGGTTCGGGTCGCTGATGGTGATCGCCGGCTTTGTCGGCCCGGCCAACGGCCTCATCGCCTACCAGATCCGGCGCATGACGGTGCACCCCGTCTTCGCCTATGCATTCATCGGTACGCTCTCGGTCGGCGCAACACCGGGGTTTCTGTGGGGTGCCTTCGCCTTCCTCACGGCGGTGTTGCGGCCGGATCGCTCACCGGAGACGCTGATGTTGCTGTACGACATGGCGTTCCTGTCATACATCGGCTCTCTTGGGTGCTTCGCCGCGGCGTGGGCGGTGCTGGGAGCGGCGATCCTCCTTGACAAGAACAAGATCTACCCAAAGTGGTTCGGCTACGCCACGATCTGGCAGATCGTCACCGAGTTCGTTGCCGCAGTGGTGTTCAACTTCCGTTCGGGTCCCTTCGCGTGGAACGGCTTGGTGGCCTTCTACATCGACACTGCGGTCTATCTCTTCTGGCAAGTCTGCCAGTTCTACGTTTTATACCGTGCGGTTCAACAGCAGCCGGTCGAACATCCGGAAGCCCTCCAGTGAGTGAAACCCGGCAGATCGAACTAGCCGCGAGCCGGCGCCCAATTCCATACCTGCCGGGTGACGGGGCGATGTGGTTCTTCGTGCTGGGTGACATGATCATCTTCGCCTCGTACTTCGTTGCGTTCATGATCTTCCGAGCTCGTGAAGTCAACGCCTTCACCGCTGCACAACAGAACTTGTATCTCGACATGGGCGTGGTCAACACGTTGCTGCTGTTGTTTAGCTCGTGGATTGCCGCGCAGGCGGTCCTCGCTGCGCGCGCCGGCGACGCTGAACGCACCACGCGGCTACTCACCGCCACCGCAACGTGCGGCGCGATCTTCATCGTGCTGAAGTTGTGCGAATGGTGGCTGGAGATCAGCGCGGGCCACACGTTCTCCGGCGGCACGTTCATGGCGTTCTATTACGTGTTGACCGGTGTCCACATGCTGCACGTCGTCATGGGCCTGATCATTTTGACTGTGGTCGTGGTCTACGTGCGAACGAACCCGATTCGGTCGCAGGTTGTCGAGCAAGCTACTACGTACTGGCACATGGTGGATCTGCTGTGGGTCATCATTTTCGCGCTGCTCTACGTGATGAGGTGAACGGATGACGGATGCGCGACGCATCACCTACGTGTGGCTGGTGCTGTCAGCCGTCACCGCCGTGACGTGGCTGCTGGGCCACGCCGAACAAGGGTACGGGCGCGCTGCGACCACGGCGGTGGCATTGGTGGTTCTGGCAATTGCGTTCGGCAAGGTCTACTTGATCATTCGGCATTTCATGGAAGTCAGATCGGGCCCGCGGTGGCTTCGCGTCTTCGCGGACGTGTGGATTTTGACCCTGTGCGCGACGATTGTCGGGATATATCTGTGGTGATGCGCGGCGCGAGGCTAGGTCATCTTGCACGATGCTAGGTGGGTGAGGAATTGTGCTAGGCACTGAAGACGCCGGCGCGAGCGTGTCATTCGACGACGTCGTCGGGGCACGCCCGGAATATGCCGCGGCACTGCGCGACATCGAATACGCCATCTGGGATCAGACCCTGGTATCTCCAACGATTTTAGAGCTCTGCAGATTGCGGATAGCACAACTTCTAGGCTGCCGTGCCGCACTTGACTATCGCACACCCCGAGCACCGACAGATAGCCTCGACGAGACCCTGGTCGACTCGCTGACGCGGTGGCCAACCAGCAGCCGCTTCGATCGCCGACTGCGTGCCTGTCTCGGCTACGCCGAGCAGCTCCTCATCGACGCGCAAGAGGTGTCCGACGAACTCTGCCGCGCGGTCATCGACGAAATCGGAGAAGGAGGTTTCCTCGTGCTGACCTACGCGTGTGGGCTTTTCGAGACGACCCAGCGCGCCCGGCTCGTGCTGGGCGCGGCGAGGTGGTGAGATGACAAGCACTCCCCGAACGGGTACCTCCCTGGCAGATGCCGCTCCGGACGTGGGCGCTGCCCAGATGCGGTTCCAACAGGTGGCATATCCCGGGTCCGTGGACATCGTGACCCGCGAATTGTTGCGGATCCTCAGTGGACAATTGTCGCGCTGCACGATCTGCCGCAACCTGCGCTTGAACGCTGCGATCGATCGCGGGTTCGACGAGGCCGCAGTCAAATATCTCGAGGACCCGGCTAGCAGCGATCTGCCGGCCCAGCAGCAAGTTGTGCTTCGCCTTACCAAGGCCTTCCTCACGGATCCGGAGGCTTTTGGGGTCGCCGACTGGGCGGAGTTGCGTAGCTATTACTCACAGGATCAGGTGGCGGAGTTGATCCTGGATCTTGTGCGGTTCCGACCGGGCTCCAAGCTCGTGGTTGCCGCCGGCCTAGAACCCGAAGACGACGAACTCGTCTATCAATAGCTGACCACGTCCCGGGACTCCGCGGTCGGCAGATCGCCGTCTCGGATATTGGCTGACTATAGTCAGTCTGTTACAGTGCATTGGCGGCCCAAGTTGCATCAGAAGATGAGGAGGGTTGGTGAACCTGCCGAAGCTTCAGCTGCGCAATTCCGGCGGCGTCGGCACGGCCGCCCCGCCCGAGCTAACTTTCGACGAGCACGCGGAGCAATCGCAACGCGCGCAGCGCCAGGCCGACAAATGGCTTATCTCCGGCAGTCTGCTGATTGGCACCGCGGCCTTGGGCATCTTCGGGTTGCCGCTGTTCCTGTGGGGGGTGCGGTTGCTGCGTCGCGCCGAGCGCAGTGGGCTCTCGGTGCGGCCGATGCTGGTCACGATGCTCGGCTACTTGGTCATCATTGACGCCGCCATCAATACCGTGGGATGGGCCCTCGACCTGATAGGAAACCACACGCTACTGGCCCGGGTGCTGCTCAACGGCTGGGGCAATATGTTCGATGCCGGCTACTTCTGGCATTACAACGAGCTGTGGGTCGGAGGTGCGGCCGGACCTGGCGAAAAAGCCTGGGAGGTCGGCCTTATCCTGACCGTCTTCACAATGCGCATTGCCGCCGGTATCGGCTTCCTGCAGATGAAGCGCTGGGGCCACCAGTGGATGGTCATCACCTGCTGGATGGGCGTGGTGATCTGGGTAGGCTACGTCTTCAACATGACCATGTTCGCCGACGTGCGCTACGCCGGCGTCGTGTTGCCCGTCGTCGGCTGGTGGCTCTACGACATCTTCTACATCACCCCCTTCCTGGCGATCCCCTATTTGCACACCGTCAACCGAGAAATCTTCTCCGACTGAATGCCACTGAATGCCGTTGGCCCGCACGATATCTCGATGATCGCCATTCGTGTGAGCGCATCGACGATTCAGACTGGCCAACGGAGAATTCAGTTGCATAAGAAGGCGTTTCGATATTCAGTCAGGTCTAGACAGACATCTGCCGCGACCATTATCGTTGACTTCAATCAGTAAAATGGACGCGCAAAGGGCGGATGATGCAACCGGCTAGCGGCTCTGGACAAGAAGCGTGTGTCGGTCGCGTGCAAACAGAGGCGGCACGGACGTCCGCCCCGCGGATCCCGCGCCAGTCGGCTGGGAGCACGTCACTGAGGAGGTCAGATTGTGGGTTATCTCTGGGAGATCCTTCGCTACGTCGCCGCTTGGGGCGGCACCGGCCTAATCATCTGGTTCTGGTATTGGCTGTTCTCGAACATCGGCACGTTCTGACCGGCGCCCGCGAAAGGTGGGGTGCCGGTAATGCCTGAGCTCGCCGACGCTCCCGCGATGGCGCTCGAGCGAAGTTGCGCCCTGACGGCGGTCGCGCTCAGCGAGCAACGCCGCGAAGGTGTCCGGCTCGTCACGGGCGGCCGGCGCGCCTTCGGGTTGAACGGACCGCTCACCTTCGTTCACGTGCCCTACCCCGAAATGCCCGACTGGACGCGCCGAACCCTGACATGCGGTGTGGCCCTGCAATGTTCGCCCTCGAAGGAGCGCATCACCGCATATCGTTTGAACGAGCTGTCGGCTCGCGAACTACGCGCGCTCACCATCGTCGAAGCCAGCGTCGCCCTGGGCTGGATCGCGTCGCGCTGGCCGGGGCTGCTGTCCGAGGTCCGACGCGTGCTGCCGGAGCTGCATCCCGAGGCCGGCGACATGGCCGCTCCGGAGATGCTCAACCGAGCCTTCGCGTTGGCAGCCCGCGGGCAGGCGCTGACGGTGCACCCGCTATTGGGCAACCTGCCGCTGGCCTACACGATGCCGCAGGGTCTGGCCGACAAGCTGCGACGCAGCCTCGGCCGGATGCCGTGGACGACCAAGCAGAAACGCGTGCCGCGGCCGTATTCCGTTCCCGTCGGCGGCGACGGAGGTGTCCGCAATCCCAACCTGCCGCCACCGAGCCGGCCGCAGGACAACGATTTTGACTTCACCCCCGACCACAGGCCTGGCATTCCCTATCCCGAGTGGAATGCGTGGACGAAGAGCTTTATGCGAGACCACGTGGCGGTTCTCGAGCGGGCACATGCCAGCCGCGGTCGCCAACCCGGCACAATCTCCGCCGACCTCCGCAAGTGGTTCGAAGAACACACGCATCGCGCGATGCAGAATCGCCTCGAAGACGGCTCCGATCTGGATGTCGAACAGTACGTCAGCCACTATGTCGACACGATGACCGGCCAGGCAAGCCATCCCCGCATTTTCCGCGAACTGCTACCGAGCAGCCGAGACGTCACCACCGCGCTGCTTCTCGATGGAAGTTCATCGTTGGGCGTGCACGGCGGGCGGATCTTCCGACTGGAATTGGCTTGCGCCGACGCGCTTTCGCGCGCAATGAACCGCGCCCGCGAACGACACGGAATCTTCATGTTCACCGGAAATACCCGACACCGCGTCGAAGTTACCTGCCTGAAGGACTTCGCGGACCCCAGGTTCCTGCCGCCGAGCACCCTCGGTCTTCATACCAGTGGCTACACCAGACTCGGTGCGCCACTTCGTCATTTGACGAGCCGGCTGCTGGCGCAACCCTCCGAGCGGCGCCTGCTGATCGTCATCGGCGACGGCCTGATCTCCGATGAAGGCTACGAGGGCCGCTACGCCTGGGCAGACGCCGCACACGCGGTCGAGGAGGCCAACGACGCGGGCGTGTCGATGTACTACGTGGGCGTTGGACCCACCCGAGTCGATCCTCTGCCAGAAGTGTTCGGGGCCCGTCGTTCGCAGCGGATCCGCCGCATAGAGGAGCTGCCGCGTGTGCTGGCTCATGTACATCGTGAGTTGGTTGCCGCATGAGCATGGACATCTATCTCGCGAACGGCAACGAAGTCCAGCTGTTCGAACAGGCCTTCCGCCAACACCTGCCGGTAATGTTGACCGGCCCCACCGGGTGTGGCAAGACCCGGTTCGTTGAGCACATGGGCCTGCTGTTGGAGCGGCCGGTGGTCACCATCAGCTGCCACGACGATCTCACCAGCTCCGATCTCGTTGGCCGCTTCATGGTGACCGGCGGTGATGTGGTGTGGACCGATGGCCCACTGACGCGGGCCGTCAAAGCCGGCGCGATCTGCTACCTGGACGAAGTCGTCGAGGCTCGCCACGACTCGCTGGCCATCCTGCATTCGCTCACCGACCACCGCCGATCGCTATACCTTGACCGCGCCGGCGAGGTGGTGAAAGCGCCAGACACGTTCATGCTCGTCTGTTCGTACAACCCGGCATATCGCAGCTCGCTCAAAGAACTCAAACCGTCGTTTCGCCAGCGGTTCGTCACGCTTTCCATGGCGTACTTGCCGCCCGACCGCGAGGCCGAAGTGATCGTCGCCGAAGCCGGGATTCCCCTGGCCACCGCACAGCGGCTGGTGGGATGCGCGGTGGCGATCCGCACCGCCGACGAAGCCTTTCACTTCGAACCGCCATCGACCAGGGTGCTGGTCGCCGCCGCGCAGCTAATCACCGCAGGTGCAACCGAATTGGAGGCTGCCGATGCGTGCATACTCGCGCCCCTGAGCACCGACGGTGCCATCACCGACGGCCTGCGCGAAGTCGCTGCAGCCATCTTGGCCGAGTCACCCTAGAAAGGAAAACCGGAATGGATCCGCAGGAGGTAAAGCGCAAGAGGGCGCTCATCATCTTCCAAATCGTCATCTACGGCTATCTACTGGTGATGTTCGGAATCCAGCTCTACATGTCCTTTGCCCGAGGATGGTGGGACCTGTGACCACGCGTGCCCAGATCGACAGTCCAGTCAGCTTCGAGGACCACCACGACGAATCCCGTCAGGCTCAGCGTCGGGCCGACAAGTGGATGATCGTCGGCGCCGCATTGATGGGATGTTGGGCCCCGGGTTTGATCGGGTTTCCCATTTTCATGCGCGGGGTGTGGCTACAGCGCCAAGCCCTGCGCGCCGGCCTGTCGGTTCGGCCGATGATCGTAACCCTGATCGGGTATCTGGTTTTGATCGACGGAATGCTCAACAGTCTGGGCTGGGCCCTGGACCTGGTGGCCAACCACACGTTGATCAACCGGGTTCTCATGGTCGGCTGGGGCAACATGTTCGACGCGGGCTACTTCTGGCACTACAACGAACTCTGGATCGGCGGCGCCGCCGGGCCGGGCGAGAAAGCCTATGTAGCGGGGCTAATTCTTACCGTGTTCTCCATGCGGGTGGCCGCAGCGATCGGGTTCTTACAGATGAAGCGCTGGGGTCACCAGTGGATGGTCATCACCTGCTGGATGGGCGTGGTGATCTGGTCCGCCTATGTGTTCAACATGACGATGTTCGCCGACGTGCGTTACGCGGGCGTGGTGTTTCCGGTCATCGGCTGGTGGCTCTACGACATCTTCTACATCACACCGTTCCTCGCGATCCCGTACCTGCACACGGTCAATCGCGAAATCTTCGCTGACTGAACAGGTTTAAGGAGTACACCCATGACCACAGAGTCACCGACCGAAGAAAAAGACCCGACCAGCGATCTCGAGCCGGGCACAACGCCGTACTACGCGCGCATGCACATGTGGATCAAGCGCGCCGTCTTGGTGTGCCTGGTAGCACTTGTGATCGAAGGCGCATTCACGTTGCCGTTCATGGCGGTCTACTACGGCTACCCGACGCTGAGTCTCACGGAGATCTGCAGCGAACTGCTGAAGATCAGGTACTCCAACGACACACTCGAGTGTCAGTACCCCTACCCGATCCTCGGCCCACCGGAAGGCGCCGCGGGTAAGGCGACCGCACAGGATGTCTGGGGAATTCAACCGATACCCAAATATCACCGCCTCGGATTCCGCGAACTCGTCAGGATTCACAACGAGCGGCTCGCTCGTCAGGCGGCCCAACAGCATTCGGCGCAGCACCCATGACACGCAAATTGCGCGTAATCCAATGGGGCACCGGAAATGTCGGCAAGCACTCGGTCGCGGCCGTGCACGAACACGCCGACCTCGAACTGGTGGGGGCACTGGTCTACAGCGACGAGAAAGCCGGGCGCGATGTCGGCGAGATCGTCGGCCTTGACCCGATCGGGATCATCGCGACCAAAGACGTCGACGAAATCCTGGCACTGGACGCCGACTGCGTGCTCTACCACGCGCAAGGTGACTGGAACCCACCGGCCGCCCTCGACGACATCTGCCGGCTGCTGGCGTCGGGCAAGAACGTGGTGTCCACCGCGGTCACCGCGTGGATCTACCCGCAGAGCACCGAGGGCGACGTCGTCGATCGACTCGAAGCGGCCTGCGCCGAGGGGCAGAGTTCGTTCCACGGCACCGGTATCGAGCCAGGCTGGGGCTCAGAGGTGCTGCCGCTCGCGATGTCTGGGCTGTTCCGCCGAATCGATTCGCTGGTGGTCCAGGAACTGATGGACTACAGCACCTATGAGCAGCCGTTCGTGCTGTTCGACGTGATGGGTTTCGGGAAACCGCCCGACACCCGGGTACCGATGGACGAACCCGCCATCGGCGCACTGTCTTTCAAGGCCCCGCTGATGCTGGTCGCGGAGGGACTCGGTGCCACGATCGAGGACTACGTCTGGGAACGGAAAGTCGCCACGACCGACAAGCCGATCGACGTCAAGGCGGGCCGCGTGGAGGCCGGCACCGTGTCGGCGGTGCGATTCGCCTACAGCGCAATCATCGAGGGACGTCGGGCCCTGACCGTCGAGCACATCACCCGCCTTGGGGCAGACCAGGCGCCGCACTGGCCGAATGGGCGAGGCTGGAAAGTCACGGTCGAGGGCCTCCCGTCGATGGTGCTCGAATCTCGGATCGCCATCCATGACGAGGACGACACCGACCAGGCCTGTCTTGGCACCGCCATGCATTCCGTGCACGCGATCGCACCGGTGTGCGCGGCGGCTCCCGGAATCCGCACTTTTCTCGATTTGCCGAACATCATCGGCCGAGGGGTGCTGTCGAAGGGGCTTTCCCGTTGACCTACCGGATCGTCCAGTGGACGACGGGAAATGTTGGCAAAAAGTCGGTGCATGCGATAGCGACGAATCCCATGTTGCAACTTGTCGGGTGTTACGCGTGGTCTCCCGACAAGGTCGGCCGCGACGTCGGTGAACTGTGCGGCATCGAGACGCTCGGTGTGCCGGCCACTGAGGACATCGATTCGCTGCTCGCCCTGAAGCCCGACTGTGTGGTGTATAACCCGATGTTCGCCAAGGTCGACGAGCTTGCCCGCATTCTCGGCGCAGGCATCAACGTGGTGACCTCATCCGAATTCATCAACGGGCACCAACTAGGTGAGGAGCGTGATCGCATCGTCGAGGCCTGCGAGCGGGGCGGTTCGACCATCTTCGGCAGCGGCATCAACCCTGGCTTCATCCAGCTCTTCGCCATCGTCACAGCCGGGATCTCGGACAGAGTGGATCGCATATCCATTGTCGAGTCTTTCGACACCACGATCTACAACTCGCCTGCAACCGAAATCCCCATGGGCTTCGGCTATCCCATTGACCAGCCGGACCTTCGCGACATAACCGAGAAGGGATCGGGCATCTTCCGCGAGGCGGTTCTCCTGGTCGCGGACGCCCTCGGGATAGAACTCGACGGCATCCGCTGTGACGTCGAGTACGCGCAGACCACTGAAGATCTCGAATTGCCCGGCGACTGGACCATCTTGGCCGGCTGCGTGGCGGGCATCGACGTCCGCTGGAAGGGAATCCTCGATGGGCGCGACGTCGTCGAGATCCGCGGAGTATGGACCAAGGGCCAATCGCTGGACCCCGCTTGGCCGACTGATTTCGGGTACACCATCACGGTCGAGGGCCGTCCGACGATAAAAAGCACGCTGAGTTTCCTTCCGCCGCCGGACTTTCACGGCGAGACGCTGGACGACTACATCATGTTGGGTCTCACTATCACCGCCATGCCGGC
The DNA here is from genome assembly GCF_010730195.1 of Mycobacterium conspicuum. Classification (NCBI taxonomy): domain Bacteria; kingdom Bacillati; phylum Actinomycetota; class Actinomycetes; order Mycobacteriales; family Mycobacteriaceae; genus Mycobacterium; species Mycobacterium conspicuum. The sequence continues at coordinate 3,253,130 of NZ_AP022613.1, forward strand.
GATCACCGCGATACCAGCCGTTGTCGCCGCCCCGCCCGGCATCGCCACCTATAACGATTTGCCGCTGCTGCTTCCGCGTGGAGTGCTGGCCCGTGGGTGAGAGGACGTGCACGTCATGACCGCAACGACCGGCGCGCCCAGCGTCTTCGAGGCTGGACTACCGACGCTGGACTATGACATCAGCGAATCGCCGCACGAGGTCTGCGAACGCATCCGGGCAGCGCAGCTGCGCGGCCCCATCGCCATCGGCCCGTTCGGTCCCGAAATCCTCTCGTACGAATTGGCGCGCAGCGTTCTCCGCGACACCAGGTTTGTCATTCCCCCAGGCCTGCATCTGGCCGCGCAGGGCGTGACCTCAGGTCCGCTGTGGGACAGAGTGGTCGGCAGCATCATCTGCGTGGAAGGCGCCGAACATCATCGGCTGCGGAGTCTGGTATCGCGGGCATTCACACCGCGGGCCACCTTGCGATTGCACGACACCATCGGTGAGGTGGTCAACGAACTCATCGATGGCGTCGTCAGGATAGACGGGGCCGACGGTTGCGACATCGTTACCGACATTGCCCGCCACTACCCGATTCCGATCATCTGCGCACTGCTCGGTGCGCCACGCGCAAGCTGGGCAGAGTTTTCGCGATGGGCCGAAGCCATCTTCAAGATGGCCAACTTTTCCGTCGATCTCGCCGAGGAAGCGCCCGAGATCCTGCGAGGTTGGGCCGAACTCGACGCCTATGTCGATGAAATGATCGCCGAACGGCGACACCGCCTGACCGACGACCTACTCTCTGATCTCATCCGTGCCGAGGATGATGGCGACCGGCTCAGCGCCGACGAGCTTCGTATGACCGTGGCCAGCTTGTTGCTGGCCGGAACGGACACCACCCGCAATCAGCTCGCCGCTTCCGTACAGGTACTGCTCGATCACCCCGAGCAGTGGGCGATGCTGCGCGAGCACCCCGAACTCGCGATGCCTGCGGTCGAGGAAACGATGCGGCACTCGCCCGCCGTGTGCAACACCGTCCGCACCGTGTACGACGACGTCGAGCTGGACGGCTACACGTTCCCCGCCGGCAGCTACATCTTTGTGAATTCCTTTGCGGCCAATCGTGATCCCGATATTTATCCCGATCCGGACCGGTTTGACATCACCCGCAAGGACGCGCCGGCGGTGCTGACGTTCGGTGGCGGCGTGCATTATTGCCTCGGCGCGAATCTGGCCAGGCTGGAGCTGGCCGAAGGACTCAAGATTTTGGCCAACCGGCTTCCGGACGCCCGCCGTGCCGGACCCGCACCGTGGAAGCCCATGCTCGGCATGAGCGGGCCGACAAGCCTTCCCGTAGAGTTCGGCCGCCGATGACCCAACTTCCACCCCTCCCGCTCCCCGACCGCTCACCCGATCTTGCAAGGAGGTCACCGATGGACGATTCACCGTCACGGTTGCATCACGTCGTCTTCGCGGTGACGCGTGAGCGGCATGAAGCTGTGGGACAGCTCTTCACCGAGCTGGGGTTCAGCTTCGAAGCAATCAACTTAGACGAACTCGGGATCCGCGTGCTGCTGGATTGGGACCGAGGCATCGAGCTGATCAGTCCGAACCCGGGATCTGATGCGACGGTGGCTGTTTCAGTGACTGATTTTTTGGCGGGTCATGGTGATGGTGGTGTCTTCACGGTGGTGGTGCAGGTTCCGGGCGCGTCGGCGGCAGAAGATATCGCCCAACGTTACGGCTCGACCACACGATTCCGGCAAGGCTTTGAGGGCGAAGGCAATTACCTCGAGGAAATCGACTTATCCGTATTCGGCTTGCCGCTGACCTTCCTGTCGACCAACCTGCCTTAAAGGAGTGCCATGAGCGAACTGCGGTTTGACGGCCGGGTTGCCATCGTCACCGGGGCGGGCGGCCAGCACCCGAGCCTGGGCCGTTCCCACGTCACTCTGCTCGCCGAGCGAGGAGCCAAAGTGGTGGTGAATGACCTTGGCGTGGGTCCCGACGGGCGCGGAATCCTGCGGGCGAACGCGGAGCAGGTCGTCGACGAGATCCGGGCCGCGGGCGGCGAGGCGGTTCACGATCAGCACAGCGTTGCCGACGAAGAAGGTGCCCGCAGCGTGGTGGCGACGGCGCTGGACGCCTGGGGACGGCTCGACATCCTCGTGAATAATGCCGGTGTCTGCGCCATGGCGCATTTCGATGAGATCTCCAGTACCGACATCCGGCAAATCCTCGACGTGCACCTGATGGGGACGTTATGGATGTGCCGGGCCGCATGGCCGCACCTGAGGGAGGCAACCTACGGGCGCATTGTGAACACCACATCGGGCGCGATGTTCGGGATCGAGCATCTGTCCATTTACGGTGCGGCCAAGAGCGGAATCTTCGGATTGACGCGCGGACTGGCCGTCGAAGGCGCGACACTCGGTATCAAGGTCAACGCGTTGGGACCGGCCGCCAACACCACCGCCATCCACCACTTCAACGAGGCTTCGCCCTTCACCTCGCTGATGGAAGAGCACTTCCCGACCAGCCTGGTGTCGCCCGTTGTGGCATACCTCGCTCATGAGAGCTGCGCACTGTCTGGCGCCAACCTCGAAGCGGCCGCCGGCAACGTCGGCCTACGCGTCTTCGGCCAGACCGCCGGATACACCGACGCCGATCTGACGGTCGAGAAGGTGCGGGACAACCTCTCGACGATCACGGATAAACGCACGGCGACGATGATCCCCGACCCCGGTGAGGTGCCCGCCGGACCCACGGGTGCGGTTCAACTGGGCGCCGTTCTGAAGCCCTACCAACCGATTTAGCGCAGCGACGCTGCTCAACCAGGAGACATCATGACAGTCGGTGCGACAAAGCCCAGTGTCTTTGAGGCCGATTTACCAGTGCTCGACTATGACGTCACCGACACACCGCAGGAGATCTACCCGCAGTTTCGCGCGGCCCAAGAGTTGGCGCCGATCGCACTGGGTCCCGTTGGGCCGGAGGTGCTCTCCTACGAACTTGCTCGAACCGTACTCGGCGACCCGCGGTTCGGCATTCCCCCGGGAATTCACCTCACTGCGCACGGGGTCACGTCCGGGGAACTGTGGGACCGGGTCGTCCGCAGCATCCTATGCATGGAAGGCGCCGAACACCGCCGGTTGCGCGGCCTGGTGTCGAAGGCCTTTACCCCGCGAGCAACCGCTCGCATGGATGAAACGATCCACGCCGTCATCAACGAGCTCGTCGATGCCGTTGTCGCGGAAGGAACTTGTGAGTTTGTCGAGGAGATCGCACGGCCGTACCCGATCCCGGTGATCTGCGCCTTGCTGGGTGCGCCTCGGCAAGACTGGCAGCTGTTCTCGAAATGGGCGGAAGACATTTTCAAGATCGTCAGTTTCGACTGTAATCTCGCCGAGGAAGAGCCCAAGGTCCTGAAAGCCTGGGACGCCTTCGACGAATACATCGACGGAATGATCGCCGATCGGCGCAGGGCCCTGACGGACGACCTACTGTCCGAACTCATCCGGGCCGAAGACCCGACTTTTCCAGGCGACCGACTTGATGCCGCCGAAGTCCGGATGCTGGCGTTCAGCATCCTGGTGGCCGGAACCGACACCACGCGTACGCAATTGGCAGCCTCGATGCAAGTCCTCTGCGAGCATCCGGACCAGTGGGCGCTACTTCGCGACCGTCCCGAACTCGGGATGAAAGCCGTCGAGGAAACCATGCGCCACTCTCCGTCGATGTGCAGCACCCTGCGCAGTGTCACCGACGACGTCACGATCGCCGACCACACGTTCCCGGCCGGCACCTTCATCATCGTGAACACCTATGCCGCCAACCGCGATCCGTCGATTTACGACGACCCCACGCGCTTCGACATAACCCGCGACGACCCGCCGCCTATCCTCACCTTCGGCGGCGGCGCGCACTACTGCCTCGGCGCGAACCTCGCCAGGCGGGAACTCAGCGAGGCACTCAAGATTCTTGCCCGTCGCCTGCCGCATCCGCGCTGCGCCGAGAACCCACCGTGGCGGCCACTTCTCGGGATGAGCGGGCCGACGCGCCTTCGTCTCGAGTTGCAGGAACGACCGTGACCGAGCCGCACGACGCCCAGTCAATTCCAGTGCTCGATCTGGACGACCTGCCGATGTCCTTCGACCGGGGCGCCGGCTGGGCCGCCCTGCGCGACGCGGGCCCGGTGGTGTTGAGCGACGGGTGGTACGCACTCACTCGCCGAGAAGATGTGCTCGCGGCGCTGCGCAACCCCGAGGTGTTCTCCTCGAAGAAGGCGTTCGAGGTCGTCGGCAGCCCACTGCCACTGGTGCCGGCGGCGTTTGACCCTCCCGAGCACACGCGATTCCGAAAGATCCTGCAGCCCTTCTTCAGTCCGCACGCGCTGGCCGGAATCCTGCCGTCAATTCAGGCCCAGGCGATCGACATCATCGACTCGATTGCCCAACGCGCCGAATGCGAGGTGATGACCGAACTGGCGACTCCGTATCCGTCGCAGGTGTTTCTGACCCTGTTCGGGCTGCCGTTGCAGGACCGTGAGCGGCTGATCAGATGGAAGGATGCCATCATCGAATTGAGCATTCCGAATGCCGCCGGCGAGGACCCCGATCTGACACCGGCGCTCGAATTGTTCGCCTACCTGACCGAGGCGGTCGCCGAGCATCGGCAGAACCCGGGCGACGACGTCCTGTCCCACGTTCTGGCCGGCCCCGACGCGCTCACCGACGAAGAAGCGCTCGGCATGGCTTTCTTCTTCGTGCTGGCGGGCTTGGACACGGTCACCTCGGCGATCGGGGCGGCGATGCTGGAGCTGGCTCGTCGGCCCGGGCTAGCTGCTCGGCTTCGGCAAAGCCCCGACGAGATCCCCGTTTTCGTCGAGGAGATCGTGCGGCTGGAGTCATCGGCTCCCGTCGTTCCCCGGGTGACGACCGAGGCCGTCACCATCGCCGGTATCACCTTGCCGGCGGGCTCTCGGGTGCGGCTTTGCCTCGGTGCGATCAACCGGGACGGCAGCGACGCGATATCGAGTGACGACCTGGTGCTGGATGGCAAGGTGCACAAGCATTGGGGTTTCGGTGGTGGTCCGCATCGTTGCGTGGGTTCGCACCTGGCCCGGATGGAGATGAACGTCGTGGTGACCGAATGGCTGTCCCGGGTAACCAATTTCGGGCTTGCCGCGGGCTATCGGCCGGAGATCATCTGGCCGTCGCCGACGTGCACGTTGCCGCGGTTGCCGCTGCGGATTTTTAACTCGGGTTAGGGCGCCAATTCGAGCAGGTGAATTTCGCCCGTCGCCCCGTCGACCTCGATGAGCGCTCCCGGCGGCAACGCCCGAGTCGCCCCGACGACGTCGACCACGCAGGGAAAACCGAATTCACGGGCCACGACGGCGGCGTGTGACATCGGCCCGCCGAGTTCGGTCACGACCGCCGCGGCGTAGCAGAAGGCGGCGGTGTAGCCGACATCGGTCACCTCGGCGACCAGGACCTCACCTGGCTGCAGATCGTCGATGGTGTCCGGTCGCACGATCCGCACCCGTCCCCGGACACGTCCCCCGCAGACCCCGACGCCGCGCAGGGTGTCCCCGGGGGCCAGCGTCGCCCACGACGGCGTCGCGGGCTCCCAGCTGCCGCTGAAGACCGCCGGTGGTGCGATGTTGGCCAGGCGGCGCTGCTCGGCCCGGCGGCGGGCCACCGTCTGCGCGACTTCCGATGGCAGCGCTTCGAGTTCGTCGACCAACAGGTAGAAAACGTCGTCGGCCGAGTCGAAGACGCCCGCTGCGGTCATCCTTCGCCCGAACTCACGCAGCAGCCCGCGCAACACCCAATTCGCGCGAACCACCTTGTCGCGACGCACTTCCCGGTGGCGGATCTGCGTCGTGAGCAACGACACCAAGGGCCGGACGGGCAACGGAACTCGCGCATGTCGCAGGGGTGGCGCCGACGGCGCGCCGATCGCCCTGGCCACCATGCGAACCAACAATTCGGGGTCGTCGGCGTAGCTGGTCGACAGCATCTCGAGTTCTGCCGGTCCGCGGTGTCCTATCAGCGCCAGCTCCCTTAGCACCGCGGCATGAAACTCCGGAGCGTCAACGGCCAGCTTGCCGAAGCGTTCGCCCGGTTCGGACAGCAGGCGCAGCACATCCGGGTTGTGTTGTGCCGCAAGCACCAGTCGCTGCATGGCCTCCACGGGTCTCGCACTGACCAGATCCGACCCGACCGACGGCGCCGCGTCCCCTCCGGCCAGGCTCAACAGCATGTTGAACGAGGCGCACAGCATGAACGACCCCGAGGCCAGCACCCAGCCGTGCACGACGTGGTCGCGCGCCAATGAGATCAGGCTGAGTAACCGGCGATCGTCAAGTCGAGTGAAGTCATCACCGGCGAGACGCTCCAGCCGGTCGACGTCCTCGACAAAGTCGTGGGTGTCCCGCGGCGAACCGGCACTCAGACCGACGACGTTGAGGCCGAACACCCCGATGTTGCGGAGTACGCGCAGTTGCTTTCCGCCCCAGCTGCGTTCGGCACCAGGAAGCTCGTCACCGAAGATCGGCAGGGAAGCCATGCTGGGGCCGAAGAACCCGCTCGTGCTGATGAACATCGCGGGCTCGACGAACGACGCGGTCTCGGCCATATAGTGTGCCGTCGTAATCGCCCCGTAAAGCCGGTGCGCAAATACTCCGACGGTGCGCATGGAGATCTCACGCTGGATGATCCCGCCGGGACGCAGCCGTTCGGCGATGCCGACCCCGCTGGCGCGCAGCCCACGCACGGTGACCGACGCCGACGACGGCGAGAACGGGCCGGGTAGCGCCTCGGAAAGGTTGGTGGCCAGGAAGGTCGGGAAGCGCGGGTCGATGGGAGTGTCGAATTCGCCGTTGAGTCCTTGTGGGCCAGCCAATTTGGGAACCACCCCATCTTCGGCGGGCGTGTCGACGGCTGGCGGGTCGTCGATGGCGGCGAGGCGCCACGGCAGCGAAATCACCCGCCTACCCACCGCGACCCGGCCACGCAGCCCCAGCGCCAGATCCTCGATGCACTCCCGCGCGTTCCACGCCGGCCGGAATCCCCATTCGTCACGCAGCCGCGAGGTGTCCATCAGCGGCGCACGCAGTATGAGCACCAGCTCGGTGCGCGAGGTCAGGCCCGGCAGCAGCGGACGCTTGACCGCAGCGGCGATCTGACGAAGCGTCGACGTGCCCGCCGCGGCGAGATTGACTGGGCCGTCTGGTGTTTCGGTGTCCAAGAGCGCACGCATCAACAGCCGGAGTACGTCGTCGACATGAACGACCTGCACGGGACGGTCGGCGGAACCGGCGGGAAACGCGGGCAGCGCGAACAGCCGGCGCACCCAGTTGTCAACGCCGCGGCCGACGACGAGCGCGGAGCGGATCACCACCGAGTCGATTCCGGAGGCCGCCAGCATCTCTTCGACGCAGGCCTGCTGGATGCCGTCGGCGTCCGTCGGAGCCGCCGCGTGTGCCGACGAAAGGAAGACGACGCGCCCGTTTCCGGCCATCGCGTCGAGGACGTTGCGGGTGCCCCCGACGTTGACTTCGTGGCTGATGCGACCATCCGGCCCGGAGCTTCTCGCCCACGCGCAATGGGCGACGGCGTCGACGGCGGCCAGGCAACCGCGGACGGTATACGGGTCCCGGATGTCGCCGACAACGAAATCGACTGCGCTCGGCCAGCTTTCGGGCCGGTGGCGGGCGAGGCCGACGACGTCGTGGCCCTGGCCGGCCAACCGGGCGGCCAGCCCGCGACCGAGCGGCCCGCTGGCCCCGGTGACCGCGATTTTCACTGCATTGCTCTACTCGTCGTCGTTCCGCAAGACGGTGTTGACCAGGTCGTCGAGATCCATGTCCGCGATGCTCTTCTCGGTGGGCTGACCGTTGTCACCGTTTTCGTGGGACTCGTTCGCCAGCGTGAGCAACAGGTCCAGCACTCCGGCCTGGCGCAGGCGCTTGACCGGGATCGATCCCACCACGCGCTGTATTTCGGCATCACCGGACACCGGAGCCGGGGAGATGCCAAGGAGCTCACTATGGATATGGCCGGCCAGTGCTCGGGGCTTGGGGTAGTCGAACATCACGGTGGGTTGCAGCGCCAGCCCGGTCGCCGATTTGAGCAGGTTGCCCATCTCAACGGCGGCCAGCGAATCAAAACCCACCAACTCCTGGACGGCCTGGTCCGGATCGATTGCCTCCGGGCTAATGCGTTTCAGCACGGCACCGATGTTGGCGCGCACCAGGTCCAACAGCACCGCCTGTTGGTCGTCCTCCGGAAGGCCATCGAGGCGCTGCAGCAGAGCCGATTTCGCCTTCGCGGCCGCGAGAGCGTCGTCAACAGACTGACGCTGCGATGACATCAAGTCGACGAGCTTCGGTGACGACGGCCGGGCAATGACGACGGGGATCCGCACGCAGTGCAACACCGCGTTGCTGACCGAGCCCACCAACCTTCCGCTACCGACGACGACGAGCTGCGCGGACTCTGACTGCGCGATGAGCTGCCGTGCCGGCCGGTCGCGAACGATCAGTCGGTTCACCGGCACGTCGGGATAGCGTTCTTGCCAACCCGCCAGGCTTTCGGCGAGACGACCCTCCGCCTTCGCTTCGAGCCTGGGCCAGTCAGATTCGGCAACCTCACGCTGCTCGACGTCGCTCAATGCTTGCAACGCAACGACATTGACGCCACGACGGGCCGCCTCGTCGAACGCGATGGCGATCGCGCGCTCGGAGATCGGCGCGCCGTCCACCCCGACCAGGACGGGAGCGTGCTTCGGATCCGGGAGGGCTGCATCGGGGATGATCGCGACCGGGCAATTCGCGTGGTGCGCGACGGCCGAGCTGACCGAGCCGAGCACGCCCTGCGCCGCCAATCCTCCGCGTCCCGTGCGGCCCAGCACGATCAGCTCGGCCTTATCGGACATGTCGATCAGCGCCGGCGCCGGGTTGGACTGCACCACCTGCCTGGCTATGGGCACCGTGCCGTCCGCCACCATCGCGTCCTCGGCGACCCTGGTCGCGCGCACGACGGCGTTTTTGCCCTCGGCTTCCAGTCTCTCGGCTAAAGAGTCCCGATATGGGCCCGAAGGCCAGGTCGCGGCGGGGGCCGCCACGGCGTGCACGATGGTCAGGGGCAGCTCTCGGCGGGCCGCGGCGCGGGCCGCCCAACGCACCGCCGCATTCGACGCGGGCGAACCGTCGACCGCGGCGACGACGCCGAGTTCGTGGTTAGTCATCGTCGTTCAGCAACGCAGTGTTGACCAGGTCGTCGAGGTCCATGTCGGCGATGCTCTTCTCGCCGGCCGCGTCTCCCGCCTTGGGTTGAGCGGACTGGCCACCCCCGTCGGCTTCATTTGCCAACTCCAACAGCAGCTCCAGCACCCCCGCCTGGCGCAGACGCTTGACCGGGATCGATGCCACCACGCGCTGGATTTCGGCCTCCCCGGGCGCCGCCACCGCAGCCGTTTGCCCGGACGAGCCGACAAGCTCACGGCGGATATGTCCGGCCAGCGCGGCGGAGTTAGGGTAGTCGAAGATCAGGGTCGGTGACAGCGGCAGGCCGGTCGCCGATTTGAGCCGGTTACGCATCTCGACGGCGGTCAGCGAATCGAAGCCCAACTCCTGGAACGCCTGGTCCGGATCGATCGACTCGGGGCTGGCGTTGCCGAGCACCGTGGCGATGTGCGAACGCACCAAGTCCAACAGCATCGCATCTTGCTCGTCCTCGGGCAGGCCTTCGAGCCGTTGCAGCAGAACCGATTTCGACTTCTCCGCCGCGAGCGAATCTCCGACCTGTCGCCGGGTGGGCGCGTTGATCAAATCGACGAACATCGGCGGCAACGTGCCCGAATCGAACTTGGCCCGCAGCGCCGCGAGGTCGATGTGCGCCGGCAGCACGAAGGGCTCGTCGACGATGAGGGCGGTGTCGAAGAGTTGCAGCGCTTCGACCGACGACATGGCCTCGATGCCGTCGCGGGCGAAGCGGGCGAAATCGACGGTCGCCAGTCCCCCGGTCATGGCGCTGGCCTGCTCCCACAAGCCCCAGCCCAGCGAGATCGCCGGCAGGCCATGGGCCCTGCGGTGTGCGGCAAGCGCGTCGAGGAAGGAGTTGGCCGCCGCGTAGTTGCCCTGGCCCGAGGAGCCCACCAGTCCGGCCATCGACGAAAACAGCACGAACGCCGACACATCCAGATCGCGGGTCAACTCGTGCAGGTTCCACGCGGCATCCGCCTTGGCCCGCAACGCCACATCCATGCGTTCCGGGGTGAGCGAGGTGACGACCGCGTCGTCGATCGCTCCGGCGGCATGGATGACAGCCGAAAGCGGATGTTGCACGGGGATATCGGCGATCACCTTCGCCAGCGCTGCGCGGTCGGCGGCATCGCAGGCCACCACCTTCACCTCGGCGCCGGCGGCATTCAGCTCGGCCACCAGCTCCGGCGCGCCCGGCGCCGCCAGCCCCCGCCGGCTCACCAGCACCAGGCTGCGCACCCCATGCCCGGCCACCACGTGACGCGCCAGCGCCGAACCGGCCATCCCGGTTCCCCCGGTGATCAACACCGTGCCATCGCGCCACGCACCGGGCAGCATCATCACGACTTTGCCGACGTGGCGAGCCTGGCTCAAATACCGCAACGCCGCGGGCGCGCGTCGTACGTCAAACCTCGTCACCGGCAACGGCCGCAACACCGCGCCCTCGAACAACTCGACGAGATCGTCGAGTATCCGCGCGATGCGGTCGGCCCCAGCTTCCAAGAGGTCGAAGGCGCGGTAACGCACCCCGGCATACTCGCGGGCGATGACCCCCGGATCGCGGATGTCGGTCTTGCCCATCTCCAAAAACACCCCGCCGGGGGCTACCAGCCGCAGCGAGGCGTCCACGAACTCACCGGCCAGCGAGTCCAGCACCACATCGAACCCGCGGCCACCGGTGACCGCACGGAACTTGTCCTCGAACTCCAAACTTCGCGAATCCGAGATGTGCTCGTCGTCAAAACCCATCGCCCGCAGGGTGTCCCACTTGCCGCGGCTCGCGGTGGCGAACACCTCCAGACCCAGGTGCCGAGCCAACTGCGCCGCGGCCATTCCCACCCCGCCCGCGGCGGCATGCACGAGCACGTGCTGCCCCGCCTTGGCGGCGGCCAGATCCGTCAGGGCGTAATAGGCGGTGGTGAAAACGACCGACGTGGACGCCGCGCTGGTGTGTGACCAGCCAGCGGGCGCCTTGGCCAGCAGCCGCTGATCGGTCACGGCGAGTGTTCCGGTGCCTTCGGGGAACAACCCCATGACATGATCGCCCACCGCGAAACGCGCGTCTCCCGGGCCGGTTTCGAGCACAACGCCGGAAGCCTCGATCCCCATGATCGCGTCCGGGTCCGGGTACAGGCCCAGCGCGATCATGACGTCGCGGAAGTTGGCGGCGATGGCCGACAACGCGACCCGAACGCGGCCGGCTCCCAACGGAGCATCGACCTCGGCGTCCGGAATGGGTTCCAAGCGGAGGTTGTCGAACGTGCCCCGACTGCTCATGCCCAGTCGCCACGGCCCCTCGCTGGGCGGCACCAGTAGACCGCCGACGGCACGGCTGCCGTGCACCCGCGCGGTGTGGACGACGCCGCCGCGCAACACGACCTGCGGCTCGCCCGCCGCCAGCGCCGCGCCGACCGCCGAATCATCCAGCGGCACATCGCTATCGACGAGCACGATCCGGCCGGGGTGTTCGGTCTGCGCCGCACGCACCAAACCCCAGACCGCCGCACCGGCCAAATCGGTGACGTCCTCCCCTGCCATCGCCACGGCGCCGCGGGTCGACACCACCAGCGTCGCCGCGGAGTGGCGGGTCAACCACGCCTGCAGCACGGGTAGAACCGCACGGGTGGCCGCGTAAACGTCTGCCATGACGTCATCGGCCACCGGCGACGATTCGAACAGGTACGCCGCGGGCTCGGCGCCATCCGGGGCGGCAGCCACGGTCGTTGTGCCCCAACCGAATACCCGCACCGGTTGGACATCGCGCGGTGCCTGCGCCGACCAGACAACCTCGAAAAGCCGGTCGGGCCCGGAGTTCGAGATCGCGGCCAGCAGTTGCTGAGCGTTGATCGGCCGCGCCACCATCGACGCCACCGACAGGACCGGCAGCCCCAATCCGTCGGCCAGTTCGATCGATACCGAGGACGGGCCCGACGGCACGATGCGGGCTCGCACCGCCGTCGCACCCGCGGCGTGCAGCGTCACGTGCTGCCAGGAGAACGGCACCAGCACCGCGCCCTCGGTGAACTCGTCATCCTGTGCGGCAAGGATCACCGTGTGCAACGCCGCATCCAGGATGGCCGGGTGAACACCGAATCCGGCCGCGGACAGGCCGGCGACCCCGGCGCCGCCGGGCAGCGCCACTTCGGCGAACAACTCATTGTCGCGGCGCCACATCGACGTCAGGCCGCGAAAGGCGGGACCGTATCCGTAGCCGCGTTCGGCCAGCCGTTCGTACCCATCGGCGATCTCTGCCGGGTCGACCGGGACGGCCCCGGCCGGTGGCCATGTCGACAGGTCCGCGCTCGCGTCGACCGACCCCCCGCGCAGCACGCCCTCGGCGTGCAGGAGCCAAGCCGAGCCCTCCTCGGCGCGCGAAAACACCGAGACCGTGCGTGCGCCCGAGTCGTCGGGGCTACTGACGACAACCTGAACGGCGACCGAGCCGGTGACCGGCAACACCAGTGGGGCAGCCAGATTCAGCTCCTCGACGACACCGCAACCCACCTCGTCGCCGGCGCGGATCGCGAAGTCGACGAACCCGGCGCCGGGGAAGAGCACTTCGCCGCCGATGGCGTGGTCGGCCAACCACCCCTGCACGCTCGGCGACAACCGGCCCGTCAAGACCACCTCGCCGGAGGCCGGCAGGTCGACCACCGCGCCCAACAACGCGTGATCGCTTGCGCCCAAACCGAGTCCGGCCGCGTCCGTCGGGCCGTCGCCGCCGGAAAGCCAAAACCGGCGCCGCTCAAAGGCATAGGTGGGCAACTCGACGAAGCGGCCCGCGCCGACGGCGGCGCGCCAGTTCACCTCCATGCCGGTGACGAAACCCTGTGCCGCGGCGTGGATCAGCGTCGACGGCTCGGGGCGGTCCTTGCGCAGCGCGCACATGGTCAGGATGGGAGCGGTTCCCTCCTGGGCGGCCAGCAGTTCTTCGATCGAAGCGGTCAGCCCGCTGCCGGGCCCGACTTCGAAGAAGCGAGTCGCACCTTCGGCGTGGGCGAACCGGATGCTGTCGGCGAATCGCACGGCCTCGCGGATGTGCCGCTTCCAGTAGGCCGGTGAGGCGAAGTCGTCCCCCGCGAGTTGTCCAGTCAAATTCGACACGATCGGAATGGCGGCGGTCCCGACGGGGAGACTGGCCGCGACGGTGCCGAATTCGTCGATCATCGGGTCCATCAACGGCGAGTGGAAGGCGTGCGACACGGCCAGCCGGTGCACCCGGCGACCCGCGGCGCGCAGCCGGTCGGCCACGGTGGTCACCGCGGCCTCGGCGCCCGAGATCACCACCGAGGCCGGACCGTTGACCGCGGCGATGCTGACTTCGGGGCTCAGCTCGGCCCGCGCTTCCTCCTCCGTCGCCTGCACCGCGAACATCGCCCCGCCGGGCGGCAGTGCCTGCATGAACCGGCCGCGGGCGGCGACCAGCACCGCGGCGTTCTCCAGCGAGAGCACTCCGGCAACATGCGCGGCGGAGAGCTCCCCGACCGAGTGGCCCATCACGAAATCGGCTCGCACGCCCCAGGATTCCAGCAACCGGAACAGCGCGACTTCCGCCGCGAAAAGCGCGGGCTGGGCGAATTCCGTTGTGTTCAGGGCTATTTCGCTGGCCTCATCGGAGCCCCACATGACGTCGCGCAGCGGGCGCAGCAGGTGGCGGTCCAGCTCGGCCACCGCCGCATCGAAGGCCTCGGCGAAGACCGGGTACGCGGCGTGCAGGCCCATCCCCATGCCCAGCAGCTGGGAGCCCTGGCCGGGGAACACGAAGGCGGTCTTGCCTCCCGGCTTGACGGCGCCACGGATCGCGCCGGTCAGCTCGTCGACGCCGGCCAGCAACTCGCCGCGGTCGCCGCCCAGCACGACGGCGCGATGCTCGAAGGCCGAGCGGCCCGCGAGCGACCACGCCACGTCGATGGGGTCGAGCTCGGCGCGGGACCGCACGTGTCCGGCCAGCCGGGCGGCGTACGAATCGAGCGCGGCGGCCGATTTCGCCGACAGCACCCACGGAATCACCGGCACCTGCGGGCGATCCGGTACTTCGCCGGCTTGCGTCGCGGGCGCCGCCTCCACGATGACGTGTGCGTTGGTGCCGCTGATCCCGAACGAGGACACCCCGGCCCTGCGCACGTGGCCCGTCTGCGGCCAGGGTCGGGCCTCGGTCAGCAGCGACACCGCGCCCGCGGACCAGTCCACGTGCGGGGTGGGTTGGTCGACGTGCAGTGTGGCGGGCAGCATCTCGTGACGCATCGCCAGGATCATCTTGATCACGCCGGCGACACCGGCGGCGGCCTGCGTGTGACCCAGGTTCGACTTGATCGACCCCAACCAGAGCGGCTCGGTGCGGTCTTGTCCGTAGGTGGCCAGCAAGGCCTGCGCCTCGATCGGGTCGCCCAGCATCGTCCCCGTGCCGTGACCTTCGACCACGTCGACGTCGGCCGCCGACAGCCCGGCGTTGGCCAGTGCCGAGCGCACCACGCGCTGCTGGGATGGGCCGTTGGGCGCGGTCAACCCGTTCGAGGCGCCGTCCTGATTGACGGCGGAGCCCCGCACCAGCGCCAGCACCGGGTGGCCCAGCCGCTGCGCGTCCGACAACCGCTCCACCACCAAAATGCCGCCGCCCTCGGAGAATCCGGTGCCGTCGGCCGCACCCGCGTAGGCCTTGCAGCGGCCATCGGGCGACAGCCCACGCATGCGCGCGAACTCGACGAAGATGTCCGGTGTGGAGTTGACGGTGACACCCCCGGCCAGGGCCAAATCACACTCGCCGGAGCGCAGCGAGTGCAGGGCCATGTGCAACGCCACCAACGACGACGAGCACGCCGTGTCCACCGACACCGCCGGGCCCTCCAGACCGAGCGCGTACGAAACCCGCCCGGAGGCGACACTGGTCGACTGGCCGGTGAGCCGGAAGCCTTCGACGGCGTCGGATGCTCCGTTGGCGCCCATGCCGTAACCCTGGGTGTACACCCCGGCGAACACTCCGGTGGCGCTGCCCCGCAGTGCGCCGGGCTCAATTCCCGCTCGCTCCAAGGCTTCCCAGGACAGCTCCAGCAACATCCGCTGCTGCGGATCCATCGCCAGCGCCTCGCTGGGTGTGATGCCGAAAAACGCCGGGTCGAAGTCGGCGACACCGTCCACAAAGCCGCCGAAGCGGGTGTTGCAGGTGCCCGCCACGTCGGGGTCCGGGTTGTACAGGCCGGCCAAATTCCAGCCCCGGTCGACGGGGAACTCGGACAACACATCGCGGCCTTCGGCCAGCATCTCCCAGAGCTCGTCGGGTGACTCGATCCCGCCGGGATAGCGGCACGACATCCCGACGATCGCGATTTGGTCGTCTCCGGTGACCCGCACCGCGGGGGCCTGCGGGACCTCGGGAGCGACCCCGGCGAGCTCGCCGCGGATGTAACCGGCGAGGCTGTTGGGCGTCGGATAGTCGAAGATCAGCGTGGGTGAAAGCGCCAGTCCGGTAGCGGTTTTGAGCCGATTGCGCATCTCGATCGCGGTGAGCGAATCGAAACCCAAATCTTGGAACGCGTTGTCCGGGTCGATCGCCTCGGCGGTGATGGAGCCGAGCACCGTCGCGATGTGCGAGCGCACCAGATCCAGCACCACCGCATGCTGCTGGGCTTCGGGGAGTCCGGAAAGCCGGTGCGCCAGAGCAGATTTCGATTTCTCCGCGGCCAGCGAGTCGTCGACCCTGCGCCGGGTCGGCGCGCTGAGCAGGTCGGCGAACATCGGTGGCACCCCGACCGTGTGGGCACGCAGCGCGGCCACGTCGATGCGGGCGGGCGCGAGATACGGTTCGTCGATGATCAGTGCGCTGTCGAACAATTCCATCGCCTCGTCCGACGACAGCGCCAGGATTCCGTCGCGGCCCAGGCGGGCCAGGTCGGCGGCGTCCAGTCCGCCGGTCATGGCGCTGGCCTGCTCCCACAGCCCCCAGCCCAGCGAGATGGCCGGCAGGCCGTGGGCACGCCGGTGCGCGGCCAGCGCGTCGAGGAACGAGTTGGCGGCGCCGTAGTTGGCCTGGCCGGACGATCCCACCAGCGCGGCCATCGAGGAGAACAGCACGAACGCGGACAGATCCAGTTCGCGAGTCAACTCGTGTAGGTTCCACGCCGCGTCGACCTTGGCCCGCAACACCGCGTCCACCCTTTCGGGGGTCAACGACGTCACCACCGCGTCGTCCAGCACTCCGGCCGCGTGCACCACACCCGACAGCGGCCGGTCGGCCGAAATGTCGGCGAGCACCGCGGCGAGTTCCGCGCGGTCGCCGGCGTCGCACGCGACGACCCGGACCTCGGCCCCGGCATCCCGTAGCTCAGCGGTCAGTTCCGCCGAACCCGGCGCATCCGAGCCGCGGCGGCTCAACAGGGCCAGGCTGCGGACGCCGTGGTGTGCCACCAGGTGCCGGGCCAGCGCCGAACCGGCCATCCCGGTCCCGCCGGTGATCAACACGGTGCCCGAGGCCAACCCGCCACCGGGCCCATCGGGCCCGGCCGGGAACGTCATCACGACCTTGCCGATATGACGCGCCTGGCTCAGGTAGCGCAGCGCCGCGCGGGCCCGCCGGATGTCAAAGGTGGTGACCCGCACCGGATGCAGCACGCCGGCGTCGAACAGCGCGGCAAGCTGCATCATCCACTGGTGCATCCGGGGACGACCCGGCTCGAAGAGGTCGAACGCCCGGTAGCGCACGCCCGGGTAGTCCCGGGCGACCACATCGGGATCGCGGATGTCGGTCTTGCCCATCTCCAGGAACACCCCGCCGGGTGCCACCAACCGCAGTGAAGCGTCGACGAATTCACCGGCAAGCGAGTCCAAGACGATATCCATGCCCCGGCCGCCGGTGACGGTGCGGAACTTCTCCTCGAAGTCCAGGCTCCGCGAATCCGAGATGTGATCGTCGTCGAAACCCATGGCGCGCAGCGTGTCCCACTTGCCGCGGCTGGCGGTGCCAAACACCTCCAGCCCCAGGTGCCTGGCCAGCTGCACCGCGGCCATCCCCACGCCGCCCGCGGCGGCGTGCACGAGCACCCGCTGACCCGGCTTGGCGTCGGCCAAGTCCACGAACGCCATGTAGGCGGTGGCGAAAACGACTGATACGGCGGCGGCCTCGGAGTAGGACCAATCGGCGGGCTTCGGTACCAGGAGGCGCACGTCGGCCGGAACCAGGGTGCCGCTGCCCTCGGGGAAGAACCCGTACACCGAGTCGCCGACCGCGAATTCGGTGACTCCCGGGCCGACTTCGACGACAACGCCGGCGCCCTCGCCGCCGAGCACGGCGTCGTGGGTGAACATTCCCAGCGTGACCATGATGTCGCGGAAGTTCGCCGCGACGGCACGCAGCGCCACCCGTACCCAGCCCGGCTGCAGTGGCGCTCCCGCGTTGGGAACCGGTTCCAGCCGCAGGTTTTCGAAGGTGCCCGCGCTGCTCAGCCCCAGCCGCCACGGCACGTCGGCGGGCGGTGTCAGCAGGTCGTCGACGGCGCGGCTGCCGCGCACCCGAGGGGTGTGGACGGTTCCGCGCCGCACCAATGCCTGCGGCTCACCGGTCGCCAGCACCGAGGCTACCATCGAATCATCAAGGGGCACATCGGAATCCACCAGAATGATCCGGCCGGGATGCTCGGTCTGCGCCGACCGCACCAGCCCCCACACCGCCGCGCCCGCCAGGTCCGTGACGTCCTCGCCCGCCAGGCCCATCGCCCCCCGGGTCGCCACGACCAGCACACCGGAGTCCCGCTCCGTCAGCCACGCCTGGACGGCGGCCAGCACCGAGCGGGTACGCCGATGGCTGTCCGCCACCGGATCACCGTCGGCCGCAACGCATTCAAATATCTCGTAGGACGCCTCGCCGGTGGACGCCGAGTGGCCGGACGCGGGCGACCACATCAACTCGAACAGCCGGTCCGGACCGGACCGGGGCAGCACGGCGGCCCGCAGTTGCTGCTCGTTGACCGGTCGCGCCACCATCGCGCGCACCGACAACACCGGCAACCCCAACCCGTCGGCGAGCTCGACCGAGACCGCCCAAGCACCCGCGGCACCCGCATCACCGGTCGGGGCGATCCGCGCCCGCACCGCCGACGCGCCGGCGGCGTGCAGTGACACGCCCTGCCAGGAGAACGGCAACATCAATTCGGGATCGTGCTGCGCTATCACGGCGGCGTGTAGCGCGGCATCGAGCAGCGCCGGGTGCACGCCGAAACCGGCCACGCCGCCGGCTTGTTCGGGCAACTGCACCTCGGCGAACAGTTCCTCGCCGCGGGCCCACACCGCGGTCAGTCCGCGAAATGCCGGACCGTATCCGTAGCCGAACTGCGCGAGTCGGTCGTAACCGTCGGCCACCTCGATGGCTTGCGCCCCCACCGGCGGCCACACCGACATGTCCGATGCGGGTTCGACCGTTCCCGATCCCAACGCGCCCTCGGCGTGGCGCACCCATGCGCCGTCCACGTCGGCGCGGGAGTAGATCGCAACGCTGCGTCGGCCGTCTTCCCCCTCCGCCGGGGCCGGACCCACGACCACTTGCAGCGCAACCGAATCGCCGGCCGGCACGAGCAGCGGTGTCTGCAGCGTCAGCTCCTCGACCACCGAGCAGCCGACCTGGTCGCCGGCGCGGATCGCCAACTCCACGAAGCCCGCGCCCGGGAACACGGCCGACCCGGACACCGCATGGTCGGCCAGCCACGGCTGAGCACTCGTCGACAGTCGGCCCGTCAGGAGAACGCCGCCGGACGCCGGCAGGTCCACCACCGCACCGAGCAACGCGTGCCCGCTCGCGCCCTGCCCCAGACCGGAGGCGTCGACACCCAGATTGATGCCGGTCAGCCAAAAGCGGTGCCGCTCAAAGGCATACGTCGGCAGCTCGACGAAGGACGCCCCCTCGAGCACGCCGCGCCAGTCCACGTTCACACCCGCGACGAACGCGGTCGCGACCGATGTCAGGAACCGCTGCAGCCCGCCGTCGTCGCGGCCCAGTGTCGGCACCACGATCGGTTCGGCGTTGCCGCCGGCCGCGCAATCGTGGAACGTGTCCTCGATCCCGGCGATCAACGCGGGATGCGGGCTGGATTCGATGAACGTCCGGTACCCGAGCTCGCACGCGCTGCGCACGGCCTGGTCGAACTGCACGGTCTGACGAACGTTGCGATACCAGTATTCGGCGTCCAAACCGGCTGTGTTCAAACGGTTTCCGGTCACCGTGGAGAAGAACGCGGTGCGCGTGGGCTGCGGCTCGATGCCGGCCAGTGCCTCGACAAGCTCGTTACGTATCGCCTCGACCTCGGGCGAGTGCGACGCGTAGTCGACGTCGATCCGGCGGGTGCGCACGTCCAGGTCGGCGCAGAACGCGATGAGTTCCTCCAGCGCCGCGACCTCGCCCGACACCACCACGGCCGACGGGCCGTTGACGGCGGCGATTCCGAGTCGATTCCCGTAGGCCGCCAACAGTTCTCGCACCCGGTCGACGCCGCACGCGATGGACACCATGCCGCCCGGGCCGGCCAGCGACCGCAGCAACTTGCTGCGCAGCGTGACCACCTTGGCGGCGTCGCGCAGCGACAGCGCACCGGCGACGTACGCGGCCGCGATCTCGCCCTGAGAATGACCGATCACCGCATCGGGGCGCACGCCGACGGATTTCCACAGCTCCGCCAGCGACACCATGACCGCGAACAGCACCGGCTGCACCACGTCGACGCGGTCCATGTCGGCCGCACCCGGGGTGCCGCGCAGCACGTCGATCAGCGACCAGTCGACGAAATCCGCGAAGGCTTCCGCGCAGGCCTCGATCTGACGCGCGAATACCGGTGCGGTGTCCAGCAATTCGATGGCCATGCCTAGCCACTGGGAGCCCTGGCCGGGGAACACGAACAGGTGCTTGCCCGCGGGCGCGGCGGTGCCACGAATCGCCGAGGCGGCGGTGCCGTCAGCAACGGCCAGTTCGTCCAGTCCGGCGAGCAGCCGATCCCGATCGGCGCCGACGACCACGCCTCGATGCTCGAAGGTGGCGCGGCCGGCCAGCGACCACCCGACATCGGCGATGTCGACGTCGCCGTGCGCCCGCAGATAATCGGCCATCCGTGCGGCCTGCGCGCATAGCGCCGCCTCCGACTTCGCCGACAATGCCCAGGGCACCACCGGCACGGTCGATCCGCCGCGTTCACCGCGGTCTAGGGCGGGCGCCTGCTCCACGATCACGTGCGCGTTGGTGCCGCTGATGCCGAACGATGACACCCCGGCCCGTCGGACGTGACCGTCGGCCGGCCAGGCCCGCGCCTCGGTGACCAGCCGCACCGCCCCGGCCGTCCAATCCACGTGCGGGCTGGGCGCGTCGACGTGCAGCGTGGCGGGCACCGTCTGGTGGCGGATCGCCTGCACCATCTTGATCACCCCGGCGACGCCCGCGGCGGCCTGCGTGTGACCCATGTTCGATTTGATCGACCCCAGCCAGAGCGGCTCGGCGCGATCCTGCCCGTAGCTGGCCAACAACGCCTGAGCCTCGATGGGATCGCCGAGCGTGGTCCCGGTCCCGTGGCCCTCGACCACGTCGACGTCGGCCGGCGATAACCCCGCGTTCGCCAGGGCCGCGCGCACCACCCGCTGCTGCGACGGACCGTTGGGCGCCGTCAGCCCGTTCGACGCCCCGTCCTGGTTGACCGCCGTACCGCGCACCACGGCCAGCACCGGATGCCCCAACCGCTGGGCGTCCGAGAGCCGCTCCACCACCAACATGCCGCCGCCTTCGGACCAGCCCACGCCGTCGGCCGCGCCCGCGTAGGCCTTGCAGCGCCCGTCGGGCGCCAGCCCGCGGTGCCGGCTGAACTCGACGAAGACGGTGGGGGTGGCGTTGACGGTGGCGCCGCCGGCCAGCGCCAGGTCGCACTCGCCCGACCGCAGCGACTGCACCGCCATGTGCAAGGCCACCAGCGACGACGAACACGCCGTGTCCACCGACACCGCCGGGCCCTCCAGACCCAGCACGTAGGACACCCGACCGGAGGCCACACTCGAGGTGGTCCCGGTCAGCCGATAACCCTCGATCTCTTCGGCCAACATGCCGTAGCCCTGCACAATGAGGCCGGCGAACACCCCGGTCGCGCTCCCCCGTAGCCCGCTCGGGTCGATCCCGCCGCGTTCGAGCGCCTCCCAGGACAGCTCCAGCAACATCCGATGCTGGGGATCCATGGCCAGCGCCTCGCTGGGCGCGATTCCGAAGAAGGCCGGATCGAAATCCGCCACGCCGTCGACGAAGCCGCCGGTCCGCGCGTAGGTCTTGTGGCGCACGTCCGGATCGGGGTCGAACAGGACGGCCAAATCCCAGCCGCGATCGGTCGGAAACTCCGAGATCACGTCCCGGCCTTCGGCGACCATCTGCCACAGGCCCTCCGGGGAGTCGATCCCGCCGGGGAAGCGGCACGACATGCCCACAATGGCGATCGGCTCATTCGACCGTTCCAGCAACGCACGGTTGGTGCGCTTCAGGCGATCAACCTGGACCAGCGCTTTGCGCAGCGCCTCGGTCGCATGCTGGAGTTGATCAACCATTACTAACCTCGTCTAGTCTCACCAAGCTACTGGCCGTCATGAACAGCCGTGTGCCGAGTCGCGGAAGTTGTTGCACGATCTGATTGCGCCCTGATATCGGCCGTTATTGCGGCCGGTGCGCGACCGTCGTCGTGCCGCTGACCGCCCAAGAATGTCGCTGGTGAGTATCGCCAACGTCGGCAGGATTTCAAAACGTCGGTACCCCCGGCTTCTATATGAGGAACGGTGTCGATCCAGGCAACCGCTTGTCCAGGGGTTTCACGACATCCACGGACTGCGATGGGAGTCCGCCGCCCATGGCGCGACTGTACCCGAACGTCGCGGTCAGACACCTACGCGTCGCCAGCCGTCGGCCGCCCTGGCCGCGCGCAGCAGCACGTCGCACAGTTCACGCAGCTCGGTCGCCCCGGCGCCCTCGTCGAGCGCGGTCGCGACGTCCTCGGCCGCGCATCTGACCTGGTAGACGCGATCCGACAGGTCGGCGGCGTCGTCGGCCGACAACACGATCGCGTCGGCGGGCAGCGCGGCGCCGGCCTCGCCCCGGCTGATCATGGCCCGTTGCTCGTAGGCGCGTTGGCGACAGGACTGTCGACAGTACTGGCGGCGTCGGCCCAATCCGACCTCGGTGACGTCGCGGCCGCACCAGCGGCACGGCTGAGGCCCGGCGCGCCTTTTTGCAGAGGTCCGCCCTGAGGTCACGCTTGCCGACTCTAGCCCGGATGAGTCACATTCAGCCCACGACACCGCGTATAATCGGTGGTCGCGTCCCATCCGCGCGCGCAGGTCCGGGGAACTTGACAGCCCGTCGAAACGTTTGACCAACCGGATCATTCCAGAAAAGATTTGCCATTACGGGAGAGCCCGAGAGCTCACAGGCCACCTAAAAGGAGTAAGTGCTTATGGCTGATCGCGTCCTGCGAGGTAGTCGCCTCGGAGCCGTGAGCTACGAGACCGACCGCAACCACGACCTGGCGCCGCGTCAGATAGCGCGGTACCGCACCGATAACGGGGAAGAGTTCGAGGTTCCCTTCGCCGACGACGCCGACATCCCCGGCACCTGGCTGTGCCGCAACGGCATGGAGGGCACCCTGATCGAGGGCGACCTGCCGGAGCCCAAGAAGGTCAAGCCGCCCCGCACGCACTGGGACATGCTGCTGGAGCGCCGCAGCGTCGAGGAACTCGAAGAGCTGCTCAAGGAGCGCCTGGACATCATCAGGTCGCGGCGCCGGGGCTGATTAGGGGCTGACCCGCGAGTCACCGGCCTTGGAGCCGGTGCTCGCCCGGGCAAAGCGCGCCTCGATGCCCCAGCGGGTGACCTTGCCCAACGCTTCACGGATATTGGATCCGCTCATCTTGGACACGCCGAGTTCGCGCTCGGTGAAGGTGATCGGCACCTCGGCGACGACGAACCCGTTGCGCACCGTGCGGTTGGTCAGGTCGATCTGGAAGCAATACCCCTTGGAGTCCACCGCGTCGAGGTCGATCGCTTCGAGCACCTCGCGGCGGTACGCGCGGTAGCCGGCGGTGATGTCGTGGACGCTGACGCCGAGCGACAGCCGCGCGTAGGTGTTCGCGGTCCAGGACAGCGCCCAGCGTCGCCAGGGCCAGTTGCGCACCGTGCCGCCGTCGACGTAGCGCGAACCGATGGCCAGGTCGGCCCCGGCGTCGACGGCCTCGAGCAGCCGGTGCAGCTGCTCCGGCGCGTGGCTGCCGTCCGCGTCCATCTCGACGAGCACCGAGTACTGCCGGCTCAACCCCCAGGCGAAACCTTCCAGGTAGGCCGCGCCCAACCCGTTTTTGACGGTGCGGTGCAGCACGTGCGTGCGACCGCCATCGGCGGCCGCCAGCTCGTCGGCGAGTTGGCCGGTGCCGTCGGGGCTGTTGTCGTCGACGACGAGCACGTGCACGTCGGGGCACGAGGCCTTGAGCCGCGCATGGATCAGCGGCAGGTTCTCCCGCTCATTGAAGGTCGGGATGATCACCAGGACGCGCTGGCTGGGGCGACTCCCCGGGCTCGGGGGCGCCGGCTGGCCGGTGGTCATGTAGCTCCTCTAGGTGTCGCCCGGAATCGAAAATCTCGTGTTCGCCGCCCTCGTCGTCGGGCGCCGCGACGTCTGCAACCTTGCGGTCCTTGGGGTCCTTAACCTCGGCCGGGGCACGGGACCGCCGGCGATTCGGACGCAAGGATCCCCTATTCTGCCAAATTCCGATCAAAATAACCGCTCCAGCGGTCCCGACCAGCATCCATCGCACGATCGGAGCCCAGCGGGTTGCCGGCGTCAGCGACGTCTTGAGCCGGACCAGCGTGTCCAGGTAGGCGGGCTGGAAGAACTCCGTGCGGCCCAACTCGCCTCCGTCCGGCGCGATGACGGCACTGATCCCGGTGGTGCCGGCGACCAGGACGTAGCGGTCGTGCTCGACGGCCCGAACCTTGGCGAACGCGAGCTGTTGCTCGCTCATGTCCTGGTTGAACGTGGCATTGTTGCTGGGCACCGCGAGCAGCTGGGCGCCGCCCAGGACCGCCTTGCGCGGCGCGCGGTCGAAGATCACCTCCCAGCAGGTGGCCACCCCCACCGGCACTCCGGCGACGTGGACGACGGCGCTGCTGCTGCGGGGCACGAAGTGGCCGGCGCGGTCGGCATACCCGGACAGATGCTTGAACAGCCACGGCATCGGCAGGTACTCGCCGAACGGCTGCACGATTTCCTTGTCGTGGCGGTCGCCCGGCCCGGAGACCGGATTCCACACGATCACCGTGTTGGTGTATTCGGGCGGCTCTTGAACCCGACCGGCGGCGTCGAGCACGGTGCCGACCAGGATCGGGGCGCCGATGGCCTGCGCCGCCGCCTGGATCTCCTGTCCCGCCTCGGCATACAGCAGCGGATCGAGGTCCGACGAGTCCTCGGGCCAGATGACGAATTGGGGTTGGGGGGCGCTGCCGGCGCGCACGTCCTCGGCCAACCGCATCGTCTCGCGGACGTGGTTGTCCAGCACCGCTCGGCGCTGGTTGTTGAACTGCAGGCCGAGTCGGGGCACATTGCCCTGCACGATCGCCACCGTGACCGCCGGTTCCCCACCCGACCCGGTGCCCGCGTGCCGCACCCGCGGCCAAGCGAGCGCCGCGGTGAGCAACACCAAGCAGATGCAGACGCCGGGCAGCAGCACGGCCGGCGGATCCGCGGCCCGCGTGCGGTCGCTCGGGCGCAGCCAGTGCGCAATCTCCAGCGCGATCGCGGTCAGGCTCGAGCCCACCAGCACGATCGCTGTGGACAGCAGGGCAACGCCGCCAAGTTGGACCAGCGGCAGCAGAGGCCCGTTGGTTTGACCGAAAGTGACCGACCCCCAGGGAAACCCGCCGAACGGGAAAATCGACTTCAACCACTCCTGCGCCGCCCACAGCACCGCGAACCAGATCGGCCACCCGGGCAGCCGGCGCACCACGACCGCGAACAGGCCGAACAGCGCGGGATACAGCGCGCACACCGTGGCGAGCGCCACCCAGGGCATGGCGCCCACCAGCAGGCTGACCCAGGGCAGCAGCGCCAGGTAGAAGACCAGCCCGAACAGGAATCCGTAGCCCAGGCCGCCCAGCAGCGTGGTGGCCGGGCGGGTGAGCACCCACGCCAGCAGCGCGAACGCGACGACGGCGGCCCACCACCAGTTCGTGGGCGGGAAGCTGGCCACGAACAGCCCGGCGGCCACCACGGTGAGCACCAACCGCGGCAGCCGCGGCACCAGCCACGCCCGCAGGGCGGGCAGCCGCGCCGCGACAGCCCCGCCCGCCCCCGTCAGCGCCGTGCGTGCGCCCGCTCCGCGCCGCGCGGCCGGGCTGGGTGGCTTCGCCGCATCGCTGGCTTCGAGGTCGGGTTCCTGCGCTTCCTGCGTATCCGGTGGCTGCTGCGGCGGCGGTGGCTCGAGCCCGGGCCCGCCGGCCGGCACCGCATCGGCGGGTTGCTCCCGTGGCCGACTGGGTCGACGGGCACGGTGTCGAGGCCGCGCCGGCGGATCAGGGTTAGCCATGGATGACGGCACCCCGATGCACGGTTTGTCGGCAGCGCGGCAACGGGTCGCCCGGGTGCAATCGCGGTAGCGCTGGCACCCGGGACCTCGGGTCGGTGGACCAGCGCTGCACCGCGTCGCGCGGTGCGCTGACGTCCAGGGGGCCGGCGTCCCACACGGCATAGGAGGCCGGTGCGCCGGGCACCAGGGTTCCGATTGTGCCGTCCCGGACACCGGCTGCCCGCCAGCCACCGCGGGTCGCGGCGGCGAAGGCCGCCCGCGCCGAAATGGCGCTGCCGGGGGTGTGGTGATTGACGGCCGCTCGCACGCTCGCCCACGGATCGAGCCCGGTCACCGGGGCATCCGAACCTAGCGCGAGGGGCACGCCTTGGGATGCTAACAGCGCAAAGGGGTTGAGTTGGCCGCCTCGCGCCGTGCCGAGCCGACGGGCGTACATGCCGTCGCCGCCGCCCCACAAAGCGTCGAAATTGGGCTGCACGCTGGCGATGACGCCCCACGCGCCCAGCTTCGCGGCCTGATCGGGGCTGACCATCTCCACATGCTCCAGCCGGTGCCCGCACCGGGCGACGGCGACCGACCCGAGGTCCGCGACGACGCGTTCGAGGGCGTCGACCACCGCCGAGACCGCGGCGTCGCCGATGACGTGGAAACCCGCGGTCACCTGCGCCTCGGTGCAGGCCCGCAGGTGGGCTTCGACGGCCTCGGGCTCGAGGTAGCAGGTGCCGGTGCGACCCGGCGCGTCGGCGTAGGGCTCGTGCAGCCACGCGGTGTGTGAGCCGATCGCCCCGTCGACGAACAGATCACCGGCCAGCCCGGCGGCTCCGGTCTGTTCCATCAGCGCGCGGGCCTGTGCGGGTGTGGTCACCGCCTCCCCCCAGTAGCCGATCACCTCGACGCCGTGGGTGATGGTGCGCAGCTGCAGCCAATCGTCCAGCCCGCCGATCTCGGGGCCCGCGCATTCGTGCACCGCGACGATCCCGGACGCGGCGGCCGCCCGCAGCGCCGCGGCCCTGGCCTCGGCCAGCTGTTCGGCCGTCAGCAGGTCACGGGCGACGGCCCGGACCAAATGGTGGGCATCGCCGGCCAGCGGGCGCTCGCCGTCGTACCCGGCGGCGCCGGCCAGTTGTGGGACCAGCCGGCGCAGCGCCGTCGAGGCCAGCGCGGAGTGCACGTCGACGCGCGCCAGGTAGGCGGGGCGGTCGCCGAGTGCCGCGTCCAGGTCGGCCGTGCTCGGCGGCGTGTTCTCCGGCCAGCTCGACTCGTCCCAGCCGTGCCCCCACACCGCCCGGCCCGGGTGCGCGCCGGCGTAGTCGGCGACCATCCGGATGCAGTGCGCGCGCGACGTGGCCGGCCGCAGGTCCAGGCCGCTGATGGTGAGGCCGGTCGCGCTCAGGTGGAGGTGGCTGTCGACGAATCCCGGCGCCACGAAGCCGCCGTCGAGGTCCACCGTCTCGGCGTCGGGGAACTGGCCGCGGCCGACGTCATCGCTGCCGAGCCACGCGATGACACCGTCGCGCACCGCCAGCGCGGTGGCGTCGGGGTGGGTCGGGCTGTGCACCCGCCCGTTCACCAGCAGCGTGGTGGTGTGAATCGGCGTCACACGGTAAAACTACGTGCGCTCAGGCAACACACGGGGCTCGACGTCGATCACGTCGCCGTCGATGTAGTCGATGTGGCTGGTGTTGTCGCCGCGCACCGGCACCTGGAACTGGAATCGACGCATCGCGATGCCGGCCAGTCCGGGGCTGGCGGCCGCGCGTATCGGCGGCACCAGCAGCAACAGCCCGACGACCGTGGTGGCCAGCCCCGGGACCAGGAGCAGGCCGCTGGCCAGGGCGACCACCGCGCCGTCGCTGAGCGCAACGCGCGGTTCCTTCAGGCCCGAGCGCAGCTGCGCGAGCTGGCTACTGAGCTGCCAGCCGGCCAGCGGCGCCCACAGGACCAACCCGAGCACGAACGTCGCCAACAGCACCAGTAACGTCCAGCCGACGCCGATCGTCGCCGCAAGTCCGATGAGCACGATGAGCTCGACGACCGCGTAGCTGAGTAACAACCGCCGCATCATGTGAGGCCAACGTCCGCGGGCCCGGCGGAAGTTCCTGTTTCGGTGCGCGCCGGGGCTGCAGTTAGATAACTGTATGACCACGATTGAGATCGACACCCCCGATGGACCGATCGACGCCCTGCTCAGCATCCCGCCGGGGGATGGCCCGTGGCCTGGCGTGGTGGTGATCCACGACGCGATCGGCTACCAGCCGGACAAGGAGTCGATCAACGACCACATCGCCCGCGCCGGCTATGTCGCGTTGACGCCGAATATGTTCGCGCGGGGCGGCCGGGGCCGCTGCGTCATGCGGGTCATGCGTGAGCTGCTGACCAAGCGGGGCCGCGCCCTTGACGACATCCTGGCCGCGCGCGATCACCTGCTCGGGATGCGGGAATGCTCGGGGCGGGTGGGCATCGCCGGCTTCTGCATGGGCGGCGGGTTCGCACTCATCATGTCGCCCAAGGGTTTTGGCGCCTCGGCACCGTTCTACGGCACGCCGCTGCCGCGCCATCTCAGCGAGACGCTGGATGGCGCGTGCCCCATCGTGGCGAGCTTCGGCGGCCGCGACCCATTAGGTGTCGGCGCGCCCAACAAATTGCGCGAGGTGACCACCAGGAAGAACATCACGGCCGACATCAAGACCTACCCCGGCGTCGGGCACAGCTTTGCCAACAAGCTCCCGGGCCAGCCCCTGATTCGCGTCGCGGGGTTCGGCTATGACCAGGACGCGACCGAGGACGCGTGGAGCCGCGTCTTCGCCTTCTTCGGCGAGCACCTGCGGGCGGACGCCACAACGTAATTCGGTCCTACGGCGTCCGGGCCTTCAGCTTCTCGGACAACACCGCCGCGAAGGTGTGCGTGTCGCCGGGCCAGCGCGCCGACACATAGTTGCCGTCATCGACAACGAACGCCGGGCGCGAGTCGGTCGCCGTGTCTCGGACCAGCCCGGAGGTCTTGAGCCGCCACCGCGGCGACCCGCGGGCGACGTCGCGAAAATCCGCCGAATCCGCAAGGGCACGAGTGACTTCCGACTCCACAGACATGTATCCGCCGGGCTGGCCCGGTTCTTCAATGTAGGTGCGGTAGTAGTCGGGATCCCAGAACCGGGTGATACGGGTGAGGCGCCAGGCGGTGCGCTCCAGCGCCCACGTCAGCGCGGTGGTCTTGCGCCCGTAGAGCACCGAGCGACCGGTGGCGGGATCCACGCTGCGGGCCGCGAGCAGCACGCCGTGACAGATCGCGGCCACCAGCATCCCGCGGCCAAAGGCGTCGACGACAAGCCGTTGCAGAATCTCGCTGTCGATGAAGCTGCGCATGCCGCGGGCCCGGTGCCCGCCGGGCAGCAGCAACGCGTCGACGGGATCGGAACCGTCGAGGCTGGCCTGGGCCCAGCTGATCGGATGCTGAAATTCGTTGGAGGACAGCATGTCCCGGTATGCCTCGCGGCCATCCTTGTTGGCCCGCAGGGCCAGTCCGAGCAGCGGGACGGCACCCACCAGCGGCAGCGCGGACCAGACATCCAGGCCCCGGCCGCTGACCATGATGTCGTCGGCGACCCCGGGCTTTCCGCTCTCGGTGGCGAAGACGACGCGATGACCGTTGCGGGTCAACACGCGCCAGCTGACCGCGACCTCCGTCGGATCGAAATCACGATCCGGGATAGGGATCAGGACGGTGCTCATCGTGGCGATCGCGGGGGCGGCACTAGCCGGGCGGAGCGGATCGCCATCATCATGCGGGGTTCACTTTGAGCTCAAGACCCACGTTCTTTTCCATGCCGCCGCGCAGCTTGGAGAAGAAGTTGAATACCTTGCCCACGATGCCATACCGCTCGCCGATCGCGTCGTAGACGGCACCCGTCTGCGACTTGTCCAACAGGGCCGCGGTGCCCTCGACGGCGTCGCTCGTGGCGCGCCCGCCCATGGTGCAGGTCGCCATCGTCACGCGCGGCGTGTTGCGGATGCGCTTGACCTTCCACGAGTCGGCCTGGGTGATCACCAGCAGCCGGTCCCCGCGCTCCTTGTCCAAGGCGGCCCAGATCGGGGTGGGCTTGGGCCGGCCGTCCTTGGTGAATGTGGTCAGCAGGATGTACTGCGCCTTCGCGAGGTCGGCGAACGTGGGTGTCACGGTCACAACCTACCTTGTTGACATTCAGGATCCTTAAGTGAAAATATGATTTTCACTTAAGAGTGAAGCGGAGACCACGTGAGCGACCCGAATCCGATGGCATGGCTGCCGTTCTCCATCGCCGAGGCGGCCCTGTCCGATGGCCCCGACGACGGTCCGGTGGCCGCCTGGTCACACCTGTTGGACCGACTGAGCGAATCCGCGCGAGCGGTCGAATCGGATCCGGTGAACCGCAATGGAATTGATCTCGCCGCGGGCCTGCGGCACCTGCTGGTGTTGCTCGCCGCGGGCATCGACGAGGTGTTGCGGTTCGACCCGGATCCGATCCTGACGGTGGCCGCCACCAGCACCGACGACGCCGTGACCTGGGGCATGGAGTGCCCCGACTGCATCTACACCCGGGCCGTGTTGCGCGGCGGCGAGAGCTACCGGCTGTTCGGCAATCGCGGCACCGCGCGCTACGTCGGCCTGCAGACCATGAACGGCATCGCGGCCACGGCGAACGAGCTGGTCGACGAGCTTGAGGTCGACGCCGACGGGAACTTCGAGGTGGTGCTGTCCGGGGATCCGCATCCCGGCAACTGGATGCGCATCGAGGGCGAGCATCCCACCCTGACGGTGCGCCACTTCTTCTACGACTGGGACGCCGAAATGCCGTCGTCGCTGCGCGTCGAGCGCCTGGGCGACCGTGTGCAACTCGACGGGCGCCCGGTCGACCCGCGGGCGGCGCTGGCGCGGCAGCTGGTTGCCCTGGGCGACTTCGTCCACGGCAACCTGGCGTTCTTTCT
This sequence comes from Mycobacterium conspicuum, assembly GCF_010730195.1. Lineage (NCBI taxonomy): Bacteria > Bacillati > Actinomycetota > Actinomycetes > Mycobacteriales > Mycobacteriaceae > Mycobacterium > Mycobacterium conspicuum. The sequence goes on from NZ_AP022613.1 coordinate 3,283,915, forward strand.
CCAGTTCGGCGCGGCGCCACCGACGAACGGTTTCCTGCCCGCGATCGACCGCAGCGATATCGGCGCGGCCGCCGAAAACCGGCCGGTGATCGGCCGTTGGGAACTCGGACCGGATCAGGCTCTCATCGTCGAAGTGGAACCCCCCGAAGGCATTTACTGGAGCTTCTCGATCGGCAATCCGTGGTGGGAGACGATTCACTACGGGCGCCACCAATCCAGTCTGAACGCACATCAGGCCGTCGTGGATTCCGATGGCCTGGTGCGGGTGGTGCTCTGTGCCCGTGACCCCGGGGTAGCGAATTGGCTCGACACCGCCGGCTTCAGCAACGGGCCGATCATCCTGCGTTGCGTGCGCACCAAGACCGCGCCCACCCCGTCGACGCGGGTGGTGGCCTTCGATCACATAGCCGCCGAATTACCATCGGACACAGCCAAAGTCACACCTATCGAAAGGGCATCCATTCTCGCGGCACGCCGCCGCGCCGTGCGGGAAAGGTTCGGACGATGACGTTCGCCGCCGATGAGCTGGAGGAAGGTGCCTGCGCCGCAACGGGTCTGGACGATTTCGGCTCGCCGTACTATCGCGAGGGCCTCGAACGCATCGTCGAGGCACTCAACACCGAGGCGGACCTCAACGAGATGGGGCGGGTCATTCAGCACGCGACCATCAGCAACGCCCTGATACAGCGCCTCAAGATTGAGGACACCTACCGCCAGCACCCGGAGATCGACGACGAGGAGGTGGGCGGACCCGTCTTCGTGATCGGCCTGCCCCGGACCGGGACAACGGCGTTGAGTCAACTGGTGGCCGCCGACCCGCAGTTCCGCTCCCTGCGCACCTGGGAATCGCAGGCGCCCACGCCGCCGCCGGAAGCCGCCACCCAGCACACCGATCCGCGGATCGCGCAGGCCGAGGCCGGCCTGAAGATGCTCGACGAGATGTTCCCGCTGATGAAGACGATGCACAATGCCGAGGCGACGTCGGCCACCGAATGCCAGGACCTGATGGGCATGAGTTTCCGGACCTTCCATTTCGACGGGGTGGTCCGCGCGCCCGCCTACCTGGCGTGGCTGATGGCATGCGACATGCGCGAGACCTATACGTTTCACCGGCGAGTGCTCAGGCTGCTGCAATGGCATTGCCCGCCGGTGCTGTGGCACCTCAAGACGCCCGTGCACATGTTTTCCCTCGACGCGCTGGTCGAGGCCTATCCCCACGCCAAGTTCCTGTGGAGTCATCGCGATCCGGCCAAGGTGATGGGCTCGGTGTGCAGCCTGATCCGATACGTGCGCAGCTGGAGCAGCGACCGTGACGACGCCAAGGAACTCGGCGCCGAGCAGCTGGACAGCTGGACCGAAGCCGTCCGGCGGGCAATGGATTTCCGCCGCCGGTTCGGTGACGACCGGTTCGTTGACGTGTCCTTCGCCGATCTGCAGACCGACCCGGTGGCCACGCTGCAAGCCAGCTACGAGTCGCTGGGTTTGACCTTCACCGACGACAGCCTGCGGGCGGTCACGCGGTGGGCGCGCGGGCACAAACCCGGCTCCCGCGGCACGCACGACTACGACCTGGCCGACTACGGCCTCACCCCCGAAGGCGTGCGCGAGCGGTTCGCGGACTACCTGGCCACCTACGACGCCACCGCCTGACGTGAGCGCACCCCGCACCCGGCGACGCGAGAAGCTCAGCCCGGACCCGGCCATGCGTCGCGAGATTCTCGCCGCCGCGTCAACAGTGTTGCGCGAGCACGGCGTCGGCGGCCTCGGCATCGCGGCGGTGCTGGACCGAGCGGGGCTGAGCACGCGCGCGTTCTATCGCCATTTCGGCTCCAAGGAAGAACTCGTTGCCGCGGTCTTCTTGGAGAGTGCGCGCGCCGAAACGCGGCGGCTGCGCCGCCGGATGGCCGCTGCCACAACGGAAATCGAGGCGGTGACCGCGTGGATCGACGGCCGGTTGGACTTGGCGTTCGACGACAGCATCGGATCCGATCTGCGCCGCCTGTCCTTGGAAGCGCAATCGCAATCTCCCGGCCTGGTTCAGCCCGCCTACGCCGAGATGCTCAAGCCGCTGCGCGACGCACTTCAGCGCGGCCGGCAGGCCGGGGTGTTCCACAACATCGACCCGGCGAGCGACGCCCAGTTCATCCACGGCGTGGTGTGGGCAGGCATCAACGAGCACTGGGCGACCGGTGCTTGCGACCGCGTTGAGCTGCGCGAGCGGATTCTGATTTTCTGTCTGCGCGGTTTGGGTGTGACGCGCTTGAGCGAAGGAGACTAGCGATGGATCTGGGTTTCGGTGGATCGACGGCCGTGGTCACCGGCGGCAGCAAGGGGATGGGGTTGGCCGTTGCGGAAACCCTTGCCGCTGAAGGGGCCAGCGTGGCGGTGATGGCCAGGGGCCGCGACGCGCTCGATGCCGCCGTGATTGCGCTGCGCGAGGCCGGCGCACCGGACGCCGTGGGTATCAGCGTCGACATGGCTGATGCGCGGTCCATCGCCCACGGGTTCGCCGAGGTGGCCGAGCGGTGGGGCCGGCTCAATTGCCTGGTCCACACGATCGGGCCCGGTGACGGCTATTTCGAGCAGCTGGACGACGCCGGGTGGGACGAAACCTTCGCGCTCGGCACGATGTCGGGGGTCCGCGCGATCCGCGGTGCGTTGCCGCTGCTGCGCTCGGCGGACTGGGCCCGCATCGTGACCTTCGCCGCACACTCGATTCAGCGCCAGAACCCGCGGATCGTCGCCTACACCGCATCGAAGGCCGCCCTGGCCAGCATCACCAAAAATCTGTCCAAAAGCCTTGCCGCCGAAGGTATCCTGGTGAACTGCGTCTGCCCCGGCACGATCGTCACCGCCAGCTTCACCGAAAACCTCAAAGACGTCCTCGCCGCCGATGGTCTCGACGCCACCAACCCCGTCGACGTCATGACCTGGATCGACAAATACTTTCACCAGCCCTGCGACCTCGGCCGCGCCGGACTGCCCGAAGAGGTCGCCTCCCTCACCGCGTACCTGGCGTCGCGCGCCAACGGGTATGTCACCGGGGCCACCGTCAACGTGGACGGCGGCTCGGACTTCGTGTAGCGCGCCACTGCCCGCGAGGCAACCTAACCCTCCAGGTCGCCTTCGGTTTCCAGCAGCGCCTGGCGCAGCCCGTCCAGGGTGCCCGGTTCCGGCTCGGCCCACATGCCACGGCCCGCGGCCTCCAACAGCCGTTCGGCCATGCCGTGCAGCGCCCACGGATTCGACTCAGCCATGAACTTTCGGTTCTCCGGGTCTAAAACGTAACGCTCGGTGAGTTGTTCGTACATCCAGTCGGCCATCACCCCGGCGGTGGCGTCGTATCCGAAGAGATAGTCGACGGTTGCCGCCATTTCGAAGGCGCCCTTGTAGCCGTGTCGGCGCATCGCGGCCATCCAACGCGGGTTGACCACGCGGGCGCGGAACACCCGGGTGGTCTCCTCGGACAGCGTGCGGGTGCGAATCGCGTCGGGCCTGGTGTTGTCGCCGATGTAAGCCGCGGGCGCCTGGCCGGTGAGTGCCCGCACGGTGGCCACCATGCCGCCGTGATATTGGAAGTAGTCGTCGGAGTCGGCGATATCGTGCTCGCGGGTATCGGTGTTCTTGGCGGCCACCGCGATGCGCCGGTACTGGCGATTCATGTCGTCGACCGCCTCGCGGCCGTCCAGGCCGCGCCCGTAGGCGAATCCGCCCCAGGCGGTGTACACCTCGGCGAGATCAGCGTCGCCGCGCCAGTTGCGGCTGTCGATAAGCTGCAACAGCCCGGCGCCGTAGGTGCCGGGCTTGGAGCCGAAAATCCTTGTGGTAGAACGCCGTACGTCGCCGTGCTGGGCCAGGTCGGCCTGGGCGTGCGCGCGCACGTAGTTCTGCCCGGTGGGCTCGTCGAGCTCGGCGACCAGCCGCACCGCGTCGTCGAGCATGGTCACCAGATGCGGGAAGGCGTCCCGGAAGAAGCCGGAGATGCGCACCGTCACGTCGATCCGCGGTCGTCCGAGCTCGTCCAGCGGGATCGGCATCACGCCGACGATCCGCCGCGACGCGTCATCCCAGACCGGCCGAACACCCAGCAGCGCAAGCACTTCGGCGATGTCATCGCCGGCGGTGCGCATGGCGGAGGTGCCCCACACCGACAGACCCACCGACTGCGGCCACTGCCCGTGGTCGGTCCGGTAGCGCTCCAGCAGCGAGTCCGCCAGCGCCACACCGGCTTCCCACGCCAGCCGCGAAGGGATCGCCTTGGGGTCCACGGAGTAGAAGTTGCGCCCGGTGGGCAACACGTTGACCAGGCCCCGCAACGGCGAACCGGAAGGCCCGGACGGGATGAAATGACCGTCCAACGCCCGCAGCACCTGCTCGATTTCGGACGCCGTGCCGGCCAGCCGCGGCACCACCTCGGTGGCCGCGAACCGCAACACCGCCGCGACGTCGGAGTTGTCGGTGAGCCGCTCGACCGCGTCCGGGTCCCAGCCGCTGGCCTGCAGCGCCGAAACCAGCTCCCGCGCGGCGGCCTCGGCCCGGTCGACCGAAGACCGCTCGTCGCTGCCGTCCTCGGCCAAACCGAGCGCCTGCCGCAGGCCGGGCAGGACATGCTCGCCGCCGAACAACTGGCGGGCCCGCAGGATGGCCAGCACCAGGTCGAGTTCGGCTTCGCCCGTTGGCCTTTGGCCGAGGATGTGCAGGCCGTCGCGGATCTGGACATCCTTGATCTCGCACAGCCAGCCGTCGATGTGCAGGATCATGTCGTCGAACGAGTCCTCTTCCGGCCGCTCGGTCAGCCCCAGGTCGTGGTCCATCTTGGCGGCCCGGATCAGCGTCCAGATCTGCTGGCGGATGGCGGGCAGCTTGCCGGGATCCAGCGCAGCGACGTTGGCGTGCTCGTCCAGCAGCTGCTCCAAACGGGCGATGTCGCCGTAGGTTTCGGCGCGCGCCATCGGCGGGATCAGGTGGTCGACCAGCACGGCGTGCGCCCGCCGCTTGGCCTGGGTGCCCTCGCCGGGGTCGTTGACCAAAAACGGGTAGACCAGCGGAAGGTTGCCCAGCGCCGCGTCGGATCCGCAGGCCGCCGACATGCCCAGCGTCTTGCCCGGCAACCACTCCAGGTTGCCGTGCTTGCCCAGGTGTACGACGGCGTGCGCGCCAAAGCCGGCATCCAGCCAGTGGTAGGCGGCCAGGTAATGGTGGCTGGGTGGCAGGTCCGGGTCGTGGTAGATGGCGACCGGGTTCTCCCCGAAGCCGCGGGGCGGCTGAACCAGCAGCACCAGGTTGCCGGCTTGCATTGCGGCGATGACGATCTCGCCGTCGGGATCGTTGGTGCGGTCGACGAACAGCTCTCCGGGAGGCGGGCCCCAGTGCTCGGTCACCGCATCAGTGAGCTCGGCGGGAAGGGTGGCGAACCACTCGCCATAATCCTTGGCGGACACCCGGATCGGATTGCCGGCCAGCTGCGTATCGGTCAGCCAGTCGGGGTCTTGCCCGCCGCGTTCAATCAAGGCATGGATCAGCGCGTCCCCATCATTGGACTCAACGCCGGGAAGCTCGCCGATTCGATACCCGTCCTCGCGCATGGCCCGCAGCAGCGCCACCGCGCTGGCCGGGGTGTCCAAACCAACGGCGTTGCCGATGCGCGCGTGCTTGGTCGGGTAAGCGGACAACACCAGGGCCACCCGCTTGTCGGCGGGCGCGACGTGCCGCAGCCGCGCGTGCCGGACCGCCAGCCCCGCGACCCGCGCGCAGCGCTCCGCGTCGGCGACATAGGAGATCAAGCCGTCGTCGTCAATCTCTTTGAACGAGAACGGAACTGTGATGATGCGGCCGTCGAACTCGGGTACGGCGACCTGACTGGCCACGTCAAGCGGGCTGAGGCCGTCGTCGTTGTCGCTCCACTGGCTGCGGGCGCTGGTCAGACACAAACCCTGCAGGATCGGAATGTCCAGGGCGGCAAGGTGTTCGACGTTCCAGCCGTCGTCGGAACCACCGGCCGCCGCTTCGGCGGGCTTCAGTCCCCCGGCGGCCAGCACGGTGACCACCATCGCGTCGGCGTCACCGAGCCGGCCCAGCAGCTCGGGTTCGGCGGTGCGCAGCGACGCGCAGTAGACGGGCAGCGGCCGCGCCCCCGCATCCTCGATGGCCCGGCACAGCGATTCGACATAGGCGGTGTTGCCGGCCAGGTGCTGCGCGCGGTAGTACAGCACGGCGATCGTCGGGCCGGTGGCGCCGGTCTCGGGCCGCTCCAGCACGCCCCAGGTGGGGGTCACCACGGGCGCGGTGAACCCGAAGCCGGTCATCAGCACGGTGTCGGTCAAGAAGGCGTGCAGCTGACGCAGGTTGTCCACGCCCCCGTGCGCCAGATAAATGTGCGCCTGCACCGCGATGCCCGCCGCCACCGTGGACAGGCCGGTCAGTTCGGCGTCGGCCGCCTGCTCGCCACTGACCAGCACGGTCGGGATACCCCGGGCGATCACCGCGTCGATGCCGCTTTGCCAGGCGCGGTAGCCGCCCAGGATCCGGACCACCACGATCGCCGCATCGGCGAGCAGGTCGGGCAGCTCCGCCTCGGACAGCCGCGACGGGTTGGCCCACCGATAGTTCTTGCCGCTGGATCGGGCGCTGATCAGGTCGGTGTCGGACGTCGACAGCAGCAGGACGGTCGGCTCAGCCACTCGTCATTCGTACCGTAGCGCCGCGGCGATCCGAGCGGCGACCTCGGCGGCCACCCCCAGCGCCGGCCCGCCCGTCGCCGGCGCGTAGCGGTCGGCGACCGGGTCGTACTCGGCCCCGACGATCGAGCCGTGATCGGCCGCCAACTCCACCAACTTCACCGGCCAGCCGGCCTGTTCGAGGTCGGCGGCGAACGTCTGGCTGGCTTGCACCGGCACCGCGTCGTCGGCGAGACCGTGCAGCAACGTGAACGGTGAACCCACGCCGTCGCTCGGTGGACCGACCGTCGGCCGCCGACCGGAGATCGGATCGGGGTAGGTGAAAGCGCCGGCCAGGCAGATCGTCTGGGTGACGGTCACGTCGAAGCGCGCGGCGTCGAGCGTCAGACCCGCCGCGGCGGCACCTCCCAGCGACCAGCCGATGAGCACGATGCCATCGGCGCCGTTCACGCAATCCCGGGTGAAATCGACCGATTGCAACAGCTCCGCACGCCCGCCGTCGCGGGCATGCGAGTTCCAATCCGGCGCCACGACCGTCGCACCGTGGCCCGCGAGAAGGCCGGCGAGCGGCCCGACGGCGGCACGGGCATCAGCCTGCATGCCGTGCCACAGCAGGATCGGCGGTTGCCCGGGTCGGACGGCATCGCCAAAGACATCGGCCAAACGCCCTGGGGCGTACTCCATCGTCCGCACGGGAACCAGCATGCCCGACGGTGACACAATGAAACCCATGTCTGTGTCGGGACAAACCATCGCCGTCACCGGTGGGGCGCGCGGAATCGGCCTTGCCATCGCGACTGCCGTGCAGGGTTTGGGAGCGAAGGTCGCGATCGGCGACATCGACGAATCCGCCGTCCGGGAGGCCGGCAGCCGGTTGGGGCTCGAGTTCAGCGCCGCCTTGGATGTGACGGATCGCCGATCGTTCACCGACTTCCTCGACAGCGTCGAAAACCAACTCGGACCGATCGACGTATTGGTCAACAACGCCGGCGTCATCTCGGTCGGCAGCGCGGTCGACGAGGACGACGCGGTGTCGAGGCGGGTGCTCGAGGTCAACATCTGGGGCGTCATCCTGGGTACCAAGCTCGGCGCGCAGCGGATGTTGGCCCGCGGTCGCGGTCACGTGATCAACATCGGATCAGTAGCCAGCGTGCTACCGGCCGCGGGCCTGGCAACCTACGGCGCGACCAAACACGCCGTGCTCGGGTACACCGACACCGTTCGCCGGGAAAACCGTGGCCGCGGCGTGCACTTCTCGGTGATCATGCCGACGCTGACGAACACCGAGATGATCGCCGGTTTCGGCCATTCCAGGGGCTTCAAGAATGCCGAGCCGCACGACGTGGCCAAAGCGGTGGTCCGCGTGATCGCCAGACCGAGGCCCCGTGTTTTCGTTCCGCGTTCGATCGGCGTCGCCATCTCGGCACAGCGTCTCATGCCGCGACGCGTATCGGAGGCGCTCGCACAGGCACTGGGGACGGACCGCGTGTGTACCACCGACCTGGAAGCCGACAAGCGCGCGGCCTACGCGCGGCGCACCGGGACCTCCTGACTTTGTATCCGGCACGTTTCACGCGCGTGTCAAACTGATTGCACCGCAGGTCATCTCGAGCGGAGTCATATCAAACTCATACCGCATCGGCGCCACCGCCTTGCTACCTTGAGGTCGGCCGTTCAGCCGCCCCTTGGAGGTTAAGTGAAATCCCCATACATGGCCGCGCCGCTCTTCGCCGTCGCCGCCATGCTCGCTCCCGCGATGGCTCATGCCGACCCCCAAGACGACTTCGTCAGCCGCAACGGCAAGGCGGTATGCGCGGCGCTCGACAAGGTCCAGACCGGGGGCGATATTTTCCGGCTCTCGCTCACCATCGCGCATGCCGGCGGATTCAGTCTCAAGGACGCCGCGAGTGTCATCGCCCGGTCGGCCATCGCCGACTGTCCGTGGGAAGAGCCAAAATTGAGACACGCGGGCAACTCGGCGGGCGGCGCGGCGACGGCCCCGGCCTAGACGGCGTCGGCTGGGCGGTCTAACTCGCCTCGACGGAAACCTGCTTCGCGTCGAGTGCCTCAATGTTGTTATCCGACACAGGAATTGCTATTCCAGGTGCACTGCGCGACGAGTTGGTGCGCATGACTCGCATGACGCGAAGCAGGATGGACGGGCGCAGCAGCCGAGCCGGTGGGTCGACCATCGCCGTGATCCTCATGAACTGCGCGGCCACGACGGGGTCGACCTCGGTGGCGGTCAGCACGTGTTCCAACAACGCGTTGGTGATGCGCATCGAAACCGGCCGCGATCCCACCACTTCCGGGAGGGCCAAGTCGGAGCCGACGGCGGTCTGCCAGGCCACCTGGATCTTCTTGGCGCTCGAGCGGAAAAAGCGCCGAGGCAGGCCGCGTTTCCCGCGATGCAGGCATTCGCTCAGCACGGTCGCCTCGATCGCCGCCACGGTCATGCCCTGTCCGTAGACGGGGTTGAAGCTGCACACCGCGTCTCCCATCACGAGCAGACCGTCGGGTGTGCGCCGCATCTTGTCGTAGCGGCGCCAGCGGTTCGACGGAACGCGATGATGAACGACCTCGCCGAGCGGTTCGGCCTCGCGAAGCGCGTCCAGCACATGCGTGGGAACGAAATCTGCTGCGAATTCCAGCATCTCGGCGCGCCGGCGCGGTGGCTCGGCGCCCGCCATGGTTCCGATGGCCACCATCCAGGTGTCGTCCTCGTTGCGGACCAGTCCGAACATCGTGGGCCGTCCCGGCTCTGGGAACAGGCCGATCAGGTGCTCCGTGACGGAGCCCGGTTTAAGGCGCACGGACTGGCAGGCGTAAGCCAGCTGCACCGTCAGCTCATCCTCGGGGGGACGGCCAAAGCCGAGCTCCTCGAGGAAGACCGGCGTCCGCGACCCCCGACCGGTCGCGTCGACCACGAGATCGGCGGACAGGGTCGCCGCGCGATCGGCGGCGCGGTCCACGACTTTGACCCCGGTGACCCGGTCGTGGTTCGGCGTCGCCCTCAGGCCCACCACGTCATGGGCTTCCAGGAATCGCACATTGGCGATCGCCTGCACGCGCCGGCGCACGGTGCTTTCGAGCAGCGGACGGCTCGGGAACAGGATCACCGGCGCGTTCGGTGCCCGACCGGAACGCACCGTCTGATGACCCCCGACAGACAGCCAGAGCCTTGACAGGTCCCCGTCCCAGCTCTCGACGCCCATGGCCGTGAGTTCATCCACGAACCCAGGGAAGAGTTCGTCGAGGACCTGCGTGCACCGCGCGAGCACGGCGTGGATCAGCCTGCCCTGCGGGACGCCCCGCCGGTTGACCGGGCCGACGGGCAGCGTGTCGCGCTCGACCACCGTCACCCGGTCGTAGAAGTCGGCCAGCACGCGGGCCGCCAACAGGCCGCCCATGCTGGCGCCGAGCACCACCGCGTGACCGCCGCGCCTGTCCATAAAGCACTCCTAACCTCGGTGAAGATGACTGGTCGCAGTCTCACGCGCGGCGGAGGTGGGCAAGTAGCGTAGGCGACTACCCCATTTGCTTTCCCGGCGAATCTGGCCGCGCCGTACCGTGGGGACAAATGCCTCGAGACCGCGACGTTGATGCCTGCCCGGGTGCGCTGCAGGTGCACCCGGCGGCCGACGGCGCGATGGCCCGGATCCGGTTGCCCGGCGGCATGATTACCGCGGCACAGCTGGCCGCGCTGGCCGACGTCTCGACCCGGTGGGGCTCGGGCACCTTGGAGCTGACGGCACGCGGCAACGTGCAGGTGCGCGGGATCAGCGAGGTGACCGCGGCCGGCGACGCCATCGCCGCCGCCGGGCTCCTGCCGTCGGCGACGCACGAAAGGGTCCGCAACATCGTCGCGTCGCCGCTGTCCGGGCGGGTTGGCGGCGGCGTCGACGTGCGGGGCTGGGTGGGCCAACTGGATGCGGCGCTGTGCGCCGAACCCCGCCTCGCGGAGCTGGGCGGGCGATTTTGGTTCAGTCTGGACGACGGGCGTGGCGATGTGTCCGGGCTGGGCGCGGACGCCGGCGTGCACTCGTTCGACGACGGTTGTGCCCTGCTGCTGGCGGGCAGGGACACCGGCGTCCGGCTGGAGGCCGGCGACATCGCCGGTGCGCTGGTCGACGTCGCGTTGCGCTTCCTGGAGGTGCGTGGAAATGCTTGGCGGGTAAGCGAATTGGATGACCTTCGGGACCTGGTACCCGAAGCCGACGTGCACGGCGCCGCATTCCCTCCGGTCGGTAAGGCACCGGTCGGCTGGATCCCGCAGACCGACGGCCGCGTCACGCTGGGCGCCGCTGTTCCGTTGGGCGTGCTGCCCGCCCGCGTCGCGGAGTATCTGGCCGCGATCGAGGCCCCGCTGGTGATCACGCCGTGGCGATCGGTGCTGGTGTGCGATTTGAGCGAAGAGGTGGCCGACGTCGCGCTCCGCGTGCTGGCGCCGCTGGGCCTGGTGTTCGACGAGAACTCCCCCTGGCTGACGGTCAGCGCCTGCACCGGCAGCCCCGGCTGCGCGCACTCGGCAGCCGACGTGCGAGCCGACGCGGCGGACGCGCTGGACGAGGGCTCCGGCACGCACCGCCACTTCGTCGGATGTGAACGCGCCTGCGGCAGCCCACCGATCGGTGAGGTGCTGCTGGCAACCGGCGACGGATACCGCCCGATACGGTGATCGGGTGCTCGACTATCTGCGCAACGCCGACGAGATCTACCGTCAGTCGTTCGCGACCATCCGGGCCGAGGCCGACCTGGCACGGTTCCCCGCCGACGTGGCGCGCATAGTGGTCCGGCTCATCCATACCTGCGGACAGGTCGACGTCGCCGACCACGTCGCCTACACCGCCGACGTGGTCGCACGGGCGCAGGCCGCGCTGCGCGCCGGCGCCCCGGTGCTATGCGATTCCTCGATGGTGGCCGCCGGCATCACCACCGCACGGCTGCCCGCCGACAACCAGGTGGTGTCGCTGGTCGCCGATCCGCGGGCGCCCGAGCTGGCCGCGCGTCGGCACACCACGCGCTCGGCGGCCGCCGTGGAGCTGTGGGCCGAGCGGCTGGCCGGCGCGGTGCTGGCGATCGGCAACGCGCCCACCGCGCTGTTCCGGCTGCTGGAACTGATCGACGAGGGCGTTTCGGCGCCGGTCGCGGTGCTGGGCGGGCCGGTCGGATTCGTCGGGTCGGCGCAGTCCAAGCAGGAGCTCATCGACGGCCCGCGCGGGATGTCGTACCTGGTGGTCACCGGCCGCCGCGGTGGCAGCGCCATGGCCGCCGCCGCCGTCAATGCGATTGCGGCCGAACAAGAATGACGCAGCGGGGCACGCTCTGGGGGGTTGGACTGGGGCCCGGCGACCCGGAGTTGGTCACCGTCAAGGCCGCCCGGGTGATCGGCGAGGCCGACGTGGTGGCCTACCACAGCGCGCGGCACGGGCGCAGCATCGCGCGCGGAATCGCCGAACCCTACCTGCGGCCCGGCCAGATCGAGGAACACCTGGTCTATCCGGTGACCGTCGAAACGACCGATCACCCCGGCGGGTACGCCGGCGCGCTCGAGGACTTCTACGCCGACGCCACCCGGCGCATCGCCGCACACCTCGACGCCGGGCGCAACGTGGCCCTGCTGGCCGAGGGCGACCCGCTGTTCTACAGCTCCTACATGCACCTGCACACCCGGCTCACGCAGCGGTTCGACGCCGTCATCGTGCCGGGCGTGACGTCGGTGAGCGCCGCGTCGGCGGCCATCGCCACACCGCTGGTGGCCGGGGACGAGGTGCTCACGGTGTTGCCCGGCACCCTGCCGGTCGCCGAACTGACCCGTCGGCTCGCCGACGCGGACGCCGCCGTCGTGCTTAAACTGGGCCGTTCGTATCACAATGTCCGCGAAGCGCTTTCGGCGTCCGGCCAGCTGGACGGCGCGTTCTATGTCGAACGCGCCAGCACCCCGGGGCAGCGCATATTGCCCGCCGCGGACGTCGACGAAACCAACGTGCCATATTTCTCGCTGGCCATGCTGCCGGGCGGGCGACGCGCGGTGGAACCGACGGCCGGCACGGTCGCGGTGGTCGGCCTGGGGCCCGGCGACCGCGATTGGATGACACCGCAGAGCCGCCGCGAGCTGGCCGCCGCGACCGATCTGATCGGTTACCGCGGCTACCTGGACCGGGTTCCGGTCCGCGACGGGCAGCGCCGCCATCCCAGCGACAACACCGACGAACCCGCCCGTGCGCGACTCGCCTGCACGCTGGCCGAACAAGGGCACACGGTCGCGGTGGTGTCCTCAGGCGATCCGGGAGTGTTCGCGATGGCCACCGCCGTCCTCGAAGAGGCCAAACAGTGGCCGCAGGTGCAGATCCGAGTGATTCCGGCGATGACCGCCGCCCAGGCCGTCGCCAGCCGGGTCGGCGCCCCCCTCGGTCACGACTATGCCGTGATCTCGTTGTCCGACCGGCTCAAGCCGTGGGACGTGATCGCCGAACGCCTGACCGCTGCGGCCGCCGCCGATCTGGTGCTGGCCATCTACAACCCCGCGTCCAAGACGCGGACCTGGCAGGTGGCCGCGATGCGCGACCTGCTGCTGGCGCACCGCGAACCCGGCACACCGGTGGTGGTCGGCCGCAACGTCTCGGGGCCCGACGAGGATGTCAAAGTGGTTCGGCTGGCCGATCTGAACCCCACCGATGTCGACATGCGCTGTCTGCTGATCGTCGGGTCGTCGCAAACCCAGTGGCACACAGTCGATTCCGGGGACCGGGTGTTCACGCCCCGGCGCTACCCGGGCTGACGTCACATCATGCTGGTTGGTTGTGCAATGCCGAAGTGGGTATTGGCATAGCGCTTGAGGCCAGCCGGACTGAAGTACACGTGCTGGTTGGCGGTGTGCAGATCCCGGAAGCATCGCTGCAGGGGTGGCTGGCATGCACCGCGCTCGCGCCGGTCAGGTCGAATGCCGTGTCGACTGCGCTGCGCGCCGCGCGCATCGCCTGTTGGGCGGCGAGTTGAAAGTCGGCGCGCTGCTCTAGCGAGGGCGGATCGCCGGCACGCGCCGAGTCCCAAAGTGCGCCAGCCGCCTCCAGAACGAAGGCCCGCGCGGAGCGCAGTTTGGCTTCCGCGCGCGCGAACGCGACCTGGGCGACGGGGTCGGCCGCGATCCGCTCGAACGTGCCTGCGCGCATCTTCGTTGTCGCGAGGTCGGTGAATTCGTCGAGCGCGCGTCGCCCGATGCCAAGCGGGACACCGACCAGCGCCACTCCCACCAGCGTGAAGAACGCCAGTCTCCACAGTGGTCCGTCGTGGCGGGCCGGTTCGAAGAAGGGGCTGATGGTGTGTTCTTCGGCAACGCGGAGACCATGGGCGACGACGTCGTTGCTGCCGGTGGCGCGCAGCCCCAGCACGTCCCAATTTTCGACGATGTCGGCGTTCGCGCGGGGAAAGAACGCGAGGCGCCAGTCCGGGCCTTGCTCGGGAATCATCCGCGGCGCATCGCCGTCGAAGACGAATATCCCGGCCAGCAACCATTCGGCATGGCGACAGCCACTGGCAAACGACCAACGGCCATCGAGGGCAAAGCGGCCGATGCCATCGGCGACCGCCCGCCCGGTGGGGGCGAACACCGTGGCCGCCAAAAAGTCTGCGTCCGAACCGAATAGGTCGTCGGCGACGGCGGGCTCGAGCCAAGCGGTAAATGCCGGCGCACCGGCGCCAATCGCCGCGATCCAACCCGCGGACCCGTCGGCGCGGGCCAATTCCTCGACCATCTCGATGAACTCAACGGGGGCCATTTCAAACCCGCCGAGCGAGCGCGGCTGCAAGGCGCGGAAGATGCCGACCTCGCGCATCCGCTCGACCAGATCGATCGGCATTGTTCCCAATGCCTCAGCCTCGTCGGCGCGTTTGGTGATCTCGGGGGCCACGGCACGCGCCACCGCGATGGAATGGTCGTTCGCCAGCGTGACAGGGACACGCGTCGCAGTTGTCATCTCGAGACTCCCATATTTGATACAGTCACTTGTAATAGATATAGGAGACTGTACTGAATTATGAAATCTGTCAAGAGCCAGCCTCCGCGCCGCTATAACTCGACGCGGCGCCGCGAACAGGCCGAAAAGAATCGACAAGCCATCCTTGCGGCCGCTCGACGGCGCTTCCTGGCCCACGGCTATGCGGCGACGACCATCGCAGCGATCGCGCAGGACGCCGGCGTCTCGGCCGAAACCGTCTACAAGAGCTTCGCGACCAAGGCGGGCGTGCTGAAAGCCCTCTTCGATGTGTCCGTCACCGGCGACGACGAACCAATCCCGATGGCCCAGCGAGACGTCATCCAGAACGTGCTCGACTCGCCCGACGCCGCACGCAAGATCGAGATCTACGTCAAGCACCTGGCGGCCACCATGCCGCGCAGCGCCCCAATCCAGCTGCTGGCTCGCGATGGCGCGGCATCGTCGGCCGACGCCGCGGAGGTCTGGAAGGAGATCCGGCACGAAACTCTCACCGCGATGACCATGTTCGCCGCCGACCTTGCCCGCACCAGACAGCTCCGGGTCAGTGCCGCACAAGCCCGCGACGTCCTATGGACGTATCACGCACCCGAGCTGTATGAGCTGCTCGTCCTCGAACGCGGTTGGTCCGCCGCCCGCTACGGCAAGTTCATCGCCCGTGCACTGAGCGACGCGTTGCTCGAAAACCGGAGATGACCCCTTGCCAACCGGACCGGCCTTCTTTGCGCGCGGACCACGCATACGCAACGATGCAGGGATGCGGTGTGAGGTTGCGCGCGAGGCGCTGTCGGCGCGGCTGGACGGCGAGCGGCCCGAGGTGCTGGCGCAGCAGGTCGACGCCCATCTGGAATCGTGCGGAGGCTGCCGCACCTGGCTGATCGGCGCGGCCGTGCAAAGTCGCCGGCTGGCCTCGATCGAGCCCGGGCACGGACCGGACCTGGTCGACAGGATCATGGCGAGTCTCAACGCGGAATCGACCCCGCGGCAACGCTGGCTGCGCGCGCTGCGGTCGAGCTACCGGCGCTGGGGCCTGATCGCCATCGGAGCGTTCCAGGTGGCGATCGCGGCGGCTCAGATCGGCGGATTCGATTTCGGCATGGTGTCCCACACGCACGGGGCGACGTCCGGCGAGCATCTGATGCACGAGTCCACGGCGTGGTTGCTGGCGTTGGGGCTGGCCATGATCGCGGCCGGTTTGTGGCCGGTCGCGGCGATCGGCGTCGCGGCGATCGTCGGCGCGTATTCGGTGGCGCTGGTGGGCTACGAGGTGGTCGACGTCTTCGAGGGCGAGGAGACCGTGGCACGGATCGCCAGTCACGTGCCCCTGCTGGTGGGCTTCGCGTTCGCGCTGCTGGTGGCGATGGAACGAATCGGGGCGCGCAGGCGGAGACCTTCGGAATCGTCCGACGCGCCGGACGAGGTTCCGGCTCAGCCGACCAATCGTCGCCGCGGACATCTGTGGCCCATCAACGCGGCTTCTACGACGACCCGTCGTAGATTCTCCGGAAGCACGGGACTAAGGTCTATGGCCATGACCGCGTCAAGCGACGACGAGGCCGTCACTGCACTCGCTCTGGCGGCTGCACGCGGCAACGAGGAGGCGCTCGAGGCGTTCATCAAGGCCACTCAGCGCGACGTGTGGCGGTTCGTCACCTATCTCTGCGACGCGGGCAATGCGGACGACTTGACTCAAGAAACCTTCCTGCGCGCGATCGGCGCCATCGAGCGGTTTTCGGGACGGTCCAGCGCCCGCACCTGGCTGTTGGCCATCGCTCGCCGCGTCGTCGCCGACCACATCCGCCACGTCCAATCGCGGCCCCGCACCGCCGCGGGTGGTTACCCCGAACACCTGCCGAGGGGCGATCGACACGCCCGCGGATTCGAGGACCTCGTCGAGGTGACCACGATGATCGCCGGCCTCAGCACCGAACAACGCGAAGCGCTGTTGCTCACGCAGCTCTTGGGGCTGCCCTATGCCGACGCCGCCGCGGTGTGCGGCTGTCCGGTGGGCACCATCCGATCCCGCGTCGCCCGTGCCCGCGACGCGCTGCTGGCCGACACCGACCGCAGCGACCTGACCGGCTAGCGCATCGCGGCAAGCCAGGCTGCCGCCTCTTGCACGGTACCCACCGTCGTTATGCCCTCCGGTAGTGGCGGCCGCGCCACCATCACCACCGGAATGCCAAGCGCGACAGCGGCATCCAGCTTCGGCCGGGTCATCTCACCGCCGCTGTTCTTGGTGACCAGCGCGTCGATCCGATGCCTGGTCAGGAGGTCGAGTTCGTCGTCGTAGTGGTACGGCCCGCGGGACAACACCAGCTGATGATGACGCGGCAAGTCGGTGTCCGGCTCGGTGACCGCGCGGATCAGAAACCACGCGTCGCTGCCGGCGAAGGCCTTGACACCGGAGCGGCCGGTGGTGAGAAACACCCGCGAAAAACGTTGTTCGGCAACGGCCTCCGCCGCACCGACATCCGATGCGACCACAATGGCGCCGCCCGGGTCCCACGGGGGGCGGGCCAGCACCAGATGCGGCAAACCAAGCTCGCGACACGCCCGCGCGGCATGCGCGGTCATGGTGGCCGCGAACGGGTGGGTGGCGTCGACGACGGCGTCGATGCGTTGCTCTTGCAGCCAACGCCGCAGGCCGTCGACGCCGCCGAAGCCGCCGATGCGCACGGCGCCGGCCGGCAGGGCGGGGTCCGGAACCCGCCCCGCCAGCGAGCTGATCACGTCGACATGCGGGTGCAGGCGCGCGGCCAACTGCCGGCCCTCGACCGTGCCACCGAGCAGCAGCACCCGCATCAGTGCGCCGGTCCGCTGCGGCGTGCGACCGAATACAGGTAGCTGTCGGTGAAGCCCTCGGCGGTCAGCACATCGCCGACGACGATCACGGCCGTCTTGGTGATGCCGGCGTCGTGCATCTGCCCGGCGATGCCGGACAGCGTGCCGCGCAGCACCGTCTGCTCGGGCCAGCTCGCGAAAGCGACCACGGCAGCGGGCGTTTCGGGTTGGTAGCCGCCGGCCAGCAGTTGCGGGACGATGGCGTCGATCTGTGCCGCGGCGAGGTGCAGCACCAGGGTGGCGCCGGACTGGGCCAGGCCGGCGAGTTCTTCGCCGGGCGGCATCGGTGTCGACAGGGTGGCCACCCTGGTCAGCGTCACGGTCTGCGCGACCCCCGGCACGGTCAGCTCGCGTTTGAGGGCGGCGGCGGCCGCGGCGAAAGCCGGTACGCCAGGCACGATTTCGTATCCGATGCCCAGCGCGTCGAGTCGGCGGCACTGCTCGGCCAGCGCGCTGTACAGCGACGGATCACCGGAGTGCAGGCGGGCCACGTCGTGGCCGGCGGCGTCGGCGCCGGCGAGTTCGTCGATGATCTGCTCGAGCGTCAGCGGGCCGGTGTCGACGATTTTCGCGCCGGGTGGGCAGTGCGCCAGCAGGTCGTCGGGCATGATCGACCCGGCGTAGAGGCACACCTGGCAGCGTTGCAGGAGGCGCTGTCCGCGAAGAGTGATCAGGTCCGCCGCGCCGGGGCCCGCGCCGATGAAATACACCGTCACTTGGTGAACACCCACTGCGTGACGGGCATCTGTGCGCGCCAGCCGGTGAACCCGCCCAGCGGCTCGCCGTGAAGGTGCTGGAATCGCCGCAGTTCACCGCCCAAGCTCGAATGAGCCTGCGCCAGTAGGGCTTCCGATTCTGTGGTAACCGCGTTGGCGACCAGGCGTCCCCCGGAAGGCAGCACGGGTAGGCAGGCGTCGAGCAGTCCGGGCTGGGTGAGGCCGCCGCCGATGAAGATCGCCCCCGGCGCATCGACGCCCTCGAACGCTTCCGGTGCGTCGCCGCGCACGTCGATGCCGACACCGAAGGCCGCGGCGTTGTGCTCGATGTTGCGGCGGCGCCGCTCGTCGCGTTCGAACGCCACCGCGGTGCAGCTTGGCCAACTGCGGCACCATTCGACGGCGATGCTGCCCGACCCCGCGCCGACGTCCCACAGCCGCTGCCCGGGCCGGGGCGCGAGCGCCGCCAACGTCACCGCGCGGATCCCCTGTTTGGTGATCTGCCCGTCGTGGGCGAAGGCGTCGTCGGGCAGCGGCGAGACGCGCTCGTCGGGCAGGTACCGCACGGCGACCACGTTGAGGTCGTCGACGTCGTCGGGCGCGCGAGCGGCCCACTGGCGCGCGGTGCCGTCGCGGCGACGTTCGGTTGGGCCGCCGAGTTGCTCGAGCACGCTGAATTCGGAGTTGCCGCCGCCGTGCGCATCGAGCAGCAGCGCGAGCGCCTTAGGCGTGGACCGGTCGCCGGACAGCACGATCGCCTGGCCGCCGCGGCGGATCGCAGTGGCCGGTGGTGCGGTGACCAGGCTGATCACCTCGGTGTCGTGCACGTTCCAGCCCATCCGCGCGCATGCCAGCGTCACCGCCGAGACGTGCGGCAACACCCTGACCCGGTCGGGCCCGTACAGCCGGATCAGCGTGCCGCCGATGCCGTGCAGCAGCGGGTCGCCGCTGGCGAGCACGTGGAGGTCGGCTCCGTCGACGGGGAGCGCCCGAAGCGCCGGCAGCAGCGGCGACGGCCACGGCCGGCGGGTGGCCCGCACGGTGTCGTCGAGCAGGTCGAGTTGCCGCTTGGAGCCGTAAATCACTGTGGCCCTGTGCAATTCGCGTCGAGACGCCTCGGCGAGCCCGGGCATGCCGTCGGCGCCGATCCCGACAATGACGATCATCTCGGCATCCTGCGCCAGACGAACTGGGGCAACAGCCGCACCGCGGTCCACAGTCGCAAGGTCCGCGGGATCCAGACGACGCGCCGCCCCCGGGCCAGCGCCCGCGCGGTCGCGGCGGCCACCTGCTGCGGGGTGCTGGCCAGCGGGGCGGGCGTCATGCCCTCCGTCATGCGCCCGATGACGAATCCCGGCCGCGCGATCAGCAGTCGCACGCCGGTGCCATGCAGGGCATCGGCCAGCCCGCTGGCGAAGCCGTCGAGGCCGGCCTTCGCCGAACCGTAGACGTAGTTCGCGCGGCGCACCCGCACACCGGCCACCGAGGAGAACACCACCAACGACCCCCGGCCCGCGGCGCGCATGACCGTCGCCAGGTGGGTGAGCAGGCTGACCTGGGCCACGTAGTCGGTGTGCACGATGGCCGCCGCGTGCGCGGCGTCGACCTCGGCGCGGGCCTGGTCGCCGAGGATCCCGAAGGCCAGCACGGCGGTGCCGATGGGGCCGTACTCGTCGACGATTGAGGCGATCAGCGGACCGTGCGAGGCCAGGTCGTCGGCGTCGAACTCCGTGGTGTGCACCGCCACCGCCCCGGCCGCGGTGAGCGCGGCCACCTGCTCGTCGAGGCGGTCGGCGTTGCGCGCGGCCAGGACCAGCGTCGCCCCCGGCGCCAAGCGCCGCGCGAGTTCGACGCCGATCTCGCTGCGGCCGCCCAGAATTAGTACCGGACCGGCGCCCGTGTCGTCCACGGCTGCGATTATCGCCTGCGCTAGCGTGAGGGGTGATGCCGCACACCACCACCCGACTCACCGACGACGCGCTCGCGTTCCTATCGGAACGTCATCTGGCGATGCTGACCACGTTGCGCGCCGACAATTCACCGCACGTGGTGGCGGTCGGCTTCACCTTCGACCCCAAGACCCACATCGCTCGGGTCATCACCACCGGCGGGTCACAAAAGGCGGTCAACGCCGACCGCGGCGGCGTCGCCGTGCTCAGCCAGGTCGACGGCGCCCGCTGGCTCTCGCTGGAGGGCCGGTCGGTCGTCAACAGTGAGATCGACGCCGTCCGCGACGCCGAGTTGCGTTACGCCCAGCGCTACCGCACCCCGCGCCCGAACCCGCGACGGGTCGTCATCGAGGTTCAGATCGAGCGGGTGCTCGGGTCGTCGGACCTGCTCGACCGCAGCAACAGCGCCTAGCTGTCGATCTCAGCGTCTCCTCAGTGTGGTTGCCGTAGTCATAGCCTGGTGAACGACGTGACGAGACAGGCGTTGACCAAGGTGCCCGCCGTCACCTTGGGCTTTTGGGTCATCAAGGTCTTGGCGACCACGTTGGGCGAGACGGGCGGGGACACCGTCACCATGACCCTGAACTGGAGCTACGTGGCCGGCGTCGTCCTTTTCGGCGTCACGCTGGTGGCGCTGGTCGCCGCGCAGATTCGCGCCGAGCGCTTCCACGCGGCCCTGTACTGGGCGACGATCGTGGCGTCGACCACGTTTGGCACGGTGCTGGCGGATTTCGCCGACCGGTCGCTCGGTATCGGCTACACCGGCGGTTCGCTGCTGCTGCTGGGTTGCCTGTTGGCCACCTTGGGAGTTTGGCGTTGGTCGCAGGGCACGGTGTCGGTGAGCACCGTTTCGACGCCGAAAGTCGAGGCGTTCTATTGGGCGACGATCACGTTTTCGCAGACGCTGGGCACCGCGCTCGGCGATTGGTTGGCCGACACCCGTGACTTCGGCTACGAGCGCGGCGCGCTGGTGTTCGCCGCGGCCCTGCTGGTGGTCGTGGCCGCGTACTACTGGACGGCGGTGTCGCGGGTCACGTTGTTTTGGGTGGCCTTCATCCTGACGCGACCGCTGGGCGCGACCGTGGGCGATTTCCTCGATAAACCGGTCGCCGATGGCGGTCTGGCGTTGAGCCGTCCGCTAGCCTCGGCGGCCATCGCGGCGCTGATCGTTACTTTGCTAGTTTTGCTTCCGCAACGCGCCGGACGCCACCCCGGCGCGACGACGACATGAGGGTCCTGCTCGTCGAGGACGAGCCGCGCTTGTCGGCGACGTTGTCCAGGGGCCTACGGGCGGAGGGTTTCGTCGTCGTGGTAGCCAGTACCGGCATCGACGGCCTACACGAGGCGGTCTCACACCCCTTCGACGTCGTGATTCTCGACATCATGCTGCCCGGTCACAGCGGGTACGAGGTGCTGCGCCGAATGCGCGCGCAGGACGTGTGGACACCGGTGCTGATGCTGACGGCCAAGGACGGCGAATACGACGAGACCGATGCATTCGATCTCGGGGCCGATGATTATCTGACGAAACCCTTTTCGTTTCGAGTGCTCGTGGCGCGGCTGCGCGCGTTGGAGCGTCGCGGCGCCCCGGAGCGGCCCGTGGTGTTGACCGCTGGCTCGCTGTCACTGGATCCGGCTCGGCATATCGTCCAACGCGATTCGACCCCAATCACGTTGACTCCCCGCGAGTATGGGCTACTGGAATTCCTCATGCGCAACAAGGACACGGTGGTGATCAAGGCCGAGATCTTGAGCAACGTGTGGGATGCGCACTATCAGGGCCCGGACAACGTCGTCGAGGTGTACGTGGGATATCTACGGCGCAAGATCGATGTTCCCTTTGGTACCAACACAATCGAGACGATTCGCGGCGCCGGCTACCGGTTGTTGTGCTGAGGCAACACGACATTCATCGTGGTCCCGCCGCCGGGACGATCGTCGATGGTCACTGTGCCGCCATGCGCGGCCACGACTTCGGCGACGATTGCCAGCCCCAGGCCGGTCCCTCCGCTGCAGCGGGCCCGGTCCGAGTCCAGCCGGACGAACCGCTCGAATACTCGGGCTCGCTCGGCGGGAGCGATGCCCGGGCCATCGTCGCTG
Organism: Mycobacterium conspicuum; assembly: GCF_010730195.1. Lineage (NCBI taxonomy): Bacteria > Bacillati > Actinomycetota > Actinomycetes > Mycobacteriales > Mycobacteriaceae > Mycobacterium > Mycobacterium conspicuum. Next base: position 3,306,195 of record NZ_AP022613.1, read on the forward strand.
ACGCTGAGGGTGGCCTCGCCGTTTCGGCTGCCGACGTGGACATCGACGCGCGACTTCGCATGGCGCACAGCATTATCCACGAGATTGCGGATCACCCGCGACATCGCTGCCGGGTCGCCGGAAAAGCACATCGCCGACAAGTCGGTGTGGATCGCGCATCCGGATTCCCGCCGTGCCCGATTCACCTCGACCTCCGCAATGTCGCTGAGGAGCACCTCTTCTTTGCGCAATGTCAAGCTTTGCTCGTCGGCACGCGCGAGCAGCAGCAGATCCTCGATCAGCAGCCGCATGCGTTGCGCCTCCGGGAGCAGGGTGTTGATCGCGAGCTCTGTGTCGAGTAGCTCTGGGTGTGCCTCGGCGGATTCCAATCCGGAGATGATGGTGGCTAGCGGGCTGCGAAGTTCGTGGGAGGCGTCGCCGAGGAAGCGTTGCTGGGCGCGGTGGCCGGCTTCGAGACGTGACAGCATTTCGTTCATAGTCACTGCCAGAGCGGCGATCTCGTCGCGGCTGTCGGGCACGGGTACCCGCTCGGCCAAGTCGGACGTGGAGATTTCGGCCACTCGGTTCCGGATCGCGTCCACCGATTTCAGTGAGCGATTGACGAGGTTGTAGGTCGCCGCTGCCGCTACCACGACGATGAGCGGTGCGCCACAAGCCAACAGCACCGCCACGGTCCGCGCAGTCCCTTCGACCGCCTCGCTGCCCCCGCCGACGATGACCGTGTACTCACCGGAGGGCGTGTTGACCCGCTGTCCGCTCAACCGCATGTCGTCGTTGGGCACCGCGTCGTCGGACATGCCGCGGCGCAACTTCAGGCCGAAGTTGGTGACCGGGACTATCGGTGTGCTCGGCGCAGATCCGGCCCGCGCTATCACCTTGCCGTCGGGCGCGATGATTTGGATTGCGACCACGCGCTGGTTGGTGGTCAACAGGGCACCGTCGAGGTTGCCCGGCGATTCGGACTGCAGGGCTTCGACGATGTGGCGCACCCGGCCGGCGGAGGCGTCATCGACACCGCCCAACAACCACTGGTACAGGATCGCGACGAATCCCCCGCCGGCCACGGCAAGGGCGACCAACACGACGATCGCTGACACCGCGGCGGAACGGGCGGAGATACCCAAGTTGGCGGGTCTCAGCCTGCGCGCGATGCTGCTTCGCCGCAACGCCGCTATGACAGACACACCCATAGTTTGATTCTGCAGCGCTGAGGTTTGGCTGAGAAACCCGCAGCGCGGTAACGACGTGGCCGGTGTGCGCGACGTACATCGCAGCTTGGCGAGCTTCTCAGCGGCCTCTCAGCGGCCCGCTCATACGCTGGCGCTCCCAATGGTTAGGACCGCACGCTTAGCCACTAGTGAGGGGAAACCGTGAGCTACCACACCGATTTGGCCGCTCGGCCCGAGTCTCATCGGCCGGCCGCCCCGGCCGCCATCGTCGACGATGCCACCGGCGCCCTCGATCCGCTTGCCCTGCCCCACACCCCGCCGCGCTTGCGTGGCTGGATCCACCTCTACTGCGCTGTCGCGGCTTTCTTTGCCGGTTCCGCGCTGGTGGTGCTGTCCTTCACGTTGGCCTCGAAGCAAGCCGGACTCGCGACGCTGGTTTACGCGCTAGCAATCGTCGCAATGTTTGCTGTGAGTGCCACGTATCATCGTGTTCGCTGGCAGTCGGCGGCGGCCCGGAAATGGATGCGTCGGCTCGACCATTCGATGATCTTCGTGTTCATCGCCGGCACCTACACCCCGTTCGCGACGCTGGCCATGCCGCGCGCGACCGGGCATGCGGTGATGGCGATCGTCTGGGGTGGCGCGTTGGCCGGGATCCTGGTGACCCTGTTTTGGCCGTCGGCGCCGCGCCCGGTGGGGGTGACGCTTTGCCTGCTCCTGGGCTGGGTGGCGGTCTGGTACGGCGCGATGATCGTGCACGAGGTGGGCGTGGCCGCGGCGATCCTGCTGGCTACCGGCGGTGCCCTGTACAGCATTGGTGCGGTGATCTATGGGCTGCGCTCCCCCGACCCATGGCCGACGACATTCGGCTATCACGAGTTCTTTCACGCGTGCACCGCGGTTGCGGCGATCTGCCAATACATCGCGATCTGGTTCGCGGTCTTCTAGTCGGGCCGCGGCATTCTCGTTGGTGACCCGCCGCTAGCCATCCACCCCGGTCGCGCCGCACGCCGCCCGATTGACCCGCACTGGCGAAGTAGCTACCCTCGCCAGCGATAGAGGGGGCGGGCGATGCAACTCCAATTCATAAGCGTCGCACGGCTCATCATCGACGCCGGCGGCGATCCGTGGGCCATCGACACTAGCCTGCAGGCCGGCCGCCCGGCGCAGATATCCGATCTGGCACAGGCGTTTCACGACGCGGGCCAATCCACCACTGAGTCCGACGCCGCCTTCGCCGAAGCCCGTCGCCGCTTCGCGGCGTCCTGGAATCGGGAGAACGGCGCGCATCCGATCGATGACTCCGCCGAAGTGCAGCGGGTAACCAAATCGCTGGGCCTGCAGGCCGCGCAACTGCCGAAAATCGCCGTCGACCTGGAAACCATCGCCGCCGCCCTGGCCGAAGCGCAACGGGAATCGGGCTGGTACATCGCGGCGCTCGACCAAGACTTGGCGGACATCGACGACGAAATCGGCGATGCGCTCGACGACGGCGACGAAGACGACGCCAACGGCCTCTATGCGGACGCCGTTGCCGAGACGCGCGCGGTGCTCTACCAAGTCACCCAGATTCGCGACGCTTACTCGGCGGGGTTGCGGAACGCGCTGGCCGTGCTGCGCGCCGACGGCGCCGACCCGGCCGAGATACAAGGGGCCGACGAGCTGCTGATCCCGCCGCCGCAGACGACTCCGGAGCAGGTCCAGCTCTGGTGGGATTCACTCACCGACGAGCAGAAGCGCCTGTTGATCAACCAGCACCCGCAGGAGTTGGGCAATCTCAACGGAATTCAGGCCGACGTGCGTGGCCACGTCAACCTCGACGTGATGAACGACGACCTGCATCGGGTGGAGGATGCCGCGGGACGGTTCGGGCTGTCGCCCGAAGCGCTGAGGGACAGCGCGCTGAACGACGCCAACAACGACGTGTTCAGCCACCCGGAGAGGTACGGGCTGACGGCCAACGACATCACTCGATACCAGAACGCGGTCAAGACCAACCAGGGCCTCGAACACGACAGGGGTGACGCCAAAAACCCTCGGCCCGTGCTGCTTTGGGCCTATGACCCGCTCGCCTTCAACGGAAAGGGCAGGGCGGCGATCGCGATCGGTAACCCCGATACGTCTCGCAACACCGCCGTCATCGTTCCGGGCACCAACAGCAGCGTGCGGGGCGGCTGGCTGTTCGACGGGCACAACGACGCGATCAACCTCTACACGCAGTCGTTGAAGGCCGATCCCACCAGCCCGACCGCGGTGATCGCCTGGATGGGCTATGACGCACCGGTATTCGACTTTCAACACGCGCAACAAGCCGTCGCCGACCCGACAACTCTGCAGCAGGTGGGCAGCCCGTGGCTGGCGCGCGGCGGCGGTGAACTGCTGGCCGCCGACGTCAACGGCCTGACGGTCACCCATGACGGCTCGATTCCATCGCACGTCACCGTGATCGGCCATTCGTACGGGTCCACGACGGTGGCCGATGCATTCGCCAACAGCGGCATGCGCGCCAATGACGCCGTGCTGATCGGCTGTCCGGGAACCGATCTCGCGGGCAGCGCCGCGGACTTCCACCTCAACGGTGGACAGGTGTACGTGGGTGCGGCGTCCACCGACGCCATCAGTTGGATCGGCGAGTCAGGCAGCGGCGCTCCCAACGCCATCAACGACGCCCTCGGCGACCCGCTCGGGCCGTTGGCGGGGCTGGGCGTCGACCCAGCGCATTCCGGATTCGGGTCGGTGCGGTTCCGCGCCGAAGTTGCGGACACCCAGAGCGTGGTCCCGTGGTTCAACGACCATTCGCATTACTACGACATGGGCAGCGAAGCGCTGCACAACATGACCGTGATCTCCACCGGCCACGGCGGCGACCTGGCCCACCAGGGCATGCTGGCACCGCTGCGGGACGAAGAACGGATCGCCACGCCGGCTGAGGTCAAGACGCCCGTCGGGACGATTCCCTTGCCGCACGTCGAAATTCGAACACCCGTCACCGTCGACCCGGAGTGGGACCGGCAGGGAAATTCGGTCACCAGGGATCATGATTTCAAGTAAGCGCTCGAGGAGGTCGCCAATGTTCGACGCTGCAGCGACACCGAGATTGAAGCCACGCAGACCGCTGCCGGCGTGTCGTGTGCGCAGGTCAAGACTCGCGATAGCGACGGCGTGCTGGCCCCTGGCCGCTGCCGCGCTCATCGCGATCACCGTCGTCCTAGGAGGATGCTCGAAGATGATTTCGCACGGACAGAACCCGGATCGTCCCGCTAACCCGCTGTCCGACGAACAGACCAAGGCCCAGGTGATCGACCCGGCCAGACAGATCGCGACGACGGCCAAGTTGCAGAACGTCTCGGCGGTCTTCGGCTGGGAATCGTGCAACGACCAGGGCGACCCGCCGTTTCGCGGCCGAGTCGACGTCTCGTTCGACGTCCCCGCCGGGACCGACCACAACGCGTTTTTCGAGCACATCGCCACGACAATGATTGACCACGGTTGGTCGGACGGGCCCCCGCCGGGCAAGCAACCCTTCGGCCGGGCCATCCACACCGGCGGCGTCATGGCGATCATCGGGATGAGCAGCGGCACGGTCAAAGACGGTTCGGTCGAGCTTTCCGGCGAGTGCCGCAACATGGGCAACCACCGCCACGACGGCAGCTGGTACGACGTCACCGACCAAGTGCTGCACGGGTGACGCAGGGTGAATTGACGGCCCGCCACGCCGTCGTTAGCGTCGCCGTCATGTTTGTCGACACCGCCTTGCTGCACTCCGCGGCCAACGAATCGCACCGCGCCGGCGACCACGCCCACCAGGGGGCCGAGCGCCTGTCGCGCGGACCGCTGATACCGGGGATGTTCGGCGAGTTCGCCGCAGCCGAGGAGTTCCACGACGCGGTCCGTTCGGCACACAGTCGACACGTGAAAACCCTACGGGCCCACCAGGAGGCGCTCACCGCGGTAGGCGATAAGGCACACCTGGCCGCGCGAGGATTCACCGCGATGGACGTTCGCAACGCGGCGGCCGAGCGGGCGGTGCGTTAGGCGGGCACCACGATGAGCGCGTGCGGCCGGTTGTTGACCGACAGCGCACCGTCCTCGGTCACGATGACGATGTCCTCGATGCGGGCGCCCCAGCGGCCCGGGAAGTAGATGCCGGGCTCGATCGAAAACGCCATGCCCGCAACCAAACTCAGGTCGTTGCCAGCGACGATGTACGGTTCCTCGTGCACCGACAGCCCGATCCCGTGCCCCGTCCGGTGCACGAAGTACTCCCCCAGTCCGGCCCCGGCAAGCACATCGCGAGCGGCCGCGTCGACCTGCTCTGCGGTCACGCCCGGGCGCACCGCCGCAAACGCCGCGCGCTGCGCCCGCTGCAGCGTCGAATAGTGCTGTGCCACATCGTTGCTGGGTTCGCCGATGCTGTACGTGCGGGTGCAGTCGGAGTGGTAGCCCGGTTCGTAGCTGCCGCCGATGTCGACGACCACGACGTCGCCGGTTTGCAGCTCGCGGTCCGAGTATCCATGGTGCGGATCCGCCCCGTGCGGCCCGGAGCCGACAATGATGAAGGCCACTTCCGAATGCCCTTCGGCGACAATGGCTTCGGCGATGTCGGCGGCGACGTCGGCCTCGGTTCGGCCCGGTATCAAGAACTCCGGCACCCGGGCATGCACCCGGTCGATGGCCGCCCCGGCTTGGCGCAGCGCGTCGACCTCGGCGGGTTGTTTGACCATCCGCAGTCCGCGCAGCACGTCGGTGGCCAACACCGGCGACGCACCGAGCACACCGGCCAGCGGCAACAGGTGCAGCGCCGGCATGGAATCGGTGACGGCCGCGCGTGCCGGCTGGGGGCCGCCCAACGCATCGGCCACCAGTCGGTAGGGGTCGTCGCCGTCAACCCAATCCCGCACGGTCAGGCCCAATTCCGTGATGGCCGACTCGCCCAGCGCGGCCAGCTCCAGCCGCGGCACCACGATCGTCGGCTCTCCGGCGGCCGGCACCACCAACGCGGTGAGCCGTTCGAACGTCTGCGCGCGCGAACCCACCAGGTAGCGCAGGTCGTAGCCGGGGGTGATCACCAGACCGGCCAGACCCGCGTCGGCGGTAGCGGCGGCGGCGGCGGTTAGCCGGCGGGCATACACCCCTGCCTCGAATCGGCGAGAATCCATGGCTGGCAGGATAACCCGCATGCCAGGTTCTCTCGCATTGCTCGACGGCGCCAGCATGTGGTTCCGCTCCTACTTCGGCGTGCCGTCGTCGATCACCGCGCCCGACGGCCGGCCGGTCAACGCCGTGCGCGGGTTCATCGACTCGATGGCCGTGGTGATCACCCAGCAGAAGCCCAGCCGGCTGGCGGTCTGCCTGGACCTGGACTGGCGCCCGCAGTTCCGTGTCGACCTCATCCCGTCGTACAAGGCGCACCGCGTTGCAGTCGAGGAGCCCGCCGATGAGCCCGACATCGAGGAGGTGCCCGACGATCTGACCCCGCAGGTCGACATGATCATGGAACTGCTGGACGCGTTCGGGATCCCCACGGCGGGCGCACCGGGGTTCGAGGCCGACGACGTGCTGGGCACGCTGGCGGCAGCCGAAAATCGCGACCCGGTGGTCGTGGTCAGCGGCGACCGCGACCTGCTGCAGGTGGTGACGGACGATCCCGTCCCGGTCCGGGTGCTCTATTTGGGCCGGGGGCTGGCCAAGGCCACCCTGTTCGGCCCGGCCGAAGTCGCCGAGCACTACGGCGTTCCGGTTGACCGGGCCGGGCCTGCCTACGCCGAGCTGGCGCTGCTGCGCGGCGACCCGTCCGACGGCCTGCCGGGAGTACCGGGGGTAGGCGAGAAGACGGCGGCCGGCCTGCTGGCTCGGCACGGCTCGCTGGAGCGCATTCTGCTCGCCGCACACGACCCGAAATCCACGATGGCCAAGGGATTGCGGGCGAAGCTGCTGGCCGCGACCGACTACATCGAAGCCGCGGGTCCGGTGGTGCGGGTCAGCACCGAGGCGCCCGTCACCCTTTCGACGCCCACCGACGCGCTACCGCTTGCCGCCGCCGACCCCAAACGCACGGCCGAGCTGGCGACCGCGCTGGGGGTCGGATCGTCGATCGGGCGGCTGCAGAAGGCGCTCGACGCGTTGCCCGGCTGAGCTACTGCGGGCGACCGACCTCGTAGGTGCCCTTGTTGTCCTGGAAGGTGACCGTCACGTGCTTCTGCGCGCCGTCGATGTTCACGGTGCAGTCGAAGGTGCCGCCCTTCTTCACGGTCGGGTCTGAACCGCCGTTGCACTTGACGTCCTTGACGTTCTTCGCGCCGTAACCGTTGGTCTCATCGGTGAGGACCTGCTGCACCCCGGCCTGAGCCTTGCTGACATCCAGCTTGGTAGTGACGAAAAACCCTGGCCACAGGAACCCGAGAACCAGCACGCCGCCGATCACGACCACGCCGATTGCCGCCGCAACGCCGCCGATCAGCGCGCCCGACCGCTTCTTCCCCGGCTGGCCCGGTTGCTCGTACGACTGGTACTGCTGCGGGTACTGGCCGGGCTGCGCATACTGACCGGGCTGCCCGTACTGGCCCGGCTGCGGGTATTGGCCGTACTGCCCGGGCTGGCCGTATTGGTCGGGCTGGCCGTATTGGACGGCCGCGCCGTACTGGGTGGGTGCCGAACCAAACTGCTCCGACGGCGCCCCCACCTGGCCATAGCCGGGCGGGGCCGGCGGATATTGCTGCTGATACGGCTGCTCCGCCGGCTGTTGGTACTGCGGATACGCGGGCGGCGTGTACGCGGGGGGTTGCCAGGCCGGTTCCTGGGGCGGCTGTTGCTGCTGCCACGGCGTTCCCACCGGACCCACCTGGGTCGGCTCGTCGCCGGATTGCTGCTCGGCCTCGTGCCCGGGCGGTTGCCACGACTGATTCGGATCTGACCCGTGCGGTCCGCTCATCGTTTCTCGTCTCCTCGCCGTAAGGCGTCCTGAAAGTCTCGGGTGTAACCGTAGTCCCGGCTCAGCCTACCCAACGTCAACTGCGACAACGCCGCGCCGAACGTCATTGATTGCGCGCTTGGCGGTGGCCCGCAGCTCAGGGTCGGGCGCGGCGTTGCGAACTTGGTCCAGCAGGTCGAGCACCTGCCGGCACCACCGCACGAAATCCCCCGCCGACAACGGCGAACCACCCCCGCCTGACGAGTAGGCGTCAGCGACATCTAGGGCCGCCGCCAGGTCGCCGGTGCGGGCCCACCGGTAGATGGTGCTGGCGAAGCCGTCGTCGGGTTCGCGGCTGGTGGCAAGCCGGTGCCGTTGCTCGTCGGCGCGCAGCGTCGCCGACAGCCTGGCGGTCTTTCGCAGCGCCTGCTGTATCCGCAGTGTGGGCGCCTCGGCGGCGAAGGGGGCGCTGGGACCGTCACCGCCGCGGGTTTCATACACCACCGCCGAGACCACCGCCGCCAACTCCGGGGGACGCAGGCCCGCCCACGCGTCGGTGCGCAGGCACTCGGCGACCAGCAGGTCGCTCTCGCTGTAGATCCTGGCCAGCAACCGGCCGTCGTCGGTGACCTTCGGATCGGCCGGCGACCCGCCGATGAAGTCGCGTTCGGTGAGCAGCCCGACGATCCGGTCGAAGGTGCGGGCCAACGAATTGGTGGCGGCGGCGACCTTCTGCTGCAGCTGCGCGTTGTCGCGTTCAATGCGCAGGTAGCGCTCGGTCTGGCGGATCTGGTCCTCAAGTTCGGGCTTGTTGTGCGCCGGGTGACGTCGCAGCTCGGCCCGCAGCGACGCCAGCTCCGGATCGTGAAACTCCCCGTCCTGCTCGCGTTTACGGGCGCGACGCCCAGCGGGAATCGACAGCCCCGCCCGACCTTCCATCGCCGACAGCAGCGCCGACGCCAGATCGCGCCGGACCCTCGGCTGGCGGTGTTCGACCCGCTTGGGCAGCGTCATCGAACCGACCGGCGCCGCGGCACCCGAATAATCCGCCGACGATATTCGCCCCGCCCATCGGTGTTCGGTGAGCACCAGCGGCCGCGGGTCGTCGCCGTCGCGGGCCGACTCCAACACCACGGCCAGTCCGCCGTGCCGGCCGTTGATGTTGATGATGTCGCCTCGGCGCAGCGCGGCCAGTGCGTCGCTGGCCGCCTGCCGTCGTTGCAGCCGCGACGCGCGGGCCTGCGTGCGCTCCAGCTCGGAGATCCGCGCCCGCAGCCGCGCATAGTCCAGGATCGGTGCGTCGTGACCACCCAGTTCGGTGGCGATCTCGTCGAGCATCCCCGCGCCGCGCTCGATGCCACGAACCAGCCCGACGACGGATCCGTCGGCCTGGTACTGGGCGAACGACTGCTCGAGCAGCTGATGCGCCTGCCCGGGACCCAGCTGGTGCACCAGGTTGATCGTCATGTTGTACGACGGCGCGAACGAACTGCGCAGCGGAAAGGTGCGGGTGGAGGCCAGCCCGGCGACCTCGGACGGCTCGATGTCGGGGTGCCACAGGACGACGGCGTGGCCTTCGACATCGATGCCGCGGCGACCGGCGCGCCCGGTCAGCTGCGTGTACTCCCCCGGCGTCAGCGGCACGTGCTGTTCGCCGTTGAACTTCACCAGCCGTTCCAGCACCACCGTCCGGGCCGGCATGTTGATGCCGAGCGCCAGGGTCTCGGTGGCGAACACCGCCTTGACCAGGCCCGCGGTGAACAACTCTTCGACCGTGTGCCGGAACGCCGGCAGCATGCCGGCGTGGTGGGCCGCCAGGCCGCGCAGCAGACCTTCGCGCCACTCGTAGTAGCCCAGCACTGCCAGGTCGGCGTCGGCGAGGTCACCGCACCGGTGCTCGATCACCTCGGCGATCTGCGCGCGTTCCTCCTCGGTGGTCAGCCGCAGCGGCGACCGCAGGCATTGGCCGACCGCGGCGTCACAGCCCGCCCGCGAGAACACGAACGTGATCGCCGGCAGCAGGCCCTCGGAGTCCAGCTTCGCGATGACGTCGGGGCGCGCCGGGGGGCGGTAGAACCGCGGCCTGCCCTGACCGCCGCGACCCTGCCCCGCCCGGCCCGACCCTCGGCGCGGGCTACGCCAATCCGACATCCGGTCGGCCTCGCGGCGATGCGCAAGGTGGCGCAGCAGTTCGGGGTCGACGCGCGACTTGTCGGCGGCACTGTCGTAGTCGAACAGGTCGAAGAGGCGCTTGCCGACCAGGATGTGTTGCCACAGCGGCACCGGCCGGTGCTCGTCGACGACCACCGTCGTGTCACCGCGCACGGTCTGGATCCAGCCGCCGAACTCCTCGGCATTGCTCACCGTCGCCGACAGACTCACCAGCCGGACCTCGTCGGGCAGATGCAGGATGACCTCCTCCCACACCGGACCCCGCATCCGGTCGGCGAGGAAATGCACCTCGTCCATCACCACATATGAAAGGCCTTGCAGTGCAGGAGAATCCGCGTAAAGCATGTTGCGCAGCACCTCGGTGGTCATCACCACGACGGGTGCATCGCCGTTGACCGACACGTCACCGGTGAGCAGACCGATCTGGTCCTTGCCGTAGCGTGCCGTGAGGTCGGTGTGCTTTTGATTGCTCAGGGCCTTCAGCGGTGTGGTGTAAAAGCATTTGCCGGCCGACGCCAGCGCCAGGTGCACGGCGAATTCGCCGACCACCGTCTTGCCCGCGCCGGTCGGCGCGCAGACCAGCACGCCGTGGCCCTTTTCGAGGGCCACGCAGGCCCGCTGCTGGAAGCCGTCGAGCGCAAAGGGCAGGTCCGCGGTGAACCGGGCGAGTTCGGTCACGCGCCCGCCTCAGTCCGCGAGGGTGCGCAAATGTACGCCAAATGCGGCGTGTCACTGCACAAACGCGCACGCTCGCCGCGAGGGGGCTTACGTGATGTCGTCATGGGTCCCGGCGTTGATGGGCTCGGGAGCTTCGATGGTCGACGCCTCGTCGTCGGGAATCAGGGCTTCGCGCTTGGCTTTTCGCTTATCGTGCAGCCGCGCGATCTGGATGGCAAACTCGAGCAGCACCGTCAGCGCCAGGCCCAGCGCCGTCATCGAGAACGGGTCGGATCCGGGCGTGAAGATCGCGGCGAACAAAAACATCGCGAAGATCAGGCCGCGCCGCCAGGACTTGAGCCGCTCATAGGTCAGCACACCGACCATGTTGAGCATGACGATCAACAGCGGAAATTCGAAGCTGACCCCGAAGACCACCAGCAGATTCATCAGGAAGCCGAAATACCGGTCGCCGGACAGCGCGGTGACCTGGACGCTGTTGCCGACGGTCAGCAGGAAGCCCAACGCCTTGGCCAGCACCAGGTAGGCCAGCAGGGCGCCGGCGATGAACAGCACCGCGGCCGGGATCACGAACGCCACCGCGAAGCGGCGTTCCTTCTGGTACAGCCCGGGCGTGACGAACGCCCAGAGCTGGTAGAACCACACCGGGCACGCCAGGACGATCCCGGCGGCCATCCCGACCTTGAGCCGCAACATGAACTGGTCAAACGGCGCCGTGGCCAGCAACCGGCATTGCCGGTCGGCGCTGATGTCCGCGCGCGCCGACTGTGGCAGCGAACAATACGGATGCCGCAGCCACTCGCCGAGGCTTTCCAGCCCAAAGATCGAATGCGAGTACCAGAAAAACCCGAAGATCGTGGTGAGCAGGATCGCGGCCAGCGCGATCAGCAGCCTTCTCCGCAGCTCCGTGAGGTGGTCGACCAGCGACATGGTCGCGTCGGGATTGGTGCGACTGCGCCGCTGGCGTGGGTCGAGTCGCTTGAATAGACGGCCGCCGCGCACTGAAAATCTAGAACCGTTCACGACGTTCGGTCAGCGGCGCCCGGTGCTGCTACGCGGGCCGGGCCTCGGTGTGGTCTTGACCAGCAACCGTCGACGGGTCGACGCGTTGCGACTGCACCGGCGCGGGCGGCTCAATGGCGTCCGACTTGGTTTCGGTCTGCATTTCACGGATTTCAGACTTAAAGATGCGCATTGACTTGCCCAGCGAGCGCGCCGCGTCGGGGAGCCGCTTTGCCCCGAATAACACGATGATCACGACAGCGAGGATCAGCCAGTGCCACGGTTGAAGACTGCCCACTTTTGTTACCTCCAGACGTTCACCCGATGCTACCGCAGCGGCGCAAAACGCCAGCGTCCCCGCACTACGGTTTCGTGGAAGGTGTCGTGGTTTGGGCCACCTGGTAGGACTCGAGTGCGGCCGCGGCAGCGTCCTTGACACGATGCGCGAGGGACGCGGGTTCAAGCACCCGCACCGCGGCCCCGAAGCCCAGCACCAACCGCGTCATCCAGTCTTCGGAGGCATAAGTCATGACCGCCTCGCACGAACCATCCGGCAGCTCGAGCACCTCCCGCAGCGGGTAGTAGTCGAACATCCAGGACGCCGAGGGCGCAATCCGCAGCCGCGCCGACGGCAGCGACGGGTCTCCGTCGAACAGCGAGGTGTCCGGCGGCGCCTGCACCGCGGGTTCGGGTGGGGCGGCGGGCTCGTCGAGGGCTTTGGCGTCCACGATCCGGTCGAAGCGGAACAGCCGAACCCCTTCGGATTCGCGTGACCAGGCCTCCAGGTAGCTGTGCCCACCGACCAGCAGGACCCGGATCGGGTCGACGATGCGGCTGGTCAGGGTGTCGTGGGAGGCGGCGTAGTACTCGATGGCCAGCGCCTTTTTGTCCCGCACCGTGGCGCGCACCGCGGCCGCGGCCCGGCTCTCCACGGGGGCCGGTTCGTCGACCGCCGACACGGCGCCGGGGAAACCGGAATCGCGCCCGGCGGCCCCGGCGGCCGCCGCGACCTTGGCGATCGCACTGCGCGCCGCCGCTGGGTCGACCACTCCGGGGACGTCGGCCAGCGCCCGCAGCGCCACCAGCAGGCCGGTGGCTTCCGGTGAGGTCAGCTGCAGGGGTCGGTCGATGCCGGCGGAAAACGTCACTTCGATGGTGTCGCCGGAGAATTCGAAGTCGATGAGGTCGCCGGGTCCGTAGCCGGGTAGGCCGCACATCCACAGCTGGTTGAGGTCCGCCTCGAGCTGTTTACTCGTCACCCCCAGCTCGGCGGCGGCCTCGGCGCGGGTGATCCGCGGATTGGCCTGGAAATAGGGCACCATGTTGAGCAGCCGCACCAGGCGGTCCGAGACGTTGGTCATTGGCGCCGCTCCTCCTCCCCTGCCAGGGCCCCGCGCAATCGCGCCACAACGTCATCACGCAGCGACTGCGGCTCCAGCGCGATGGCATCGGCCCCGTAGCCGGCGATCTCACGCGCCAGCCCGTCGGGCGATCCAATGTCGAGTTCGATGACATCTCCGTCGCGGCCGGCGAGTTGCCGTGCCCCGATTTGCCGTCCGGCGCGTCGCAGCGCGGTGGCCCGCCCGTCGGCGACCCACACCACGGCCTGGCCGCCAGCCGGCGTCTCGCTGACCGTGTCGGCGACGATCTTGCGCAGGTCGACGTCCTCGGGCACGGTGACCACACCTTCCGGTCCGATCGGCGTGACCTCGGCACCGATCCGGGATAGCCGGAACGTGCGGGTGGCGCCGCGATCGCGGTCGTGGCCCACCAGATACCAGCGGCCCTTCTCGGTGACCACTCCCCACGGTTCAACGGTGCGGGTGGTGTAGGGCTCCGCCCGAGACGGCCGATGCGGGAATTGCACCGCCTGTCGAGAATCGATGGCCGACAACAGGATTCCGAGCACGTCCTCCGATCCACGCAGACCCGGCACCCCGGCCGACGACGCGATGGCCACCTGCGCCCCGATATCTAACGGATCGACGTCTACCCCGGCGGCCCGCAATTTGAGCAGCGCGCCCTGGGTTGCGGTGATCAGCTCGGGCGATTGCCACAGCCCGGTGGCGACGGCTACCGCGGCGGCCTCGTCCGGGGTCAACTCGACGGGACGCAACGAGTAGGCATCCCGGTTGATGCGGTAGCCCTCGGTGGGGTCCAGCGCCGAGACCTTGCCGACCTCCAGCGGGATGCCGAGGTCGCGCAGCTCGTTCTTGTCACGCTCGAACATCCGCGAAAACGCCTCGGCGCTAGGGCTTTCCGAATAGCCCGCGACGCTGGAGCGGATCTTTTCCGCGGTGATGAAGCCGCGGGTGGACAGCAGGGCGATGACGAGATTGACCAGCCGTTCGACTTTCGAGGTCGCCATTTGCTCAAGACTAGATGGGCTGGAAAGTCATGCCGGACGGTCCTACCGGTCCCGTGACCGCGAACGTAACGCTGTTGCGAATTTCGACGGGGCATTTCGCAGCGGCGTTACGCTCGCGACGCACCGAGGACCTACATGCTCGCGATCAGCCGCTTCACCCGCTCGTCGACCGCGCGGAACGGGTCTTTGCACAGCACGGTGCGCTGGGCCTGGTCATTGAGCTTGAGATGCACCCAGTCGACGGTGAAGTCACGCCCCGCGGCCTGGGCGGCGCTGATGAACTCACCACGCAGCCGCGCGCGGGTGGTCTGCGGTGGCTTTTCGACGGCCTCGGCGATGTCCTCGTCGGTGGTGACGCGCGCCGCCAGGCCCTTTCGCTGCAGCAGGTCGAACACGCCGCGTCCGCGCTTGATGTCGTGGTAGGCCAGGTCCAGCTGCGCGATCTTCGGGTCGGACAGCTCCATGTTGTAGCGATCCTGGTAGCGCTGAAACAGCTTGCGCTTGATCACCCAGTCGATCTCGGTGTCCACCTTGGCGAAATCCTGGCTCTCGACGGCGTCGAGCTGACGGCCCCACAGGTCGACGACCTGCTCGATCTGAGCGTTGGGCTCACGCGTCTGCAGGTGTTCGACGGCGCGGGTGTAGTACTCGCGCTGGATGTCCAGCGCGCTGGCCTGGCGGCCCCCGGCCAGCCGCACCGGCCGGCGGCCGGTGACGTCGTGGCTGACCTCGCGGATCGCGCGGATCGGGTTGTCCAGCGAGAAGTCGCGAAACGGCACACCCGCCTCGATCATCTCCAGCACCAGCGCCGCGGTGCCCACCTTGAGCATGGTGGTGGTCTCGCACATGTTCGAGTCGCCGACGATGACGTGCAGCCGGCGGTACTTCTCGGCGTCGGCGTGCGGCTCGTCGCGGGTGTTGATGATCGGCCGGCTGCGGGTAGTGGCCGACGAGACGCCCTCCCAGATGTGCTCGGCGCGCTGGGACAGGCAGAACGTCGCTGCCTTGGGTGTCTGCAGCACCTTGCCCGCGCCGCAGATCAGTTGGCGGGTGACCAGGAACGGCAGCAGCACGTCGGAGATCCGGGAGAACTCGCCGGCCCGCACGATCAGGTAGTTCTCGTGACAGCCGTAGGAGTTACCGGCCGAGTCGGTGTTGTTTTTGAACAGGTAGATGTCGCCGCCGATGCCCTCATCGGCCAGCCGCTGTTCGGCATCGACCAGCAGGTCTTCCAGCACCCATTCACCGGCACGGTCATGCGTGACCAGCTGCACCAGGCTGTCGCATTCGGCGGTCGCGTATTCGGGATGGCTGCCGACGTCCAGGTACAGGCGCGCGCCATTCCGCAGGAACACGTTCGAGCTACGCCCCCAGGACACCACCCGCCGGAACAGGTAGCGCGCCACCTCGTCCGGGCTGAGCCGACGGTGGCCGTGGAACGTGCAGGTCACACCGAACTCGGTCTCGATGCCCATGATTCGTCGCTGCACGTAATCGAGGGTACAAGTAGTCCGAGCGCGAACGGTGGACGGCCGCGCCTAGCTTTCGGATTCGGAACCCAGGTGGGTCTCCAAAGTCGAGCGGCCGATCCGCCGGAATGCCCGTCGCGGACGGTTGGCGTCCAGGATGGCGACCTCCAGGCTGGCCACATCGAGGCTGGACTGATCACCGTTCGAGGCATCCGCGCTCCCCGCCCGCAGCGCGTCGACCGCGATCCGCAGCGCATCGGGCAGATCGGCGTTCTCGGCGTAGGAGTCCTTGAGCGCCGTGGTGATCGGCTCGGTGGTGCCGCCCATCACCACGAAATGCGGCTCGTCGGCGATCGACCCGTCGTAGAGGATCCGGTACAGCTCGGGCGGCCTCGTCTCGCCGTAATGCGCGACCTCGGCCACACACAACTCCACCTCGTAAGGCTTGGCCTGCTCGGTGAAGATGCTGCCCAGCGCCTGGGCATAGGCGTTGGCCAACTGCCGGCCGGTGACGTCGCGGCGGTCGTACGCGTAGCCGCGGGTGTCGGCGAACTGGATCCCGCTGCGACGCAGATTGTCGAATTCGTTGTACTTGCCCGCGGCGGCAAAACCGACGCGGTCGTAGAGTTCGCTGATCTTCTGCAGGGAGCGCGACGGGTTCTCGGCGACGAATAGCACACCGCCGGCGTAGGCCAGCACCACCACACTGCGGCCGCGTGCGATGCCCTTGCGCGCGAGCTCGCTGCGCTCGCGCATCGCCTGCTCGGGCGAGATGAAATACGGGAAGCTCACTTGTCACCGCCATCGGGACCGAAAGTGTCTGCGCGGGAACGGCTTTCGATGACTTCACGGGCCAGTTCGGCGATCCGGCTTTCCGCCACGTCGACCGCGCCGTTGGCGTCGATGGTGACCGCCGTCGGGTAGATGCCCCGTACCAGATCCGGACCGCCGGTGGCCGAATCGTCGTCGGCGGCGTCGTAGAGCGCCTCAACGGCCACGCGCAGCGCGGTATCGGCGTCGGTAACTTGCGAATACAGCTTCTTGATCGAGGACTTGGCGAATATCGACCCGGAGCCCACCGATTGGTAGCCCTCTTCCTCGATGTTCCAGCCGCCGGCGGCGTCGAAGGAGACGATGCGGCCCGCGCTCTCGGCGTCGGCGGCGTGGATGTCGTAGCCGACCAGCAGCGGCAGCGCGACCAGACCCTGCATCGCCGCGGCGAGGTTGCCGCGCACCATGATCGCGAGCCGGTTCACCTTGCCGGGGAACGTGAGCGGCACGCCTTCGAGCTTCTCGTAGTGCTCGAGTTCGACCGCGTACAGCCGGGCGAATTCGACGGCGACCGCGGCGGTACCCGCGATCCCGGTGGCGGTGTAGTCGTCGGTGATGTACACCTTGCGCACATCCCGCCCGGCGATCATGTTGCCCTGCGTCGAGCGCCGATCGCCGGCGATCAGGACGCCGCCGGGGTATTTCAGCGCGACGATGGTCGTCCCATGCGGCAACTGTCCCGCTGCCGGTGCATCGCCGGTGAGGCTCGCCGGCAGCAGCTCCGGCGCCTGGCGACGAAGAAAGTCGGCGAACGAGGACAGGTCTATAGCGGAAGAGTTAAGCGACAGGCGATCGGGGAACTGCCAGGTCACTGTCCGCCCTTTTGGACGTATGCGCGGACGAAGTCTTCGGCGTTCTCCTCCAGCACATCGTCGATCTCGTCGAGCAGATCGTCGGTGTCTTCGGCCAGCTTCTCGCGACGTTCCTGGCCCGCGGCGGTCGTGCCGGTGACGTCGTCGTCCTCGCCGCCTCCACCGCCACGTTTGGTTTGCTCCTGCGCCATCGCCGCCTCCTGCTTCGTGATGCCCTTTTTCGAGGGCTGCGTGCGCCCGTCGGGCGCACGCAAGCTTCTCTCTACCCTACCGGTCAACCCCGACGTTTCCCCGTTAACCGTCCCTAGCTCAATGGTCGTGACCCGCTGCGCCCGGCTTCGCCGCGCTTGCGATCACTCCTTGCCCGACGGTCGTGACCCGCCGCGCCCTGCTTCCTCGCGCTCCTAGCTCAATGGTCGTGACCCGCTGCGCCCGGCTCCGCCGCGCTTGCGATCACTCCTAGCTGGTGAGTTCTTCCACCAACTGGGCGGCGCTGTCCACCGAGTCCAACAGCGCTCCGACGTGCGCCTTGCTGCCGCGCAGCGGCTCCAGCGTGGGGATTCGAACCAGCGAATCGCCGCCCAAGTCGAAGATCACCGAGTCCCAGCTGGCCGCGGCGATGTCCGCCCCGAACCGGCGCAGGCATTCGCCCCGGAAGTAGGCGCGGGTGTCCGTCGGCGGGTTGTCCACCGCCTCGAGCACCTGATGTTCGCTGACCAGCCGTTTCATCGAGCCGCGCGCCACCAGCCGGTTGTACAGGCCCTTGTCCAGCCGCACATCGGAATACTGCAGGTCAACGAGGTGCAGCCGGGGCGCCGACCAGCTCAGGTTCTCGCGCTGCCGGAAGCCTTCCAGCAGCCGCAGCTTGGCCGGCCAGTCCAGGATCTCGGCGCAGTCCATCGGGTCACGCTCCAGCTGGTCGAGCACGTGCGCCCAGGTTTCGACGACGTGGGCCGCGCGCGGGTCCGGGTCGCGGCCGTCGACCAGCTTGGCCACCCGGTCGAGGTAGATCCGTTGCAGCGCAAGGCCGGTCAGCTCGCGGCCGTCGACCAGCGCCACGGCAACCCGCAGCGACGGATCCCGACTGATCGCGTGCACCGCGTGCACCGGCCGCGCCAGCGCCAGATCGGACAGGTCGATGCCGTGCGTCGGGCCCTCTTCGATCAGGTCGAGCACAAGCGCGGTGGTGCCCAGCTTGAGGTAGGTCGACGTCTCGGCCAGGTTCGCGTCACCGATGATGACGTGCAACCGGCGGTACCGGTCGGCGTCGGCGTGCGGTTCGTCGCGGGTATTGATGATGCCGCGCTTCAGCGTGGTTTCCAGCCCGACCTCGACCTCGATGTAATCGGAACGCTGCGAAAGCTGGAAACCGGGCTCGTCGCCCGACGGCCCGATGCCGACGCGCCCGGAGCCGGTCACCACCTGGCGGGACACCAGAAACGGAGTCAGCCCGGCGATGATCGCCGAAAACGGCGTCTGGCGGCTCATCAGGTAGTTCTCGTGCGACCCGTAGGAGGCGCCCTTGCCGTCGACGTTGTTCTTGTACAGCTGCAGTTTCGCCGCGCCGGGCACGCTGGCGACGTGGCGGGCGGCGGCCTCCATCACCCGCTCGCCGGCCTTGTCCCAGATCACCGCGTCCAGCGGGTCGGTGCACTCGGGCGCCGAGTATTCGGGGTGCGCGTGGTCGACGTAGAGCCGCGCGCCGTTGGTCAGGATCATGTTGGCCGCACCGACCTCGTCGGCGTCGACGACGGGCGGCGGCCCGGCCGAGCGGCTCAGGTCGAAACCCCGGGCGTCGCGCAGCGGCGATTCCACCTCGTAGTCCCACCGAGTGCGCTTGGCGCGCTGAATGCCCGCGGCGGCGGCGTAGGCCAGCACCGCCTGGGTCGAGGTGAGGATCGGGTTGGCGGTCGGGTCCGACGGCGACGATATGCCGTACTCGACCTCCGTCCCGATAATCCGTTGCATGGCTTAAAGACTACGGGCCGGGGGCAGACCGCCGAGGCGGGGCCATTGGAAGTTGACTCTGCGTCCTGGGCGGCAAAGTGCGAGTGGGCCGCGCCGCCAGCGCAGAGTGAACGCGACAACTAGTGTGAGCCGCTATGGGTCCAGCGTCGGCTACCGCCGAAGCGGAGAGCTGGTTTTTGCAGCGCGGCCTGCCGGCGGTGCTGACGGCACGCGGCCGGTGGCGACGGCTGTGGTCGCGATCGGCGCCAGTTCTCGCGGCCTACGCCACTTTTCAGGGTTGTGGTATCCCGATCTTTCTGCTTGTGGGCAGCCACGACGTGGAGATCGACGGGATGCCGACGACCACCGAATGGGTGGTGATCGGGATCGTCGCGGCCGCGATTCCGGTGTCCTTCCTCGTGGGCTGGCTGGTCGCCCGCCTCACGCGCCACCGGGTCCGAGCGGCGGTGGGGATGGCCGCGGCCGTGGTCATCCTGGTTGCCGGCTACTTCAATGCCGACCTGACCTCGTTGCCGCAGTCGGCCATCCTCATCGTCGTCGTGCTGGCCTTGACGGGTCTGGGCATCGGGTCGGTGCTCGGATGGGCGGTCCGCATGACGTTGACCCACCTGGCAAGCGTGGGCGGGCTGGCGGTTCGGGCCCTGCCGGTGGTGCTGCTGACGGCGCTGGTCTTCTTCAACACCTACGTCTGGCTGATGGCGGCGACGATCAACGGCACCCGACTGGTGCTGGCCATGGTGTTTTTGACGGGCATCGCGGCGGTCTTCGTCGTCTCCACGTCCATCGAGCGGGTCAGACCGATGCTGCGCTCGGCCGGGGCGCTGCCCGCCGACAACGAGAGCCTTGCTGACACGCCGTTCGCCGCGATGCCCGATCCGGCCGGCTCGGCCGCTCCCCGGCTGAGCGCGATGGAACGATCCAACGTGGTGTTCGTGCTGGCGGCCTCGCAGCTCGTCCAGATTTCGGTGGTGGCGGCGGTCACCGCCGGCATCTACCTGATCCTGGGGCTGATCGTGCTCACCCCCGACCTGCTCAAGGAGTGGACCCATGTCAGCAAGTCGGAGGCGGTCGTGTTGGGTTGGACGGTGCCGGTGCCGGATTCGCTGATCCACATGAGCCTATTCCTCGGCGCGTTGACGTTCATGTACGTCAGCGCCCGAGCGGTCGGCGACAGCGACTACCGCGCAACGTTTCTCGACCCGCGCGTGGACGATCTGCACGTCGCCCTGATCGCACGCGACCGCTACCGGAATGTCAACGACCACGCTGGCGGTTCGTAACTTACGCTGGTGCCCACCCCGAACCCACGATGAAGTGCGAGAAAACATGACCGACGACATGTCCGGAAAACGCTACGGCGAAGTGCTTCTCGTGACCCCCGGCGAGGCCGGACCGCAGGCCAACGTCTATAACAGCTTCCCGCTCAACGATTGCCCGGCCGAGCTGTGGACCGCGTTGGACCCGCAGGCCATCGCCGCCGAAAACGGTGTGGCCGCGGCCCTGCTCAACGGCCCGCGCTACTGGCTGATGAACTCCATCGAAAAGGAGCAGCAGGGACCGCAGATCAGGAAGACCTTCGGGGGCATTGAGATGATCCTGCAGGCCACCGTCCTGTTGTCCTCGATGAACCCCGCGCCCTACAGCGTCAACAAGGTCACGCGCCACACGGTGTTCGTCTTCAACGCCGGCGAGGAGGTCTACGAACTGCAGGATCCGCACGGCCACCGTTGGGTGATGCAGACCTGGAGCCAGGTGGTGGACCCCAACCTGGAACGGGCGGACCTGCCCAAGCTGGCCGACCGGCTCAAGCTCCCCGACGGCTGGTCCTACCGCCCACAGGTGCTCACCGAGCAACTGCGCATCGACACCACGTCGCGCGCCGCGCAGGTCACCCAGGACGACCTGACGAACAGCTACTCGTTGGTGACCGTCTGAACGCCCAAGCGCGTCTGTCGCGAAACTTAAGCCACGCACACCGCTTTCGTGTGCGTGGCTTAAGTGTGGCGGTGGACTACAGGTACTGACCCAGGTTGGACTCGGTGTCGATGGCCCGTGACGCGCTCGACGACTTGCCGGTGACCAGGGTGCGGATGTACACGATCCGCTCGCCCTTCTTGCCCGAAATCCGTGCCCAGTCATCGGGATTGGTGGTGTTGGGCAGGTCCTCGTTCTCGGCGAACTCGTCGACGATCGAGTCCAGCAGGTGCTGGATGCGCAGGCCGGGTTGCCCGGTCTCCAGCACCGACTTGATCGCGTTCTTCTTCGCCCGGTCGACGACGTTCTGGATCATCGCCCCGGAGTTGAAGTCCTTGAAGTACATGACTTCCTTGTCACCGTTGGCGTAGGTGACCTCCAGGAACCGGTTGTCGTCGATCTCGGCGTACATCCGGTCCACGACCTTCTCGATCATCGCCTTGATGCAAGCCGACCGGTCGCCGTCGAACTCGGCCAGGTCGTCGGCGTGCACCGGCAGCGACTCGATCAGGTACTTCGAGTAAATGTCTTGTGCCGCTTCGGCATCCGGCCGCTCGATCTTGATCTTGACGTCGAGGCGCCCGGGTCGCAGGATCGCGGGGTCGATCATGTCCTCGCGGTTGGAGGCACCGATCACGATGACGTTCTCCAGCCCCTCCACGCCGTCGATCTCGGACAGCAGCTGCGGAACGACGGTCGTCTCGACGTCCGACGAGACGCCGGTGCCGCGGGTGCGGAAGATCGAGTCCATCTCGTCGAAGAACACGATCACCGGAGTGCCCTCGGAGGCCTTCTCCCGGGCACGCTGGAAGATCAGCCGGATGTGGCGCTCGGTCTCGCCGACGAACTTGTTCAGCAGCTCGGGGCCCTTGATGTTGAGGAAGTAGGACTTCGCCTCGCGGGCGTCGTCGCCACGCACCTCGGCCATCTTCTTGGCCAGCGAGTTGGCCACCGCCTTGGCGATCAGGGTCTTACCGCAGCCGGGCGGGCCGTAGAGCAGCACGCCTTTGGGCGGGCGCAGCTGGTATTCCCGGTACAGCTCCTTGTGCAGGAACGGCAGCTCCACCGCGTCGCGGATCTGCTCGATCTGCCGCGTCAGACCGCCGATGTCGGCGTAGCTGACGTCGGGCACCTCTTCGAGCACCAGGTCTTCGACCTCGGCCTTGGGGATGCGCTCGAAGGCGTAGCCGGCTTTCGTGTCGACCAGCAGCGAGTCACCCGGACGCAGCTTGCGGGGCTTGGTGTCGTCGTTGAGCGCGTCGGGCACGCCGTCCGGCAGGTCCTCGGCGACCAGCGGCTCGGCCAGCCAGACGATGCGCTCCTCGTCGGCGTGGCCGACGACCAGGGCCCGGTGACCGTCGGCGAGCACCTCGCGCAGCGTGGAGATCTCGCCGACGGATTCGAACGTGCCGGCCTCGACGACGGTCAGGGCCTCGTTGAGCCGGACCGTTTGACCCTTCCGCAGGGTCGAGGTGTCGATGTTCGGCGAGCACGTCAGGCGCATCTTGCGACCCGACGTGAACACGTCGACGGTCTCGTCGTCGTGGGCGGACAGCAGGACGCCGTAGCCACTGGGCGGTTGCCCCAGCCGGTCGACTTCCTCGCGCAGCGCCAGCAGTTGTTGGCGGGCCTCTTTAAGAGTTTCCATTAATTTCGAATTGCGCGCGGCGAGCGAGTCGATTCGGGCTTCGAGCTGGTGCACATCGCGAGCAGAGCGGGCGCTGCCGTGCGACCCAACCGCATGCTCAAGTTGCTCGCGCAGTACTGCCGTCTCACGGCGCAGTTGTTCCAACTCGGCAGCATCGTCGCTGGACATGTCGGTTTCACCAGGGATCCGGAATGCTTCAGAACGCTCTGAGTCACCCATGTTGCGCTCCTTTCCCGCTTCGAAATGACGCGGCGGATACTTCAACGCTACCGGCGAATCGCCATTCGCGTGCGCAGTCAAACACCGGCAAAAAGTTACGAATATGGTCACGCTGGTAACCTCGGCATCAAATCCGGCCGAGCGAAAGGACGACGGTGACGATAAAACCCCTCGCCACGGGCGTGTTAGCCGTCGCCCTCGTTGCCGGAGCGGTCGCAAGTGTGACTTCCGTTGCACCCGTTGGCCCGTCCGGCGCGCCGCAAGCCCCCACCGGCTGAATGCTTGAGCATTCCTGGTCTCCCGCCGACCTTCGCAGCGTCCTCGGCGTCGTGATCGCGGCGGCGCTGCTCGCGCTTTCGGGATGTTCGTCGCACGAGTCCAAGCCCGCGGCTTCGGACGCCCAATCGGCCGCGCCGGTGACGTCGCCTCCGCCGGCTGTCCCCCCGGCCGCTCCCCTGCCCCCGCCCGAAGCCCTCACCGATGTGCTGGCCCGGCTCGCCGATCCCAACGTCCCCGGCACCAACAAGCTCAACCTCGTCGAGGGCGCCACCCCCGAGAGCGCGCCCACACTGGACAAGTTCACGAACGCTTTGCGGGACAACGGCTACCAGCCGATGACCTTCGTGGCGGACAGCATCGCGTGGTCGGATAGAAATCCGGCCGATGTGCAGGCCACCGTCACCGTCAAGACCGCCCGCGCCAACAACGGCGTGTTCACCTTCCCCATGGAGTTCGCCCCGTTCCAGGGCGGCTGGCAGCTGTCGAAGCGGACCGCGCAAATGCTGCTGGCGCTGGGCAACTCACCCGCTCCGAGCGCAACGCCGAGCGCTTCGCCGCCCGCACCACCCGCACCGGCACCGCCGCCCGCACCCCCGGCACCGCCTCGGTGACCGACGGCATGTGGATCGGCTGGCTCGAGTTCGATGTGCTGCTGGACCCGGAGCTTGGGGTGCGATCCCTCAAACACAAGCGATCGGTGATCCGTCCGGTCATCGCCGAACTGCAGCGCAAATTCAGCGTGTCGGCCGCCGAGACCGGTTCACACGACCTGCACCGCCGGGCCGGCATCGGTGTGACACTGGTGTCCAGCGACCGCAGCCATGTCGTCGACGTTCTGGATGCGGCCGAACGTCTGGTCGCGGCGCGTCCCGAGTTCGAGTTGCTGTCCGCGCGCCGAGGCCTGCTGCGCAGCGACGACTAACGCGTAGCGACCTGTTGCGTCGCGAACGTCGGTGCCGCGTTGATGATCGTCATCTTTGGCACCACCCAGAAGATGCCGATGATCACGCTGGCGAGGATCGCCAGCACGCCCAGCACGACACCCGTCATGGCGACATCGCCGTTGCTGGCGTGCCCGTGCCTGACCTGGGCTCGCGCGATCAGGCCCAAGATCAGGGCGAGGACACCCAGTACGAGACCACCGACAAAGGTCGAACTTGCCAACAGGGCAACGAGGCCGATCACCACGGACGCGACACCAAGGCCGTTGTTTGGCTTGCTGACCGGCGTGTCGCTATCCGGGGGCGATTCCGCAGACACGTGCGTTGGGCTTGACGCTGGGTCCCACCACCCCGTCATGGTCTGCGCTCCAACCTGCACCCCAAAACAATTCGTGGCGGGCCGTGGCTAGGCCCTCTATAGGCCCCTCCCACTCTAGCCGCCGAACGGCGGAGTCAGCGTGATCAGCTCGCGGCTAATCGTCGCGGCCGGGGCGTTTGCGCCCCAGCGGCGCGGGGGCGACCGCGCCCGGCGCGAGCCTGCGCGTGGTGATCAGGAACGCCGTGTGCCCGCGCATCGAATGCTGGGGCCGCACGGCCAGCCCGACAACGTTCCAGCCCCGCTGCAACGTCTCCCATGCCCGCGGTTCGGTCCAGCACCCCTGAGCGCGCACCGCCTCAACGACGGTGGACAGCTGGGTGACGGTGGCCACGTAGATCACCAGCACTCCGCCGGCAGCCACCAACCGCGACACGCTGTCGAGCACCTCCCACGGCGCCAGCATGTCCAGCACCGCCCGGTCTACGGAGCCGTCGGGCAGGTCGGAGTCGGCGACGTCGCCGATGATCAGCTCCCAGTTCTCCGGTGGCCCGTCGTAGCACACCGAGACGTTGCGGCGGGCGTGCTCGGCGTGATCGGCGCGCTGCTCGTAGGAGATCACCCGTCCCTGCGGACCGACGGCGCGCAGCAGCCAGCAGGTCAGCGCACCGGATCCGGCGCCCGCCTCCAGCACGCAGGCCCCCGGGAAAATGTCGCCTTCGTGCAGGATCTGGGCGGCGTCCTTCGGATAGATCACCTGCGGCCCGCGGGGCATCCCCATCAGGTAGTCGACCAGCAGCGGGCGGAACACCAGATACAGCGCGCCGTTGCTGGATTTGATGACGCTGCCCTGTTCCAGCCCGATCAACGCGTCATGGGCGATGGTGCCGCGATGCGTGTGGAACTCGCTGCCCGGGGTCAGTTCGATCGTGTAGTGGCGGCCCTTGGCGTCGGTGAGCTGAACGCGCTCGCCAACAGCGAGGGGACCGGTTGCTGGCACGCCCTCCAGCGTGCCAGCCGACGCGCCGTGAGCGTGTACGGGGTTGTCGGCGCGCCGTCCTAGAGTGCGGTTATGACGGAGCAGCCGGACACGCCGTCCCGGCCCGCCCTATCGCCGTCGCGGGCCGCGGACTTCAAGCAGTGTCCGCTGCTGTACCGGTTCCGTGCGATCGATCGGCTCCCCGAGCCGCCGTCGGCGGCTCAACTGCGCGGATCGGTGGTGCATGCGGCGCTAGAGCGGCTCTACGAGCTGCCGGCGGCGCAACGCGTCGCCGCCACCGCACGTTCTCTCGTGGAACCCGCGTGGGATCGGATGATCACCGAGGTGCCCGCGCTGGCCGCCGAAGTGGAGCCCGAGCAGCGGACCCAACTGCTCGAGGAAGCCCGCGCGTTGCTGTCGGGCTACTACCGGCTCGAAGACCCGACGCGCTTCGACCCCGCCTGCTGCGAGGAACGTATCGAGGTGGAGCTGGCCGACGGAACGCTGCTGCGCGGCTTCATCGACCGCATCGACGTCGCCGCCACCGGCGAGCTGCGGGTGGTCGATTACAAGACCGGCAAGGCGCCGCCGGCCAATCACGCCGCGGCCAACTTCACCGCCGAGTTCAAGGCGATCTTCCAGATGAAGTTCTACGCGCTGGCACTGCTGCGGTCGCGCGGTGTGCTGGCCGCCCGCCTGCGGCTCATCTACCTGGCCGACGGGCAGGTGCTGGATTACACCCCGGACCGCGACGAGCTGTTGCGATTCGAAAAGACCCTGATCGCCATCTGGCATGCCATCCAATCCGCAAGTCGGACAGGCGATTTCCGTCCCAACCCGTCGCGGTTGTGCCAGTGGTGCCCGCATCAGCAACACTGTCCGGCATTCGGTGGGACGCCGCCGCCGTACCCCGGCTGGCCCGAGCAGCTGCTGGCCGGCTAAAGCGGCGACATCTCCTGCAGCATCGTCGGAATCAGCTCGCTGACCGTGGGGTGGATGTGCATGGTCCGCGCCAACGTGGTGTAGGGCGCCTTGGCGGACATGACGTCCAGGATGCAGTGGATGGATTCGTCGCCGCCCACCCCGAAGATGGCCGCTCCCAGGATCTCTCGGGTGTCGGCATCGACCACGATCTTCATAAAGCCTTGCGTCTCACCCTTTTCCACCGCCCGGCCGACCCTGGTCATCGGCCGCTTGCCGACCAGCGCCCGGCGCCCCGACGCGCGGACCTGGTCGACGGTCATGCCGGCGCGCCCCAGCGGCGGATCGATATACAGCGCATAGGTGGTGATGCGATCGCTAACCCGCCGCGGATCGTTGTCGAGCAGGTTGGCCGCGACGATTTCGAAGTCGTTGTACGACGTGTGCGTGAAGGCGCCCTTGCCGTTGCAATCGCCCATCGCCCAAATGTGATCGACGTTGGTCTTCAGTGCGTCGTCGACGACGATGCAGCCGCGGGCATCGGTCTGCACGCCCGCGGCCTCAAGTCCGAGATCGTCGGTGTTGGGCCGACGTCCCACCGCCAGCAGCAGGTGGCTACCCTGAATCGGCGCGGCGCCGTCCCCAGGCGATAGTTCAAATCCGTTGTCGCGCTTGGTTATCCGTATGTCTTCGGCGCCGAGGACAACATCGACACCTTCGGTCTCCAGAATTTCCTTGATGGTGGCCGAGACGTCCTCGTCCTCGCGGGAGGCCAGCCGCGGGCCGCGCTCGACCACGGTCACCCGGGCCCCGAAGCGGCGGTACATCTGCGCGAACTCCAGCGCGATATAGCTACCGCCGACGATGACGAGATGGCTTGGCACCGTGTCGAGTTCGAGGATCGACACGTTGGTGAGGAAGTCGACATCGGACAATCCCGGGATGTCCGGCACCACCGCACGGCCGCCCACGTTGAGGAAGATCCGGTCGGCTCGCAACAGTTGCTCGTCGACCTTCAGCGTGTGCGGGTCCACGAAACGGGCGTGGCCGCGGACGAGGGTGCAGCCGTCCATGCCCTGCAGCCAGCTTTCGACACCGTTGCGGTCGGCGAGCATCACGCCGTCCTTGCGGGCCTTGACTTTCGCCATGTCCACACTGACGGGTCCGGTGCCGATGCCGTACTCGGCCCCGCGCCGGGCCAGTTGCGCGGCGTGCGCGCTGGCGACCAGGGTCTTGGTCGGAATGCATCCGGTGTTGACGCAGGTGCCGCCGACGTGTTTGCGTTCCACGACCGCGACGCGCTGCCCGGCGGCGGTCAGGCGCCCGGCCAGCGGCGGCCCGGCCTGACCGGCGCCGACGATGATCGCATCGAAATGCGCTGTCACTTAACCGCAGTCAGCAGGTAGTCCGTCAGCACGTGACCCGTCACGGCCAGGATGGCGAACCCGCCCAATATGGCGACCGCGTCCTCGAGCAGCGCGATCGGCAGGTCCTTGCCGCCGGTCGCGGCCACCAGACGCGTGCGTGCCTGGTAGCCGCCGAGGGTGCCGAGCACCGCCCCGATGATGCCGGCCCCCAGCGCGCTGAAGGTCCAATGCGGCCACGCGCCAAGGGCCGCGCCGGCAAGCCCACCGGTGATGAGGCGAGCGGCAAAAATCGGCGGAGCCGTGCGGGCGGGTGTCTTGGGCAGCTTGTCGTTGACCAGTTCGCCGATCGCAAGGATGGTGAACACCACCACGGTGATGAGGCTGGCCATCCAGGATGCCCACGTGCCGTGCAAGTCGATCCACGCCAGGAGGGTCGGGCAGGCGGCCCACGCGACGACGGCGGGAGCCGTCAGCGAACGCAACCCTGCGACAACACCGATCAGTAAAGCCAGCAGCAGAACAAGCGCGTGCGTCACAGCGATCCTCCTGGAAATGAAACGGCCGGCAAAGATAAGCGGAGACGGCTCGGTGCGAGCCCCTCCACCCAGGCGGACGCTAACACAGGCAGCGGCGCCGTGACACCTGCGAGCGATCAGAAGCGGCAGAACCGGATGTCAGAAGCCAGAATCGCTTTGGCGCCGATAGCGGCGAGCTCATCCATGATTTCGTTGACGCCGCGACGGGGCACCAAAGCGCGGACCGCGACCCAGCCCTCGTCGGCGAGCGGAGCGATGGTCGGCGACTCCAGTCCCGGCGTGATCGACGTGGCTTTGTCCAGCACCGAGCGTGGGCAGTCGTAATCCAGCATCAGATACTGCTGACCGAACACCACACCCTGTACGCGAGCGACCAGCTGGTCACCCGCCGCGCTTTGCCGGCGGTGGCCGGCCTCGGCACGTTCGATCAGCACCGCCTCCGAATCACACAGCGGCTCACCGAATGCCACGAGATCATGCATGCCCAGGGTTCGCCCGGACCCCACCACGTCGGCGATGGCGTCGGCCACCCCGAGTTGCACGGAGATCTCCACGGCTCCGTCGAGCCTGATGACCGTCGCGTCAATACCCTTGGCGGCCAGATCTTTTCGGACCAGATTTGGGTACGCGGTGGCGATGCGCTTGCCGGCCAGATCGGCCGGCTTCCAGTCCCGGCCGGCGGGCGCGGCGTAACGGAAACTGGATGACCCGAAGCCCAGCGCCAGCCGCTCGGACACGGGCGCATCGGAATCCAGCACCAAATCGCGTCCGGTGATGCCGAAGTCGAGTTCCCCCGAACCGACGTAGATGGCAATGTCCTTGGGCCGCAAAAAGAAGAACTCGACCTGGTTGACCGGGTCGATGACGGTGAGGTCCTTGGGGTCGGTGCGACGCCGATAGCCGGCCTCGGAGAGGATCTCGCTGGCCGGCTCGCTCAGCGTGCCCTTGTTGGGAACCGCAACGCGCAGCATGCTCACAGCTTCCGGTAGATGTCGTCGAGCGACAGTCCGCGCGAGATCATCAGCACCTGCGTCCAGTACAGCAGCTGGCTGATCTCCTCGGCTAACGCCTCGTCGGGCTCGTGCTCGGCCGCCAGCCACACCTCGCCGGCCTCCTCGAGGATCTTCTTGCCCAGAGCGTGTACCCCGCCGTCCAGCGCGGCGACGGTGGCGCTGCCCGCGGGGCGGGTGCGCGCGCGGTCGCCGAGTTCGGCGAACAGCTCCTCGAAGGTCTTCACGGCGAGCGATTGTTTCACGACGCCGCGAGCAAAGTCACCTCGGTTTAGCTCATTCCGGCCCGGCTCCCGTAATGTAGGCAGTAATTAACCCACCTAACTAACTAGCGGATGGAGTCGGCATGGCCCGTACCGAGAACGACACCTGGGATTTGGCGTCCAGTGTGGGTGCGACCGCAACCGCGGTCGCGGCGCAGCGCGCGCTGGCCTCCCAAGGTCCGGATCGGCTGCTGGACGACCCCTGGGCCGACCCGCTCGTGCGCGCCG
The DNA here is from genome assembly GCF_010730195.1 of Mycobacterium conspicuum. Taxonomy (NCBI): domain Bacteria; kingdom Bacillati; phylum Actinomycetota; class Actinomycetes; order Mycobacteriales; family Mycobacteriaceae; genus Mycobacterium; species Mycobacterium conspicuum. The sequence continues at coordinate 3,336,255 of NZ_AP022613.1, forward strand.
TGGGCATCGACACCCTGATCAAGCTGCTCGACGCAAAGCCCGGGGACGGCGACAAGCCCGGGTTCAACCGGCAGACCCTGATCCACCAAATCACCGTGCGCACCCGGTACTTCGATGACTTCTTTACCCGGGCCGTCGATGCGGGCGTCCGGCAGGCGGTGATCCTGGCATCCGGCCTGGACACCAGGGCCTACCGACTGCCGTGGCCGCCGGACGCCGTGGTGTACGAAATCGACCAACCCGGGGTGATCGACTTCAAGACCCGCACGCTGGCCGATCTGGGCGCCGAACCGACCGCAACACGCAGGACCGTCGCGATCGACCTGCGTGACGACTGGCCCTCGGCACTGACGGACGCCGGACTCGATCCCACCAAGCCGACCGCGTGGAGCGCCGAAGGCCTGCTCATCTACCTGCCGCCGGACGCGCAGGACCGCTTGTTCGACAACGTCGCCGCGCTGTCGGCGCCGGGCAGCCGAATCGCTTGCGAGCACATGGATTTCGCCAACATTCCTTCGGATTGGGCGCAACGGCTTACCGAGCGGTCCCGGCGCGGCGGCTCCGAGATCAACCTGGCCGAGCTGTTCTACACCGGTGACCGCACCAGCGCCAGCGAATACCTCGCCGGCCACGGTTGGCAGGTCGACATCAAGACAACCAAAGAAGCCTACGCGGCCAACGGTTTTCCGGTTCCGCAAGACGAGATGGCCTCACTCGGTGACGCCGCCGGCTACCTGACGGCGCTGCGCGTCTGAGCGAGAGTTCTTAGTCCTCCGGGTTGTAGCCGAGATTGGGGCCGAGCCAGCGCTCGGCTTCGGGCAGGGTCCAGCCCTTGCGCTTCGCGTAATCGGCGACCTGATCCTGGGCCATCCGGCCGACCACGAAGTACTGCGACTGCGGGTGCGAGAAATACCAGCCGCTGACGGCGGCGCCGGGCCACATCGCCATCGACTCGGTCAGCTCGATGCCGGTCCGCTCGTGGACGTCCAGCAACTTGAAGAGCGTCACCTTCTCGGTGTGCTCCGGGCAGGCCGGGTAGCCCGGCGCTGGGCGGATTCCCACGTACTTCTCGTCAATGAGTGCCTCGTTGTCCAGCTGCTCGTCGGGCTGGAACCCCCAGAACTCCTTACGGACCCGTTGGTGCATCCGTTCGGCGAACGCCTCGGCCAGCCGGTCGGCGAGCGACTCCAGCAGGATCGCGCTGTAGTCGTCGTTGGCCGCCTTGAACTCCGCGATCTTGTCGCCGGCGCCGAGCCCCGCGGTGACGGCGAACGCGCCGACGTAGTCGGCCAGACCCGTGTCCTTGGGTGCGATGTAGTCGCCCAGCGAGCGGTTCGGGACGCCGTCGCGGTGCTCGCCCTGCTGGCGCAGGTTGTGCAACGTGGTCAGCACCTCGGTACGGGTGTCATCGGTGTACACCTCGATGTCGTCTCCGACGGCGTTGGCGGGAAAGAACCCGATCACCCCGTTGGCGGTCAGCCACTTCTCCTTGATCACGGTGTCGAGCATCTCCTGGGCGTCGTCGTACAGCTTGCGGGCGGCCTCGCCGGAGGCCGGGTTGTTGAGGATGTCGGGGAATCTGCCCTTCATCTCCCAGGCGTTGAAGAACGGCTGCCAGTCGATGTACTCGCGCAACTCGGCGAGGTCGTAGTCCTGATAGTCCCGCACCCCGAGCCCCTGGGCCGGCGCCGGCGGCGTGTAGCCATCCCAGTCGATCGGGGTCCGGTTCGCGCGGGCCTTCTCCAGTGTCAGCATCGGCCGCTCGTTTTTCTGCGAGTGCCGTTCCCGCAGGGACGCGTATTCCTTCTCGGTGGCCTCCAGCAGTGCCGGCCGCTGCTTGTCGTCGAGCAGCGCGGCGGCGACCGGCACCGAGCGCGACGCGTCCTTGACCCAGACCACCGGACCGCTGCGACGCGGCGCAATTTTCACCGCCGTGTGCGCGCGCGAGGTGGTCGCGCCGCCGATCAGCAGCGGGATTTCCAGCCCCTCGCGTTGCATTTCGGCGGCGAAGTTGCTCATCTCGTCCAGCGACGGGGTGATCAGCCCGGACAGCCCGATGATGTCGGCGTCGTGTTCGGCCGCCGCGGCCAAGATCTTCTCGGCCGGCACCATCACGCCGAGGTCGATCACTTCAAAGTTGTTGCACTGCAACACAACCCCGACGATGTTCTTGCCGATGTCGTGGACGTCGCCCTTCACGGTCGCCATCACGATCGTGCCGTTGGTGTCCTTTGAGTCGGCGGTACCGTTCTGCTCCTTCTCCGCCTCGATGAACGGCAACAGGTAGGCGACGGCCTTCTTCATCACCCGGGCCGACTTCACCACCTGGGGCAGAAACATCTTGCCCGAGCCGAACAGGTCGCCGACGACGTTCATGCCGTCCATCAGCGGGCCCTCGATCACCTCGATCGGCCGACCGCCCGCCGCGGCGATCTCGGCCCGCAGTTCCTCGGTGTCGTCGTCGACGTGCGCGTCGATGCCCTTGACCAGGGCGTGCGTGATCCGCTCGCGGACCGGCAGGCTGCGCCACTCGGCGGCCTTCGGATCCTCGGATTTCTCCGAACTGTTGAAGCGTTCGGCGATCTCCAGCAGCCGCTCGGCCGCGTCCTCGCGGCGGTTCAGCACGACGTCCTCGATGCGCTCGCGCAGCTCGGGGTCGATCGAGTCGTAGGGCACCAGCGCACCGGCGTTGACGATGCCCATGTCCAGGCCGGCCTTGATGGCGTGGAACAGGAACACCGAGTGGATCGCCTCGCGGACGGGGTTGTTGCCGCGGAACGAGAACGAGACGTTCGAGATGCCGCCGGAGATGTGGACCCCGGGCAGGTTCTCCTTGATCCAGGCGCAGGCCTCGATGAAGTCGATGCCGTAGGTCGCGTGCTCCTCGATGCCGGTGGCCAGCGCGAAGCAGTTCGGGTCGAAGATGATGTCCTCGGGCGGGAAGCCGACCTGTTCGGTCAGGATCCGGTAGGCGCGCCCGCAGATCTGTTTGCGGCGCTCCAGGTTGTCGGCCTGGCCCTGCTCGTCGAAGGCCATCACCACGACGGCGGCGCCGTACTTGCGGCACAGCCGGGCCTCGCGGATGAACTTCTCCTCGCCCTCCTTCATCGAGATCGAGTTGACGATCGGCTTGCCCTGCACGTTCTTCAGGCCCGCCTCGATGACCTCCCACTTGGAGGAGTCGATCATCACCGGGACGCGGCTGATGTCCGGCTCGGCCGCGATCAGCTTGGTGAACCGGTCCATGGCGGCGACGCCGTCGATCATGCCCTCGTCCATGTTGATGTCGATGACCTGCGCACCCACCTCGACCTGCTGCAGGGCCACCGACAGCGCGGTGTCGTAGTCCTCGGCCTTGATCAGGTTGCGGAACCGGGCGGAGCCGGTGATGTTGGTGCGCTCGCCGATGTTCACGAACAGGGACTCGTCGGTGATGTTGAGCGGCTCCAGCCCCGAGAGCCGGGTGGCCGTCTCGATCTGCGGCACCTCACGCGGCGACTTGCCCTCGACGACCTTGGCGATCTCGGCGATATGCGGCGGCGCCGTCCCGCAGCAGCCTCCGACGATGTTGACCAGGCCGGCCTCGGCGAAGTCGGCGATGTAGCCGGCCTGGCGCTCCGGGGTCTCGTCGTACTCGCCGAAGGCGTTGGGCAGGCCGGCGTTGGGATAGCAGGAGACGAAGGTGTCCGCGATGCGCGCCATCTCGGCGATGTAGGGCCGCATCTCCGGCGCCCCCAGCGCACAGTTGAGGCCGACCGCGATCGGCCGCGCGTGCCGGATCGCGTTCCAGAATGCCTCGGTGACCTGACCCGACAGCGTGCGCCCGGATGCGTCGGTGATGGTGCCGGAGATGATCAACGGCCAGCGGCGTCCGCGCTCCTCGAACAGCGTCTCGACGGCGAACACCGCCGCCTTGGCGTTCAGCGAGTCGAAGATCGTCTCGATGATGAGCAGGTCGGCACCACCGTCGACCAGTCCGTTGGCGGATTCCAGGTAGGCGGCGACCAGCTGGTCGTAGGAGACATTGCGCGCCCCGGGGTCGTTGACGTCCGGCGAGATCGACGCGGTCCGCGTCGTCGGGCCGATGGCGCCGGCGACGTAGCGGGGCTTGTCGGGGGTGCTGTACTCGTCGGCTGCCCTGCGGGCCAGGGCGGCGCCGGCGTAGTTCAGCTCGTAGCTCAGGTCGGCCATGTCGTAGTCGGAGAGCGAGATCGCGTTCGCGTTGAACGTGTTGGTCTCCAGGATGTCGGCGCCCGCCTCGAGGTACTCGCGGTGGATGCCCTCGATGATCTGCGGCTGCGTCAGCGTGAGCAGGTCGTTGTTGCCTTGCAGGGCCGTCGGCCACTCGGTGAAGCGGTCGCCGCGGTAGCCGGCCTCGTCGGGCCGGTCGCGCTGGATCGCCGTGCCCATCGCGCCGTCGATCACGATGATTCGCTGGCGCAGCGCCGCCGTCAGCTCGTCGGTGCAGTCGGGGCGGAGGTTGGGGGTGAAGGTGTTCGGCTTATCGGCGTTCACGTACGTTCCTTCCATAGTGGAAGGCGTCCTTGACTCTGCCGAGCGTGGCGGATACCGGGAGTCCAGGGCCCCCAAGTAGCCGTTGCAACGCCTCTCGACCAGAAAAGTCTACGTCGTCCCCCGACGTCAGGACGCCCAGTCGGCCCGACAAACCTAACCGGATTGCCGGCGAACGCATTTCGTCGCGACCGCGTCGGCGCCGGTTGTTGGCTTGCACGTCTTCGTTTCCGACAGTCACTCCAAAAGGATAGTCGTCCTATGCAAACCGCTTGGTGAGCTTGGCCTCACCGCCGGTAGGGAAGGCCGTACCCTGAGTCTGTGACTGTGCAGGATGGTGGACCGGCCGGCAACTTGCTGCCCGAATTGCAGAACACCATCGTCGTTGCCGCGTTCGAGGGTTGGAACGACGCCGGCGACGCCGCCAGCGACGCGCTCGAGCACCTGGACGCCATCTGGGAGGCCGATCCGATCATCGAGATCGACGACGAGGCCTACTACGACTACCAGGTGAATCGCCCGGTGATCCGCCAGGTCGACGGGGTGACCCGGGAACTGGTGTGGCCGGCGATGCGCATTTCGCACTGCCGGCCCCCCGGCAGTGACCGCGACGTCGTGCTGATGCATGGCGTGGAGCCAAACATGCGCTGGCGCACGTTTTGCGCCGAGTTGCTGGCCATCGCCGACAAGCTCAACGTCGACACCGTGGTGATCCTGGGTGCGCTGCTCGCCGACACCCCGCACACCCGGCCGGTGCCGGTCTCGGGTGCCGCCTACTCCCCCGAATCGGCGCGCCGGTTCGGGCTAGAGGAAACCCGCTACGAAGGCCCGACGGGAATCGCCGGCGTCTTTCAGGATGCCTGCGTGGCGGCCGGGATCCCGGCGGTGACGTTCTGGGCGGCGGTGCCGCACTACGTGTCGCAGCCGCCCAACCCGAAGGCGACGGTGGCGCTGCTGCGTCGCGTCGAAGACGTGCTCGACATCGAGGTCCCGCTGGCCGACCTGCCGGCTCAGGCCGAGGAGTGGGAGCAGGCGATCACCGAGATGACCTCCGAGGACGACGACCTGGCCGAGTATGTCCAGTCGCTGGAGCAGCGCGGTGACGCCGAGGTCGACATGAACGAGGCGCTGGGCAAGATCGACGGCGACGCGCTGGCCGCGGAGTTCGAGCGTTATCTGCGCCGCCGCCGGCCAGGATTTGGGCGCTAAGACTCTGCCGGGCTGGCCGCGTCACATGAGCGGCGGGAACGGCAGCATCCACGTGACCGACGGGTCGGTCTTGTCCTTGAATTGCGGGCAGTAGGCAGCGATCGAAAGGCCGATGAAAAAGCCGGATTGCTTCGGCGTGAAATCGGTTTCCTTCATTATTTTCATCGCCAAAACGGACGACGACTGGTTCGCATCGAGACCTGAGCACACCGAGTGGGCCATGCCGATCGCGGTGTCGGGGTCCGACATGCTGATCCCGCCCTTGGCAAGGGCCGCGACGAACGCGTCATCGGTTGGATCTGCGGCCGCCGGCGCCGCGGATACCAGAGCGGCGGACAGGAAGACCGCGCCCACCGCGCACCACTCGCCGAAACCGCGTGACATCAACTCAAGGGTAGCGCCGACGATGAGCTATCGCCTCGATGTCCTCGATGTCATAGTTCCACGCCGAGCAACGCGTCCACCGCGGTTGCCACCAGCCGTGGCGCCTCCGGATTGTGGCCGCCGTACTCCAGCGCATCGGCGACCCAGCCATCAAGTGCGGCAATGACTTTGGGCGTATCGAGGTCATCGGCCAGGTATCCCCGCACGCGCGCGACGACGTCGGCGGCATCCGGACCGGCGGGCAGCGCGATCGCGGCACGCCAGCGGTGCAGTCGGGCGACCGCCTCGTCGAGCACCTGCGGGCTCCAGAAGCGGTCCGCCCGGTAGTGCCCCGCCAGCAAACCCAGCCGGATCGCAGACGGCTCAACGCCTTCGGCGCGCAGCGTCGACACCAACACCAGGTTGCCGAGGCTCTTGGACATTTTGTGCCCGTCGTAGCCGATCATCCCGGCGTGCACGTAGTGCCGGGCGAATCTCCGCTCGCCCCTGACACATTCGGCGTGCGCCGCGGTGAACTCGTGATGCGGAAAGATCAGGTCGCCGCCGCCGCCCTGAATGTCCAGGCCGGTGCCGATGCGGCTCAGCGCGATCGCCGCGCATTCGATGTGCCAGCCCGGCCGGCCCGCACCGAACGGCGCCGGCCAACTGGGCTCCCCGTCGCGCGCGGCCCGCCACAGCAGGGCGTCGAGCTGGTCGGTCTTGCCCGGCCGGTGCGGGTCGCCGCCTCGCTCCTCGAACAGCCGCAACATGGTGTCGCGGTCGTAGCCCGACTCGTAGCCGAACTGCGGTGTGGCGTCCGCCCGGTAATAGATGTCCGGATACTCGTCATCGACGACGTACGCCGCCCTCGAGGCCAGCAGCTTTTCCACCAGTTCCACGACTTCGGCGATCGCCTCGGTCGCCCCGACGTAGTCGCGCGGGGGCAGCACGCGCAGAGCGGCCATGTCCGCGCGGAAGAGGGCGACCTCGCGGTCGGCGAGGTCGCGCCAGTCGATGCCGTCGCGCTGCGCGCGCTCGAACAACGGATCGTCGACGTCGGTGACGTTCTGCACGTAGTGCACGTCGTGCCCGAGGTCCAGCCACAACCGCTGAATCAGGTCGAACGTGAGGTAGGTCGCGGCATGCCCGAGGTGGGTGGCGTCATACGGCGTGATCCCGCAGACATACATGCTGGCTTTGGTTCCGGGCGCCACCGGCCGCACCTGCCGATCCGAGGTGTCATACAGCCGCAGTTCCGGCCCACGTCCCGGCAACACCGGAACGGGTGCGGCAGACCACGACAGCATGCTTCGACTCTAAACGCGCCTGATTAGCGCCACGCGTCGCGGATGGCGTCGAGCAGGACCGGCGCCACCTCGGCGCGACACATCACGAAATCGGGTAGGTAGGGGTCGAGCTGGTTGTAGCGCATCGGCGAGCCGTCCAGCCGCGACGCGTGCATGCCGGCGGCCATGATCACCCCGGCGGGGGCGGCCGAATCCCATTCCCATTGGCCGCCGGCGTGCAGGTAGGCGTCGACCTCGCCGTCGATGATGGCCATCGCCTTGGCGCCCGCCGAGCCGATCGCCACCGGTTGGATCGGCAGCGTCTGTCGGATCTGGTGCAGGACCCAGGGCGGCCGGGTCGCGCTGACGGCGATGCGCAACGGGTGCGGCACGCCTCGAATCGCGGTCGGCGGGGTCACGGTGTCGCTGCGGTAGACGATGTTGCCCCGCGCGGGCAATGCCACTGCGGCGTCGGTGATTTCGCGGCTCCCGTTGCTGGGCCGTTGCCATAGCGCAACGTGCACGGCCCAGTCGTCGCGGCCCGGCGTGGAGAATTCGCGGGTGCCGTCCAACGGATCGATGATCCACACGCGATCGGCTTCCAGCCGGATCAGATCGTCGTGAGCTTCCTCGCTGAGCACCGCATCGCCGGGCCGCTCGGCGCGCAGCCGGCGCAGCAACAGCTCGTTGGCGTGAAAGTCACCGGCGTCGCCGAGCAGCCACGGGTGCCGGAAACCGACCTCGTCGCGCACCCGCAGCAGCAACTCGCCCGCGTCGGCGGCAAGGTCGGCGGCCAGGGCGGCGTCGGTCAGGCTCACCGGGTTAGCTTAGAAAGCCGACTTAGAAAGCCGGCCACGGTATGGCGCGATGCCGGTTCGGTCGGGGCATCACCGGGTCGTCGAGCAGGCGGCATGCGCGCTTGCGCAGCGCCGCGATTTCCGCGCCGGTGATCTGTTCGGACAGCTCATCGGCGAGCGGCCCGCTCAGCGCGTCGGCCAGCCCGGCGACCGCCGTCAGGGTCTTGTCGTCGACCCGCTTACCCGCCCAGCCCCACAACACCGTGCGCAGTTTGTTCTCGACGTGCAGGCACACGCCATGGTCGACCCCGTAGATGTGGCCGTCGAGGTCGCGCAGGACGTGGCCACCCTTGCGGTCGGCGTTGTTGATCAGCACGTCGAAGACCGCCATGCGCCACAACCGAATGTCGTCGGCGTGCATCAGGATGACCTCGTCGCCGGCGTAGTCGTAGGCACGCAGCACGGGCAAATAACCCGGCTCATGGTTGTTGGCGGGGAACAGGTCAACCAGGTCGGGGCCGGGCCTGGGCTGGAAATCTTCCGTGTCGGCCGAATCGCCGGGTTGGTCCACCCACAGCTGCAGCATGCCGGGCCCCGCCGGCCCGTGCCGAATGATGGTGTAGGGCACGATATTCCAGCCCAGGTGCGTCGATATCAGGTACGCGGCGAGTTCGCGGCCGGCCAGCCTCCCGTCGGGAAAATCCCACAGCGGCTGCTCGCCGGCGACCGGCTTGTACACGCAGTGCGTGGTGCGTTCGTCGAGCGTCGCTTCGCACAGAAAGGTGGCGTTGCTGGCCGAGCGGATGCGTCCCAGGACCGTCAGCTCGCCGTCCCGCAACACCTCACGCGCGTCATGCTGTTCATTCCCCGGGGTCATCGTCAGACCCGAGCAGCGCACCGCGCCGGTAGCCGTTGGTGCGCGCGCAGATGTGGCCGTCCGGGTCCAACGGTTCGTCACACAGCGGGCACGGCGGACGCCCGGCCGAGATGACGCGGTTGGAGCGGGTGGCGAATTGCCGCGCCGACTCCGGCGTCAGGAAGACCCGGACCGCGTCGGGGCCTTCCTCGGTGTCGTCGAGCACCACCGACGCATCGAATTCGGCGTCGGTGACGGCTAGCAATTCGACCACCACGGTCTGGGCCTCCGAATCCCAGCCCAGGCCCATGGTCCCGACCCGAAACTCGGCATCAACGGGCATGACGAGCGGGCTGAGGTCGTCGATTTCGGCGGGCTCGGGAGGCACCGGGGTGCCGAACCTGCGGTTCACCTCGAGCAGCAACGCGCCGATGCGTTCGGCAAGGACTGCGACCTGCTGCTTTTCCAGTACCACCGACACCACCCTGGCGTCGTGCACCGCCTGTATGTAGAAGGTGCGATTTCCGGGCTGGCCGATAGTCCCGGCCACGAAGCGGTCGGGTGTGCGGAAAACGTGGATTGCGCGGGGCATGGCATCTTCCAAAATACCGGGAGATTCGGGTGCAGTGCGATCCGGTTGCGGTGCCCCAAGCGAATTACTCGGTGGAACCGCCGACGACGGCGTCGCTCGACTGTGCCGGCCGGTCTCCGTTCGCCCCTGTGTTGGCTTCGGTCGTGGGCGGCGGCGCCGCGCGCAGGGCGGCCGACAGCCGAGCCCCAGTGTGGTTGACGTGCAACACGAACGGCCGCAGCGGCGTGTAGCGAACCACACTCACCGAGGCGGGATCGGCGGTGACGCGCTGGAAGCCGTCCAGGTGGATGCCGTAGGCGTCGGCGATCACCGACTTGATGACATCACCATGAGTGCAGGCCAGCCACAGCACGTCCTTCTTGTCCGGCCCGCCGTGTTCTTCCGCCAGCCGACGATCATGGTCGCGCACCGCGCTCACCGCGCGCGCCTGCACCTGCGCCAGGCCTTCGCCGCCGGGAAACACCGCCGCGCTGGGGTGGGCCTGGACCACCGCCCACAACGGCTCCTTCGCCAAGTCACCGATCTTGCGGCCGGTCCAGTCGCCGTAGTCCACCTCCGAGAGGCGGTCGTCGATCAGAGGTTCCAGGCACAGTGCTTCGGCGAGCGGCTCAACGGTGCGTCGACAGCGCAGCATCGGCGAACTGACCACCGCCCTGATCGGCAGCTCACCGATCCGGTCGATCAGCGCGGCGGCTTGTTCGCGGCCCTTGTCGTCGAGGTCGACGCCCTCCGAACGACCCGCCAGCACCCCCGCGGTATTCGACGTGGACCGGCCATGCCGCAAGAGAATGACGGTCACGACTCGCTCACGACGACCGTACTCGAAAGATCAGCGCGCTACCGGTACCGCGCGCGCGACCGAGTCCCGCACCGCCGCGGCCAGGCTGCGTTCGTCGGTGAGGTCGATGTCGACCAGGCTGCGAACGGCCTTGGCGACCACCTCGTCCGGCTGCGGAACAGGCCCGGACAGGCGCGGTCGGTAAATTTCCACAACCAGTGAACGGTGTTCGATGTGGAACGAAAAAAGCCGCCCATCACCGACTTGTCCGTACCCGCTCGCGAAAATTCCCGCGATCATGTCTTCCACAGCAAACCCTGTGTCTGCGACATGCCGGTCAACGGTGACGGTCATGCCGCCAACATACTCTTAAGAAGTGCTTAGCGTGTGCAACATGACGGAATTGAGCCCGGCAACGTTCCTTACAATTTGATCTCGAAAGGTGATGGCCTAGGTGGCCGCCGACCGGCGCGGCCAGCCGCGCGATGTGGCCCGGAGATCCCGACCGCGCCTAACGTTGTCATTGGTTACGATCTGTCCACCGGAATCCCCGTCGAGAAGGTGCGTTACCGAACAGTGCAGCAACCCAACACGCTGGCCTTTGACGAAGCGTCGGACACCCTGTGTGTGGTGTCGGGGTCGGATGCGGGGCTTCAGGCCATCGGACGCGCGGCGGGCCCACGTTGACGGCGGCGCGACGAAGCCGGCTACCCGCGGAGTGGGACACGGAGATGTCCGACGAATACGAGTGGGCGCCGCTGCGGCTGCCGCCGGAGGTGACCCGCCTCAGCGCGTCCACCCGGCTGTCCATCGAGGCCGAATACCGGGGCTGGGAGCTGACCCGGGTTCGGCTCTATACCGACGGCAGCAGGCGGGTGTTGTTGCGCCGCAAGAAGTCTCGCGTCGAGAGCCGACGGCCGGAACAGCCGGAACTGTGATATACGGCCTGGTGCGCCGGCTGCTGTTCCTGGTTCCGGCCGAGCGCATCCACACGCTGGTGTTCGCCGTGTTGCGCGGTGTCACCGCGGTCACCCCGGCACATCGATTGCTGCGCCGGCTGCTCGAACCCGCCGACCCGATCCTGGCCAGCACGGTGTTCGGCGTGCGCTTCCCGGCGCCGCTCGGCCTGGCGGCCGGATTCGACAAGGACGGCATCGGCCTGCACACCTGGGGGGCGTTGGGTTTCGGCTACGCCGAGGTCGGCACCGTGACCGCGCGCCCGCAACCCGGCAACCCGACCCCGCGGCTGTTCCGGCTAGCCGAGGACCGCGCCCTGCTGAACCGGATGGGATTCAACAACCTCGGCGCCGGTGCATTAGCGGCCCGGCTCGCCCGCCGCCAACCCGACGTGCCGATAGGCGTGAACATCGGCAAAACCAAGACCACCCCGGCCGCCGAAGCCGTCGACGACTACCGCGACAGCGCCCGGCTGGTCGGCCCGCTGGCGTCGTATCTGGTGGTCAATGTCAGCTCGCCCAACACACCGGGGCTGCGCGACCTGCAGGCGGTCGAGTCGCTGCGGCCCATCCTGACGGCCGTCCAGGCCGAGACGGTGAAATGTAGGGTGCCCGTGCTGGTGAAGATCGCGCCGGACATCTCCGACTCCGACCTCGACGACATCGCCGACCTGGCCGTCGAACTGGGGCTGGCCGGCATCGTGGCGACCAACACCACGGTATCGCGCGACGGCCTGGCCACCCCTGGGGTCAAAGAGCTTGGCGCCGGCGGCATTTCGGGACCGCCGGTGGCCCGCCGCGCAACCGAGGTGCTGCGTCGTCTTTACGGCCGCGTCGGAGATCGATTGGCGTTGATCAGTGTTGGCGGCATCGAGACCGCCGACGACGCGTGGGAACGCATCACCGCCGGCGCATCGTTGCTGCAGGGATACACCGGCTTCATCTACGGTGGCCTGTTGTGGCCCAAGCATATTCACGACGGCATCGCGCGGCGATTGCACGACGGCGGGTTCGCCTCGCTGCATGACGCGGTCGGCTCGGCGGTCGCCAAACGCGAAAGACCGCCGGGCTGAACCTACGGGGTGCTGTCCCAGTCGATGACGAATCGGTTGGTCGGATCGCCCGGGTCCACGGCGCAGACCAGTTCGCGGCCGATTGACAGCGTGGGCACCTGCTCGACGGGTACCGTCTGCTGGTTACGACCCGTGAGCGGAGCCAAATTCGGAAAGTGCAGTTCGACCTCGACAATGTAGTGCGGGGCGTCGAGCAATTCCGGTCTGCTCGGGGTTCTGCCGAGACTGCGGGGTGTAGTTCCGGTGGGAGCGAACGACTTTAGCACCGCTCGGACGCGCTGCCCCGACGCGAGCAGATCAGCCGCCGAGCCGACCGAGCCCGCCCCCGGAGCGCGCTTGACCGCGTCGGCGAGCTGGGCAGCCGTCATCGCCCTGGAAGCGAGCGTCTGGGGCGACTGGGCCGACCGATTGAAGTCGAACTCAATGACGTTCGGATCGGTCGCGTCGACCCGCACGGGGATAATGCGCCCGGGTTGGATGGCGGCCATCTGGATGGGATGAATCCGCCGCGATACCGTCGCGTCGTACGGCGGGCGGTCCGGTACTTGCACCCGCAGGGCGATTTGCAGCACGTAGCTGTCGTTGACAGTCATGCCCGTCGTTTGCACCGACAGCACCTGCGCCGTCCCGGTCAGCGCCGGACCGCGGATGCTCGGGTTTTTGGACTTCCGGAAAATCCAGATGGCCACCACGGGTACGGCGACCGAGCTGGCAAACACGATCACGCCCAGCAGTGGGCCCCACAGATCCATTGACGCAAGCTAGCACCCATCGCGCGGCGTCGCCGGATCTTGTTATCGGTGTTTGGTGGTCGATCTACGTCTGCTCGTAGGTGGCGTGGATGACCGCTCGCGCGATCGCATTCTGGAACAGATTGAATCCAAGAAACGCCGGGCTGGCGTCCTCGCTGAGGTCGAGTTTGTCGACCTTGACCGCGTGCACGGCGACGTAGTACCGATGCGCGCCGTGGCCGGGTGGCGGTGCGGCGCCGATGTAGCGGCGCATTCCGGCGTCGTTGACCAACGTCAGCGCGCCGCCCGGCAGGTTGCTGCCGTCGCCGGCGCCGGCGGGCAGCTCGGTGACGTCGACCGGTAGGTTGGCCACGGCCCAGTGCCAGAATCCGGACAATGTCGGGGCGTCGGGATCATAGACCGTGACCGCGAAGCTGCGGGTTTCGTCGGGGAAGCCCGACCAGCTCAGCTGCGGGCTGACATCCTGCCCCCCGGCGCCCATGATTCCGCTGACCTGCGGTGTGGCCAGCGGCTGGCCGTCGGTGATCGAGTCCGAGGTCAGGCTGAACGTCGGCAGCTTGGGCAGCGCGTCATACGGGTCTGGGCGCGAATCCATGGGTCGGTCTCCTTTGGTCGTGTCACTAGCAGTGCGTGAGAAAGTGTGCCAGCACCTCGGTGCCGAACTTCAGCGCGTCGGTGGGTACCCGCTCGTCGACGCCGTGGAACAGCGAAGCGAAATCCAGGTCGGGCGGAAGCCGCAGCGGGCTGAAGCCGAAGCAACGAATCCCTATGCGCGAGAAGGCTTTCGCGTCCGTTCCGCCCGAGAGCATATACGGCACTGTCCGGGCGTCGGGATCGAGCGCCAGCACGGCGGCGTTCATCGCATCGACCAGATCGCCGTCGAAGCTGGTTTCATATGACGCCAGATCCCTGATCCACTCCCGGGTCACGTCGGGGCCGATCAACTCGTCGACCTCGGCCTCGAACGCCTCCTTCCGGCCGGGCAGCACACGGCAGTCCACCACCGCTTCCGCGGTCGCCGGGATCACGTTGGCCTTGTATCCGGCCTTGAGCATGGTGGGATTCGCGGTGTCGTGCAGTATCGCCTTCAGCATCCGGGCCATCGGGCCGAGTTTGTCCATCATGCCCGCGAGGTCGGGCGCCTCCGGGTCGAACGGCAGCCCGGTCTCCTCGCTCAGGGCAACCAGGAATTCGACGACGGTGTCGGTGAGCACGAGCGGGAATTGGTGGCGACCGAGCCGGGCGACCGCCTCGGCCAGCGTGGTGACGGGGTTTTGGTCGTTGACCATCGAGCCGTGGCCGGCCTGACCCCGGGCCGTGAGCCGCATCCATCTGATGGCCTTTTCGGCCGTCTCGATCAGGTAGAGGCGGCGCTCACCGCCGTCCGGGCGGGGCACGGTGAGCGAGAACCCGCCGACTTCCCCGACCGCCTCGGTGACGCCGTCGAACAGGTCGGGCCGATTGTCGACCAGCCAGTGCGACCCGTACTTGCCGCCGTGCTCCTCGTCGGCGAGGAAGGCGAACACCAGATCGCGCGGTGGCACGATGCCCGCGCGCTTTAACTGCCGGGCGACCACGATCATCATGCCCACCATGTCCTTCATGTCGACCGCGCCGCGGCCCCAGACATAGCCGTCTTCGATCGCCCCGGAAAACGGGTGCACGCTCCAGTCGGCCGGTTCGGCGGGCACGACGTCGAGGTGTCCGTGGATGAGCAGGGCGCCGCGCGAGTTGTCGGCTCCTTCTAGGCGGACGAACACATTGCCCCGCCCGGGCGCACCGGATTCGAGGTATTCGGGCTGGTAGCCGACCTCCGCCAGTTGCTCGGCGACCCAGCGCGCGCACTCGGCCTCGCAGTTGGTGGTCTCGGGGTCGCCGGTGTTGGTGGTGTCGAATCGGATCAGCCTGCTGACGACCTCAACCACGTCATCGCCGGTCGCATCGTTTGTCCCGGTAGCCACAGTCACCCTTCCTACCACTGCTGGGCACGAAGGGCTCGGGCGCGCGCTTGTCGTCGAGTTGCCTCATGTCAAGATGCGCGCGAAGGGTGATTCGTTGCCTCACGTGAGCGTGCGCGCTTGTTGACTGGGGCGGGGGCACCGTCTGCGGCTTTGCTGGTGATCAGAGTGAAGAGCTCAGTGCTCAACGCCGCGATCTGGCGCGGTGGGAGATTGATCAGTGAGTAGCTCCGCTTGAGCGCCACGATGCGGTCCACGGTTATGCCCGGGTGGTCGATCGTGCGGTGAAATGCGGTGGTGGCCTTGTCATGTTTCCTGGACACTTTGGCCCCTGTGCGGACTTTGGATATCAGTTTCTGCTGGGGGGAGAAGTAGTTGGTCAGGTTCGACTGCAGTCGCCAGATTTCGTTGAGTAGCAACAGTTCTGACGCGGTGTCGTAACGGTAGTAGCCGACCACTGTGCGTACCACTGCCCAGTTCTTCTGCTCGACGTGGCAGCCGTCGTTCTTGTTGGCTGGCTGAACCGCCCCGGAATGTCCGGAGACTCCACTTCTTGGGAAGGTTGGAGTCATGTCAGGTGGTTCATCGAGGAGGTATCCGCAGGAGCTGCGTGAGCGGGCGGTGCGCATGGTCGACGAGATCAGCCACCAGCACGATTCGGAGTGGGCTGCGATTAGCGAGGTTGCGCGGCTGCTCGGGGTTGGGTCGGCCGAGACTGTACGTAAGTGGTTTCGGCAGTCCCAGGTTGATGCCGGCGCGCGGCCCGGAACAACGACCGAGGAGTCAGTCGAGTTAAAGCGCCTCCGGCGAGAGAACGCCGAATTGCGGACGCGGCCCGGAACAACGACCGAGGAGTCGCCTATACAAGACCGAAGCGATCAAACCCGGCAAGCCCTGGCGCTCCATCGAGGACGTCGAGCTGGCCACCGCACGCTGGATCGACTGGTTCAACCACCGCCGCCTGTATGAGTACTGCGGCGACGTTCCGCCAACCGAACTTGAGGCCGCCTATTACGCTCAACGTCAGAGACCAGCCGCCGGCTGAAATCTCATATCAGAAAGTCTCCGGACTCGCCGGGGCGATTCAACCGTTCTGACAGGACGAGCCGTGTGGGGCCGGTTGGGTCGCTGGCGGCCAATCCGATAGCCTTAGCTGCCAACCGATGCGGTTGGCGTTGTCCGAGTGGCGGAATGGCAGACGCGCTAGCTTGAGGTGCTAGTGCCCTACTAATGGGCGTGGGGGTTCAAGTCCCCCCTCGGACACCAGTTTCCCCACGGACACCAGTTTGTTGGCTCTTCGGATCTTGGCGGGGTGCTGTGTTCATCGGACGACGATTGAATTTGATGGTCACGCTTCAAAGACTCAGGCACCTTCGTCCCCAACAACCGCAGGGCACGCCGAGGGCCCGAGTGCAAATACCCCTTGTCGAGACCAACCTCATGCCTGTCCGGCGGCCAGACAGCGCGGCCCGCAACTTCAATCAACAAAGTGTAGTGGCTAACTTCCACAAACTGTAGTTATACAAGGACACAAACTGTAGTCTTTAGGTGTGGAGTATCGACCGCGAGTCGCTGACCAGCTTCTCAGCGACCGTTTGACTTCCGCCGGCGCTGTTGTATTGGAAGGCCCGAAGGCCTGCGGGAAAACCTGGACCGCGCGCCAATTCGCGGCCAGCGAAGTCCTGCTCGATGTCGACTCCAGTGCCCGCCACGCGCTCGACGCCGACCCGGCCCTGATCCTCGATGGAGCACCGCCTCGGCTTGTCGACGAATGGCAGATCGGCGGGACCCCGCTGTGGAATCACGTGCGGCGCGCTATCGATAACCGGCAGTCAGCCGGACAGTTCATCCTCACCGGCTCATCGACTCCGGCAGACGACGTGACGCGACATAGTGGGGCCGGGCGGTTCGCCAGGATCTCGATGCGCCCGATGTCACTGTACGAAGTCGGCGATTCCACCGGCGAAATCTCTCTGGCCGGCCTCCTTGCCGGAGAACACACATCCTGCCCAGACCCCGGACTGGGTATACGAGATATCGTCGATCGCATCGCGGTCGGCGGCTGGCCCTCCAACTTGGGAAGCACCGTCGATAGTGCGCTGCAGCGCAACGTCGACTACCTGGATCACGCACGCGAAATCGATATCCCATCGATCTCTGGGCCGCGACGCGACCCCGAACGCCTGCGACGACTACTGACGTCACTGGCGCGGAACACCGCAACCGAGGTGAAGATCTCTGCGCTAGCGCGAGAAACGTTGGGCGACAACGAAACAGCACTCGCTCGAACCACTATCTACGATTATCTGGGCGCGCTTGAACGGCTCATGCTCATCGACGACGTGCCAGCCTGGTCAACGCACCTGCGATCCAGGGCAACGCTGCGACAAGAACCCAAACGCCACTTCGTCGATCCTTCACTTGCCGTCGCAGCACTTGCCAGCACCCCGAAACGGCTGCTGGACGATCTCGGTTTCGGTGGATTCCTGTTCGAGTCCCTCGTAGTGCGGGATCTGCGGGTACTGTCGTCACCCCTGCGCGGAGCCGTTGCGCACTACCGGGACAGCAACGGCGTAGAGGTTGATGTCGTCCTTCAGATTCCCGATGGCACGTGGGGAGCCTTCGAAGTGAAACTCGGCCCCGGCCGCATCGACGACGCGGCTGGGGCCCTGCTGCGGTTCGCCTCGACCATAGACACGGAGAAAGCCGGTGAACCCGCCGTTCTGGGCGTCATCACCACGGCAACCTACGGCTACACCCGCAAGGACGGAATCCAGGTGATACCCGTCGCCGCCCTACGCCCATGAAGCACACGAACCGCAATCGGCGGGATCAACGACCCAACTCAAAGATCCCAACCCGTGTCGCAGATGGCCAAGTCCCCCCTCGGACACAATTCGTTAGCTAAAAATATGAAAACCCGCTCTGCGCTGGATACGAGCGGGTTTTCTGCATTTGCCGCCGAGCCGCCACCCACCCAGTCGAACTCATCGCGACGGGTGAACGCCACGCCGGCCACCTCGCCCGAGCCCATGCCTTAGGCGGAGCCGACGCCGCCCATCTGGCCAGCGCGGTGGCACTCGGCGACCCCGGCCTAATCGTCGCCGTTTGGGACCGGCGCTTGCACGGCCCCAGCACGCCGCGGTGATCAGTCCCGATGGGAACCCAGCGTGCCGCTTGCGCGTCTCGTTTCCCGGCCACTGCGAGACGCCCGACCCGCCATAAGACCGTCAATCCCGGTTATTTCCAACGCTTTTCGTCCTCTAACCGACACGGGGCGCACATCATTGGGGTACCGCTCATCCCATCGCCGGACACAGGGTTACCTGGGACTAGTAGCCTGGGACGCAAGACAATGAACCGACCAAGCTTTCTGCGGAGGACAGCAGCGCGCACGTTCCGCGACCGCCATGACGCCGGCCGCGCGCTGGCCGAGGAACTCGCGGCCTACCGCGGCAAGGACAATCTGCTGGTTCTGGGTCTGGCTCGTGGCGGTGTCCCGGTGGCCCGGGAGGTTGCCTCGGCGTTGCACGCCGAGCTGGATGTCTTTTTGGTCCGAAAGCTCGGGGTGCCGCGATGGTCGGAACTCGCGATGGGTGCCGTGGCCAGCGGCGGCGGGGTCGTCATGAATGACAACGTGGTTTCCAGCCTGCGCATCAGCGACGAGCAGGTGCGCGAGGCGATCGAGCGCGAAACCGCCGAACTGGCGCGGCGCGAGCGCGCCTACCGGGGCGGCCGCCCGGTCGCCGACCCACGCGGCAAGATCGTGATCCTGGTCGACGACGGCATCGCCACCGGCGCCAGCATGCTGGTGGCTGTGCGCGCCGTGCGCGCCGCGGGTCCGCAACAGATCGTGGTGGCGGTGCCGGTGGGGCCGCAGTCAACCTGCCGCGAACTCGCCCGGGAAGCAGACGACGTGGTGTGTGCGACCACGCCAGTCGATTTTGACGCCGTCGGGCAGGTCTACGCCGATTTCCACCAGGTCAGCGACGACGAGGTGCGCGAGCTGCTCGCCTAGGTTCAGGCGTGATCGTCGCCGCGACCTTCGGCGGGCACCGCCGATTCCTCGTTCGCCTCGGTCGGGGCTTCTGTGGCGGGCTCGGCCGGCGGCTCGTCCTCGGCGGCTTCCTCCGGGTAGTCCACCGCGGCTTGATCGTCGCTGTCTTGATCAGCACTGCCGTCGTGGTCGACCTGGTCGCCCGCGTCACCTCGCCGGCGTTCCTGTACTGCGTCGATGATCAGCAGCACCACACCCAACACGCTGGCCGCGATGCAGACCCAGGCCACCAGTTCATTGCTCGTGACGACCGCGAATACCAGCGCCACCAGCCCCACCAGGGCCAATACCAGCGCAATGATCAGCATCGGTCATCCTCCAGCCACTGTGCGAACCGCCCGATCGAATGTACCGACCTCGAGGCCGCGCGAGCGTTCGGGCTAGTTATTACCCCGATTGAATTGGTCGAACCCGCCGGCGTCCGCACTGGAATCCACCGGCGCCGCCGAACCGCGCTGGCCCAGCTCCTCGAGCTGGGACTCCAGGTAGGTCTTGAGCCGGGTGCGGTACTCGCGCTCGAACGTCCGCAGCTGCTCGAGGCGGCCCTCCAGGACGGTGCGCTGCTGATTGATGGTTCCCATGATCTCGGAATGCTTGCGCTCGGCGTCGGCCTGCAGCGCATCCGCCTTCTCCTGCGCTTGGCGCAGCTGGCTCTCGGACCGGCTTTGCGCATCGGCGAGCATGGTGTCCGCGCGTTGACGCGCCTCGGCGATAGTGGTCTCCGCGGTGTGTCGAGCCTCACTGACAATCTGGTCGGCGTTCGCGCGGGCGTCGGCGAGCATCTTGTCGGAGTCGGCTTTGGCGGTGCTGGTGAGCCGGTCGGCAGTGTCCTGCGCCAGGGCCAGCACCCGAGCGGCCTTCAAGGCCTGTTCCTCGTTCGTCCCCGCCTGCGCCGGCGCCGCCACCGGTGCCGCGACGGGCGCCGGGCGCACGGGCTCGGGCTCGGGTTCGGGCTCGGGCTGGAAGGTCGGAATCGCCTGGGTGGGCTGAGCGGATGCGCCGCCGCCCCCGCCGGCCACTTCCCGGTCCAACTCCTCGATGCGCTGGCGCAGATCAGCGTTCTCTTCGATGAGCCGAGTCAGCTCGTTTTCCACCAAGTCGAGGAAGGCGTCGACCTCGTCTTCGTTATAACCACGCTTGCCGATGGGCGGCTTACTGAACGCCACGTTGTGGACGTCGGCTGGGGTAAGCGGCATTGTTCGATCCCCTCAAGTTCCTGTCAAACGATCTGCAGAGTGTAAAACGCAGTGGTAGCCATCGCGCAACTGGCGTCCATCCTGTCACACCAGACCCGGCGGTTGCCGATTAGGCCAATAAATAAGAGCCAATTTCAAACTCTGAGGGCAATAAAATCCCAATCCTTACAACTTGAAAATCGCGCTCATCAAATCGAGGCCAAACCGTGGCCGAACCGTCGTCCCCCTCAGGCCTGCGCGGCGCCGAACGCCAATTGCATGCCGATGAAGGCCACCAGTAGCAGCACCATGATGGACAGGTCGAAGCGGACCGCGCCGATGGTCAGTTGCGGGATGAGCCTGCGCAACAGCTTCACCGGTGGATCGGTGATCGACATGATGATCTCCAGGATCACCACGGTGATGCCGGTCGGACGCCAGTCACGGCTGAACGAACGGATGAACTCGACGACGACCCGAGCGATGAGCAGCAGCCAGAAGATGAACAGCGCAAACCCAAGGATCTGGAAGAACAGCACCAACGAGAGCCCGACCTAACGATGAGATGACGAGAATGCTCGCCAGCGTACCGACCCGGGCTCCGAAGCCGCTATTGGTATGCGTAGAAGCCGGTTTCAGCGATCCGGCGACGCTCTTCCGGTGACACGTCGACGTCGGCGGGCGACAGCAGGAACACCTTGGTCGCCACCTTGTCGAACGAACCACGCAACGCGAAGGCCAAGCCGGCAGCGAAGTCGACCAGCCGCTTGGCGTCGGCGTTGTCCATCGACACCAGGTCCATGATGACCGGGGTGCCGTCGCGGAAGCGCTCGCCGATGGTGCGGGCCTCGCTGTAGTCCTTGGGCCGAAGCGTGGTGATCTTCGACAGCGGGTGGCCTTCCTCGAACATCATCGCCATCCGGCGCGGGTCCATCGCCAACGAGCCGCGAGTGGAACCGCGCAGCCACGAGCCGAGGCGCGGCCGACTCATGTCCCTCATGTCCGAAGGCCGCTCGAACTCGCGGGACCGGTACGGCGGTTCCTCGCCATAGCCGCCGCGGTAGCTGCTGGGCGGCGGGTAGTCGGGGTCGCGCAGGTCGCCGCGGGGGTCCCGGGGGTCCTCGTAGTCGCGGTCATAGCGGCCGCCGTAGCCGTCGTCGAACCGCGGCCGCGGGAAACCGCGGGAGGGAGCGCGGTCGTCGTAGTACTCGTCCTCGTAGTCATCCATCGGCGCCATACCGAAGTAGGCCTTCACCTTGTGGAGTGTGCTCATTTGCTGTGATCCCTCTCTAAGCCCTTGGGAGTATTGGTGTCTGTGATGAAGGTGTGACTACAGTGACTAATTACGGTGACCGTAGCTGCCGTGGGCCCAATAGCGCGGTACCGACACGCACACACGTCGAACCATGTTTGACGGCAATTTCGAAGTCATTCGACATGCCGGCGGACAATCCGACCGCATTCGGATGCATTTCCAGCAGCCGGGCATGCTCGGATTGCAGCCGGTCAAAGGCCTGCTCGGGGTCCCATTCCAGGGGCGGGACGCCCATCAGTCCGACGAGTTCCAGACCGCTCGCCTCCTCGACCGCGGCGCAAACCAGCTCCACCGCGCCGGGTGTGCCGATATCGACGCCACCACGCGACACGTCGCCATCGAGACTGACCTGGACATAGACCCGCAGCGGGTGTTGTCGGCTGCCGTCGGCCAGGGCCGACGCGACCGCGCGATCGAGCGCGGCCACCAACCGCGAGCTGTCGATCGAGTGCGCGGTATGCGCCCAGCGGGCCAGCGACCGGGCCTTGTTGCGTTGAATCTGGCCGACCATATGCCAGTGCATCGCCCGCAAGTCGGCCCGCGGGTATGCGGCCGACAATCGGGCGAGTTCGGCTACCTTCGTCGCCGCTTCCTGCTCGCGCGATTCGCCAACGCACCGACAACCCAATCGCGACAAAATCGCAACGTCGGTTGCTGGAAAGAATTTGGTAATCGGTAATAGTTCAATTTCGCCGACATTGCGACCCGCCGCTTCCGCGGCCGCCGCGAGCCGTGATCGCACCGCCGCCAACGCATGTGTTAATTGCGATTCGCGGTCGGTTTGCACACCAGGCTCTACCGCCATCGCGCGTCATTCCATCCAGACCAGCGACGCCAACCGACCGGTGGGCGCACCCCGGCGATGGCTGAACAAACTCGGGTCGGCCACCGTGCAGCGCGGATCGGCATCGATCGACGTGACACCCAAACCGCGTAGCTGACAAGCGATTCCGGCCCGAAGGTCAAGTCCCGGCGTCCCGGCCGAGGTGGTGGTGCGGCTGCCCGGCAACGCGGCCTCGACCTCGTCGGCCATCGCGGCGGGGACTTCGTAGTTGGCGCCGCTGACCGCCGGACCGAGCAGCACCGACAGGTCCTCGACGTGGGCGCCCAAGCTCAGCATCGCCTCGACCGCGCGGACCACCACGCCCCGCTGGGCCCCGACGCGCCCGGCGTGGACGGCGCCGACAACGCCGGCGCGCGCGTCGCCCAGCAGTACCGGCACACAATCGGCCGTCACCACCGCCAGCGCGAGTCGGGGCGTCTTGGTGACCAAGGCGTCGGTGTCATCGAGCGCGGCGCCACCGGGTTCGCTGACCACCTCGACGCGGTCGCCATGCACCTGGTTCATCCAGACCACCCGCTCGGCCCCGAGCCCGATCGCGGCACCCAGCCGGGCGCGGTTCGCGGCCACCGCGGCCGGGTCGTCACCCACATGGTCGCCGAGGTTGAAGGTGTCGAACGGCGGCGCCGAAATGCCCCCCGCCCGTGTGGTTGTCACTCGCCGGATGCGAACGCTCACGTGTCCAGTATCCGGATTCCGCCCCCATGCGGAGCTCAGCGGCGCATGAACGGGGGCACGTCGACGTCGTCGTCGTCGCCACCGATGTTCAGGGTTGACCCGTTGGTGTGCACCGGCACGCTGACGGCGTCGACGGGCTCGAACAGCGTGGAGCTGAGCTTGCCGGCCTTCGCCGACGCAATGGCGTGTGCGCCGGTCTTTTCCGTGCCGCCGGCCGCGCCGATGACGGGCTTGCGGCCGGGGCCGGTGGCGTCGAAGCCGGCCGCGATGACGGTGACGCGCACCTCGTCGCCCAGCGAGTCGTCGATCACCGTGCCGAAGATGATGTTGGCGTCCTGATGGGCGGCATCCTGCACCAACGATGCCGCCTCGTTGATCTCGAACAACCCCAGGTCGCTGCCGCCGGCGATCGACATCAGCACACCCTGGGCGCCCTCCATGGACGCTTCCAGCAGCGGCGAGTTGATGGCGATCTCGGCGGCCTTGAGCGAACGCCCCTCGCCGCGGGCCGAGCCGATGCCCATCAGCGCGGTGCCGGCCCCGGACATGATGCCCTTGACGTCGGCGAAGTCGACGTTGATCAGGCCCGGCGTGGTGATCAGGTCGGTGATGCCCTGCACGCCGTTGAGCAGCACCTCGTCGGCGCTGCGGAACGCGTCCATCAGCGAGACCGCGGCGTCGCCCATCTGCAGCAGCCGGTCGTTGGGGATCACGATGAGGGTGTCGCAACTCTCCCGCAGCGCCGAGATGCCGCTTTCGGCCTGGTTGCCGCGCCGCTTGCCCTCGAACGAGAACGGCCGGGTGACCACGCCGACCGTCAACGCGCCCAGCTTGCGGGCGATGCTGGCGACGACGGGCGCCCCGCCGGTGCCGGTGCCGCCGCCCTCACCGGCGGTGACGAACACCATGTCGGCGCCGCGCAGCAGTTCTTCGATCTCATCCTTGGCGTCCTCGGCGGCCTTGCGCCCGACCTCCGGGTCGGCGCCGGCGCCCAGCCCCCGGGTGGAGTCGCGGCCGACGTCGAGCTTGACGTCGGCATCGCTCATCAACAACGCCTGCGCGTCGGTGTTGATCGCGATGAACTCCACGCCTTTGAGGCCCTGCTCGATCATCCGGTTGACGGCATTGACGCCGCCGCCACCGATACCCACAACCTTGATGACGGCCAGGTAGTTGTGCGGGGGGGTCATCATTCGTTTCACTCCCTGGTGGAACCCGGTTAGGACTCAGCGTGTCCGCTTGCAAAACCCTCAACCTCAACTATAGGGTTAGAGTTATGTCAAGTTGATCCGCGTATCCAGAACCGTATGGGTACGACGGGTGCTAACCGTGCAGGCGCGCCGAGACGCGCCACGGGTTTTTTGGTGAGCGTGCGCAATGCCGAGCGGCGAGTTGAGACGTTTTACTTCACCGTCGGCAGGTCGGGGCTGGAGATGTCGTAGGTCCGACCGGGCTGGGTCAGCAACGCGGCCAGCTTTTCGGCCTTCTCCTCGGCGCGGTCGGTGCTCCCCCAGATCACGACCCGCCCGTCGCCGAGCGTCAGCGTGATCGACGACACCGACGGGGCCGCGATCCGGGCCACTTGGCCCGCCACCTCGGGCCGCAGCGCGAGCAACACCTGCAGCGCCGCCTTGGTGGTCGGATCGGTCGGCCCGGGATCGGCGACGTCGATGTAGGGCAGGGCCGGCGGCGGCGGAGCGGTCGCGAAGTCGACGCCGTCGCGGTCGTACAGGTGCGGGCCGTCGGGAAAGTCCTTGACCACCATCGGGATTCGCTCGACGATCGTGATCCGCAGCGCCGACGGGTATTGGCGCTGCACCCGCGCGCTGGCCACCCGACGGATCGCGGCCACCCGGTCGGCGACCTGGTTGGTGTTGATTTGCAGCAGCGGCGTCCCCGGCCGCACCTTCGCCGCGTCCAGAACCTCCTCGCGGGTGACCGCCCCGGTCCCGCTGACCACGATGTTGCGCGCCGACATCGCCGGCGTGAAATAGAGGATGAGCGCGAGCCCGACCCCGGCGACGGCCAGTATCACGGTCAGCAGCAGCATCTTCAGGCCCCGAACCACGCCGCGCGCGGGTTTGGGCTCATCCATGATGCGGCCCCTGGCCCGCCGCTTGGCCTCGCGGCGTGCCTCCTCGATGGCCCTGGCGCGGGCCTGGGCCGCGCGGCGCTCGGCCCGTTCCCGACGGGCGCGTCGGCGCGGACCCTCGACCTCGACGTCGGGTGGGGGCGCTTCGGGTTCCCCGTCCTGCGGTTGGGCGAGCAGTGGCTCGGTGACGGCGTTCTCCGGGTCGGTTTCGGTGGCCTCGCCGACCTTGGAAACCAGGGTGTCGTCGGGCTCGCTCACCGCGCACCCCCGGGCCGGCCGGGCGCGCTGCGATTGGCCCGCGCCCGCAGGGCGGTGACGATCTCCGGCCCCAGCATGGTCACGTCGCCGGCGCCCATCGTGACGATGACGTCGCCCGGGCCGGCGGCGGCGGCCACCTGCTCGGCGACCGCCGAGAAATCCGGGATGTAGTGCACCTTGGCCGGGCTGACGTGCTCGGCGACGCTGGCTCCGCTGATCCCCGCGAGGGGTTGTTCGCGCGCGCCGTAGACATCGAGCACGAACACCTCGTCGGCGGCATTCAGCGCGCGACCGAACTCGGCGGCGAAAGCCTTAGTGCGCGAATACAAATGGGGTTGAAATACCACCAGCGAACGGCCCCCGCCGCCCTGCTCGACCACCATGCGCACCGCCGCCAGCGTGGCGCTGATCTCGGTGGGGTGGTGCGCGTAGTCGTCGAACACCCGCACCAGCGACGTCGGGGCCGGGCCGTCTCCCGAGGTCCCGATCAGCTCGAAGCGGCGACGCACACCCTCGAAGCCGGCGAGCCCGTCGAGCACGTCATCGACCGGGGCGCCGACCTCCACCGCGGCCAGCAATGCACCCAGCGCATTGAGTGCCATGTGCCGTCCGGGCACGGACAGTCGCATCGGCCGCGATGCGCCGTTCAGCTGGATCTCGGCGACGGCCTCGGTCCCGTGCTGCTCCCAGGACAGCAGCGCGGCGGCCAGGTCATCGGCCGGCCCCGACCCGTAGCGCAGCACCCGAATGCCCAGCTCCTCGGTGCGCTGGGCCAGCGCCGCGGCGCCGGGATCGTCGGTGCACACCACGAACGCGCCGCCGGGCACCAGTCGTTCGGCGAAGGAGTCGAACACCCCGACGTAGGCTTCGGCGCTGCCGTAGAAGTCCAGGTGATCGGACTCGATGTTGGTGACGACCGCAACGTTGGGCGTGTACTCCAGCAGCGAGCCGTCGCTCTCGTCGGCCTCGGCGACAAAGCAGTCACCGCTGCCGTGATGGGCGTTCGTGCCGGCCTCCCCCAACTCGCCGCCGACCGCGAACGACGGGTCGCGCCCGCAATGCTGCAGCGCCACGATCAACATCGACGTCGTGGTCGTCTTGCCGTGCGTGCCGGTGACCATCAGCGTGGTGCGCCCGGCCATCAGCTTGGCCAGCACCGCCGGCCGCAGGATGACGGGAATGCCGCGGCGCCGGGCCTCGACGAGTTCGGGATTGGTCTTGGGGATGGCGGCATGGGTGGTGATGACGGCGGTCGGCCCACCGGGCAGCAGATCCAGCGACGACGCGTCATGGCCGATCCGGATCTCCGCGCCCCGGGCCCGCAGCGCGTGCAGGCCGCGCGACTCCTTGGCGTCCGACCCCGACACCAGCCCGCCGCGATCCAGCAGGATGCGGGCGACGCCCGACATCCCGGCTCCCCCGATGCCCACCATGTGCACGCGGCGCAATTCGGGCGGCAACTGCTCGGCGTTCACCGGCGTCTCCGCGAAGCCGCGAGGTCCAGCGCCGCCTGGGCCACGTCGCGCGCCGCCTCGGGATGTCCGACCTGCGCGGCGGCCGTCGTCATCGCGGCCAGCCGGTCCGGGTCGTTGAGCAGCCCGCCGGCCTCGCGGGCCACCAGCCCCGGTGTCAGGTCGGAATCGGCGACGATCATGCCGCCGCCGGCGTTGACCACCGGCAGCGCGTTGAGCCGCTGTTCGCCGTTGCCGATCGGCAGCGGCACGTAGATGGCCGGCAGACCGACGGCGGACACCTCGGCGACCGTCATCGCGCCGGACCGGCAGATCGCCAGGTCGGCGGCGGCGTACGCCAGGTCCATCCGGTCCAGGTAGGGCACTGCCACATACGGCGGGTCGCCCGGGTCGGGCGCGCGCAGCTCGAGGGTGTTCTTGGGCCCGTGCGCGTGCAGCACCGCCACCCCCGCGGCGGCCAGGTCGGCGGCGGCCGCCGAGACGGCGCGGTTCAGCGAGACCGCGCCCTGCGAGCCGCCGAACACCAGCAGCACCCGGGCGTCCTCGGCGAAGCCGAAGTGCCTGCGCGCCTCGGCGCGCAGCGCGGCGCGGTCGAGCGTTGTGATGGCCGCGCGGACCGGCACCCCGACCACCTGCGCGCGTCGCAACCCGGAATCCGGGACCGCGGACAGGATTCGGTCCGCGGTGCGCGCGCCGACGCGGTTGGCGATCCCGGCCCGCGCGTTGGCCTCGTGGATCAGCACCGGGACGCGGCGGCGCATCCGCGCGGCCAGATAGGCCGGCAACGCCACATACCCGCCGAAACCGACGACGACGTCGGCGTCGACGGCGTCGAGCACGGCCCGCGCCTCGCGCACGGCGCGCCACACCCGCGGTGGCAGCCGCGCCAAATCACCGTTGGGTTTGCGCGGCAGCGGCACCGGCGTGATCAGCTCGAGGTGGTAGCCACGCTCGGGTACCAGCCGGGTCTCCAGCCCCCGCGCGGTGCCCAGCGCGGTGATCCGGACCTGCGGGTCCAGGGCGGACAGCGCGTCGGCGACGGCCATCGCGGGCTCCACATGCCCGGCGGTCCCCCCGCCGGCCAACACGACCGACAGGGTGGATTTGACCGTTGATGCGGCACCGGCGGGCGAGGGCATCGCCCCCTGCCCGCCGGCCGGCTGCCTGATCGTGTCGTTCACCCGTAACGCTGACCTTCCAATGCGCGAACGCGCCCATTATGACGCTGGCCGGCGTGGCGCTGACCAGATCCATGATGCCTGCCCGGGCGAGCCCGACGATCGGTCGCTCTCGGTGCCGCCGCACGCTGGGATTTTTCCGGCCGAGCGGGCTTTTTTCCCGCCGGCGGCTTGGCGGGCTTCGGGCGGGTCTGCTTGCGGTCCCTGAACGCCTCGATCCGAGTCGGCACATACGGCTCGGGCAGCGGCAGCCGCAGCACCCGGTTCACCTTGTCGTCGCGGCCGGCCCGCAGCGCGGCCACCGCCTCCGGTTCGTGCCGGGCCGCGTTGGCCATGATGCCAATCATGAAAAGCGTTGTGGCCGTGGATGTTCCGCCGGCAGAAATGAGCGGCAGCTGCAGCCCGGTGACCGGCAGCATGCCGATCACGTAGCCGATGTTGATGAACGCCTGGCCCAGCACCCAGAACGTCGTGGTGGCGGTCAGCAAGCGCAGAAACGGGTCGGCCGACCGGCGCGCGATGCGCATGCCGGTGTAGGCGAACAGCCCGAACAGCCCGAGCAGCCCCAGCGCCCCGACCAGGCCGAGCTCCTCGCCGATGATCGCGAAGATGAAGTCGTTGTGGGCGTTGGGCAAGTAGTTCCATTTGGCGACGCCCTGCCCGAGGCCGTCGCCGAAGATGCCGCCGTGCGCCAGCGCGAACTTGGCCTGTCGCGCCTGGTAGCCGGTGTCCATCGGGTCGTTTTCCGGGTCCAGCCAGGACCGCACCCGGTCGGAGCGGTAGCCCGCCGACATGGCCAAAATCGCGCCGGCGACGAAGACCGCGGCCAGCGAGCTGACGAACACCCGCAGCGGCAGCCCGGCGTACCACAGCAGGCCGAGCAGGATGATGCCCAGCGACACCGTCTGGCCGAGGTCGGGCTGGGCCACCACCAGCGCCAGCGCGACGACCGCGGCCGGCACCAGGGGAATCAGCATTTCGCGCAGCGAGGCCCGTTCCATCCGGCGCGCGGCCAGCAGGTGCGCGCCCCAGATGGCGAACGCGATCTTGGCCAGCTCGGACGGCTGCATCGAGAAGCCCGCGACGACGAACCACTTGCGGGAGCCGTTGGCCAGGTTGCCGATCCCGGGAATCAGAACCAGCACCAGCAAGATGATGGTGATCGCGTAGCTGGTGAACGCCATGCGCCGGATGAACCGCACCGACATCCGCATGGACGCGTAGCAACCGATGAGCCCGATGACGGTCCACAACACCTGCTTGCCGAAGATCACCCACGCGGATCCGTCGGCGCCGTAGGACCGCACGCCCGACGCCGACAGCACCATGATCAGACCCAGCGTCGTCAGCAACGCGGCGACCGCGATCAGCAGGTGAAACGACGTCATGGGCCGGCCCAGCCAGGAACCGAACCGGCTGCGCACGCCGACTAGGACGGACGTGGCCCGTTCCGGGACTTGCTCCGAGTCCTGCTCCGGGGCCCCGCCGGTTTCCTCATCAGGTCCCTTGCCCCGGCGCAGCAGCCGGGTCAGCGCGTTACCCACCGGCTACCGGATCGCCGCGCGCACGGCGGCCGCGAAGGTGTCGCCCCGGTCGGCATAGCCGCTGAACTGGTCGAACGACGCGCCGGCCGGTGCCAGGAGCACGGTGTCACCGGGTCGGGCCAGGCCACGGGCCGCGGCCACCACCGCGGCCATCACGCGAGCCCCCAGCGTCCCGTCTTCATCTTTTGTCACATCAACAACAGAAGTCCCAGAAACATCAGCAGTCTCATGCATCCCTTGCATCCCAACATCCTCGCTTGTCACTACCTGGACGACGGGGACATCGGGCGCGTGTCGCGATAACGCCTCGGCAACCTGGGCGCGATCTCGGCCGATGAGCACCGCGCCGACCAGCCGAGAAGCGATGCGCGCGACCTCCGCGTCGACGGAGGCGCCCTTCAGCAAACCCCCGGCCACCCACACCACCCGCGGATACGCCAGCACCGACGCCTCGGCGGCATGCGGGTTGGTGGCCTTGGAATCGTCGACGTAGGTGATGCCGTCGGCTTCTTCCGGCCGGGCCACCACCTCGGCGCGGTGCCGGCCCAGCCGGAAACCCGCGATCGCGGCGCCGATCGCGTCCGGGGACGCCCCGACGCTGCGGGCCAGCGCCGCGGCGGCGAGCGTGTCGAGGACCCCGGACGGGCCCGGCACCGGTATCGACGCGGCGGGCATCAGCACCAGGTCGTCGGCGAAGGCGCGGTCCACCAGGTGACCGTCCCGCACGCCGAGCTCGCCCGCGCCCGGTTCGCCGAGCCGGAAGCCCACCCGCACTGGCGCCGGCGCGGTGCGCAGTAGCGCGGCCGCCCTCTCGTCGTCCAGGCCGACGACCGCCACCCGGCCGGTGAGCACCCGGGCTTTGGCCGCGCTGTATTCCTCCATCGACGAATGCCAGTCGAGGTGGTCTTCGGCGATGTTGAGCACCACGCCGGCCTCGGGCCGCAGCGACGGCGCCCAGTGCAGTTGGAAGCTGGACAGCTCGACGGCCAGCAGGTCGGCGGGCTGATCCAGCACGTCGAGCACCGGGCTGCCGATGTTGCCGCACAGCAGGCTGCGCAGTCCGGCGGCGGTCAGCATGGCGTGCAGCATCGAGGTCGTCGTCGTCTTGCCGTTGGTGCCGGTGACCACCAACCAGCGTCGCGGTGGCCCGTAGCGGCCCGCGGCGTCCAGCCGCCAGGCCAGCTCGACGTCGCCCCAGATGGGCACGCCGGCCGCCGCGGCCGCGGCCAGCACCGGGGTCGTCGGCTGAAAGCCGGGACTCGTGACGACCAGCGCCCAGTCGGTGATCCACTGCTCGGCGACACCCGGATCCACGGTGGCGACACCGTCCTCGGCGTAGGGGCGCAGCATCGCCGGATCGTCGTCGCAGACGGTCGGGGTCGCCCCGAACCGGGTCAGCGCGGCCAGGATCGCGCGGCCGGTCACCCGGCCTCCGGCGACGAGCACGGGCGCGCCTGCCACCAGCGGGTCGAGCTCGTCAGGCACCGATCGCGCCCAGCCATTCGCCGTAGAACAGCGCCACGCCCAGGCCGCAGGCGATCGCGGTGAGCAGCCAGAAGCGGATGATCACGGTGGTTTCGGCCCAGCCGCCCAACTCGAAGTGATGGTGGAAGGGCGCCATCCGGAACACCCGGCGCCCGGTGGTGCGGAACGCCAGGATCTGCAGCACCACCGACACGATCTCGGCGACGAACAGCGAACCCAGCACGATCGCGAGGATCTCGGTCCGGCTGGTCACCGACAACCCCGCGATGATGCCGCCCAGCGCCAGCGACCCGGTGTCGCCCATGAAGATCTTGGCCGGGGCGGCGTTCCACCACAGAAAGCCGATGCACGCGCCCGCGGTCGAGGCGGCGACGAGCGCCAGGTCCAACGGGTCGCGCACGTTGTAGCAGCCCAGGCCCGGCGTGCTGACGCAGGCCTTTTCGTATTGCCAGAAGGTGATCAGCACGTAGGCGGCGGTCACCATCGCCATGCAGCCGGCGGCCAGCCCGTCCAGGCCGTCGGTGAAGTTGACCGCGTTGGACCACGCGCTGACGACGACCACGCAGAACAGCACAAACAGCGCGGGCGCCAGCGTGACGGTGGCGATCTCTCGGACGTAGGACAGGTTCGCGCTGGCCGGGGTCAGGCCCGCGTTGTTGCGGAACTGCAGCACCAACACCCCGAACAGCACGCCGGCGACGATCTGCCCGACGGTCTTGGCCGTCTTGTTCAGCCCGAGGTTGCGCGACCGGCGGATCTTGATCAGGTCGTCGAGGAAGCCGACCCCGCCCAGCACCGTGGCCAGACCCAGCACCAGCAGACCCGACGCGGACACCCCTTCGCCGTTGAACGCCAGCCCGGCCAGGTGGGTGCCGAGGTATCCCGTCCAGATGCCGGCCAGGATCGCCACTCCGCCCATCGACGGCGTGCCGCGCTTGGTGTGGTGGCTCGGTGGCCCGTCCTCGCGGATCTGATGGCCGAAACCCTGCTTGGTGTACAGCCGAATCAGCGCGGGGGTCAACAGGATCGACACGGTCACCGCGATCGCGACGGCGATGAGGATCTGTCTCATGGGAGCTCGCGATCGTCGCGATCGTCACGGGTTAGCGCGTCGGCCAGCGCACCCAGGCCCGCGGCGTTGGACGCCTTGACCAAAACCACGTCGCCGGGGCGCAGTTCGGCTCGCAGCAATGCCAGGGCGGCGTCGCCGTCGGCGACGTTCACCGCCTCGGCTCCAAACGAGCCCTCCATGACCGCTGCGTGGTGCATGGCGCTCATCGACCTCCCACTTCCCACGACAACGAGTCGAGAGACATCTAAGCGCACCGCCAGCCGGCCGATGCGATCATGCTCGGTTATCGCATCCTCGCCGAGCTCGGCCATCTCGCCCAGCACCGCCCAGCTTCGGCGTTTCTCGGTGGGACTCGCCTGGTTACCGTGGGCGATCCAGGCCAGGGCCTGCAGCCCGGCGCGCATCGAGTCGGGGTTGGCGTTGTAGGCGTCGTCGATCACCGTCACACCGTCGGCGCGGGTGGTCACCTGCATCCGGTGCCGCGACACCGGACCCGCCGCGGCCAGCGCCGCGGCCACCTGCTCGATGCCGGCGCCGCATTCCAGCGCGACGGCCGCCGCGCACAGGGCGTTGCTCACCTGGTGGTCGCCGTAGACGCCGAGGGTGACCTCCGCGCTCGTCGCTCGCGCGTGCAGCGTGAACCGGGGCCGGGCCAGTTCGTCCAGCGTCACCGGGCCCGCCCAGACGTCTCCCGCGCTGCGGCTGACCCGGACCACCCGCGCCTGCGTCACCTCGGCCATCGCCGCCACCGCCGGGTCGTCGGCGTTGAGCACCACCACCCCCGATGGTGGAACCGCTTGCGGCAGTTCGGCTTTGGTGCGCGCGATGGCCTCGCGGGAGCCGAATTCGCCCAGGTGCGCGGTGCCGACGTTGAGGACCACCCCGATCGCGGGCGGCGCGATGGCCGCCAGCTCGGCGATGTTGCCGGGATGGCGCGCCGACATCTCCAGCACCAGGAAGTCGGTGCCGCGGGTGGCCCGCAGCACCGTCCAGGGATGGCCCAGCTCGTTGTTGAACGACCCGGGCGGGGCGACCACCTCGCCCAGAGGCTCGAGCACGGCTTTCACCAGGTCCTTGGTGGAGGTCTTGCCCGACGAGCCGGTGATCCCGATGATCCGCAGGCCGCCGGCGACCAGCTCGGCGGCCACCGCCGCGGCCAGCTTGGCCAGCGCGGCCAGCACCGCCGCGCCCGACCCGTCGGGGTCATGCTCGAGCACGCTGGCGCGGCTCTCGCCCGGTTCCGGCTTGACGACGATCGCGGGCACCCCGACCGGCCGGGCGGCCAGTACCGCGGCAGCACCGGCGGCGACCGCCGACGCCGCGTGGTCATGCCCGTCGGAGCGTGCCCCGGGCAGCGCCAGGAACAGCCCGCCCAAACCGATGGCCCGCGAGTCGAATTCGACGGTCCCGGTGACGCGGCGCTGCGCGGCGTCCTCCGGCGAGATGTCGGCCAGCGTGCCGCCGACGATCTCGGCGATCCTTGCGACGGTCAGGTCGATCATCGGCGCGCCCGCAGGTCTTCCAGCGCCGCGGCGAGCTCGACCCGGTCGTCGAACGGGCGGACCTCGGTGCCGCTGCGCTGCCCCGTTTCGTGGCCCTTGCCGGCGATCACCACCACGTCACCGGCCCGCGCCCAGGCGACCGCGTGCCGGATCGCCTCGCGCCGATCGCCGATCTCGACCACCTCGGTCGAAGAGCCGGATCCGCTTGTCCCAGTGAGGATCTCGCGGCGGATCGCCGCCGGGTCCTCGCTGCGCGGGTTGTCGTCGGTGACGACGACGAGGTCGGCGAGTTCGGCGGCGACCTCGCCCATCTCCGCGCGCTTGCCCGGGTCGCGATCCCCCCCGGCGCCGAACACCACCGCCAGCCGACGGCCCGGCGCCCGCAGGGTGGTCAGCACCGCCCGCAGCGCGCCGGGCTTATGGGCGTAGTCGACCAGCGCAAGAAAGTCCTGGCCGGCATCGATGTGTTCCAGCCGGCCGGGCACGCTCGCTTCGGCCAGCCCCGGTGCCGCCTGTTCCGGGGAGACTCCGCACGCGTCCAGAATCGCCAGCGCGAGAAGGCAATTCGCGACGTTGTAGTTCCCCGGCAGCCGGATGCCGACGCGGTGCTGCGCGCCGGCCGGGTCGACGGAGGTGAACTCCTGTCCCCCGGCGCCGATCGTCGTCACGTCCAGGGCGCGCCAGTGCGCGGGTTGCCCGGTGGCGCTGACGGTGATCGTGGCCCCACCCTGCTTGGCCCGCACGGCCATCGCGCGCCCAGGGTCGTCGTCGATGCACACCACGGCGGTGGCCGCGCGCAGCGGCGAGCGAGGATCGAAAAGCAAGGCCTTGGCCTCGAAGTAGTCCGCCATGGTGGGGTGAAAGTCGAGGTGGTCACGCGACAGGTTGGTGAAGCCGCCCACGGCGAAATGGGTGCCGTCCACGCGGCCCAGCGTCAGGGCGTGACTGGACACCTCCATCACGGCGGTGTCCACCCCGCGCTCGGCCATGGCGGCGAACATCGCCTGCAGCGCCGGGGCCTCCGGGGTGGTCAGCGTGCCCGGGATGTCCGCGCCGTCGATGCGGATTCCGATGGTGCCGATCAGTCCGGCGGTTCGCCCGGCGGCACGCAGACCGGCCTCGACCAGGTAGGTGGTGGTGGTCTTGCCCGACGTTCCGGTGATCCCGACGACCGTCAGCCGGTCCGACGGGTCCCCGTACACGGTGGCGGCCAGGCCACCGAGGACGCTGCGCGGTTCGGGGTGCAGCAGGACCGGCACCGAAGCGGCTATCTCCGCGGCGCCGGCGGCGTCGGTGAGCACCGCGACCGCGCCGCGTTCGATCGCCTCGCCGGCGTAGCGCGCGCCGTGCGTGGTCGCGCCGGGCAGGGCCGCAAACAGGTCACCGGGGCGCACGTCCTGACCGCGCAGCGTCACGCCGGTGATGGCGAGGTCCGGGACATTCGTGCCGTCGGCCGCCACCGCGCCGACCTGTGCCGCCAGCGCCGGCAACCGCACACGGGCGACGGCGCGAGGCCGCAGCTCAGTGGGCACCGACACTCCTACCACCTCCGTCAGCCATGATCGGCCATGCCACCCTACCCAGGAGCAGCGCCCCAACCGGGTCATCGAGTGTGCGCTGACGGATTCGAGTGTGAACTCATGGCGGCGCGCATCGGCGTGTCGCCGCCGTAGATTCACACTCGATATCCGCGGTGCCCCGCGGCCCTACCGGGAGAACCTAGGTAGCCTGCAGCACCAGCGGCGGACCGGGATCCGGTGACAGCGGGACGTTTTCGCGCTGCATCAGCCAGCCGGCGATGTTGTGGAACAGCGGCGCCGCCGAGTGTCCCGGCGAGCCGTCGGCGTTGCGCTGCGGGTTGTCCATCATCAGGCCGATGACATAGCGGGGATTGTCGACGGTGGCCATGCCGGCGAAGGTGATCCAGTAGACGTCGTCGAAGTAGCAGCCGCAGCCGGGGTTGATCTGCTGGGCCGTGCCCGTCTTGCCCGCCATCTGGTAGCCCGGAACCGCGGCCGCCGAACCGGTGCCCTGCTGATAGCCCATCGGGTCGCGCTGCACGACGGCGCGCAGCATCTGGCGCACCGTCTGCGCGGTCTGCGGCGACACCACGCGAACACCGTCGGGACGCGGCTCCTCGGTCCGGGTGCCATCGGGGGCGATGGTGGCCTTGATGATCCGCGGTGGCATCCGCACGCCGTCGTTGGCGATGGTCTGGTACATGCCCGCCATCTGCAGCAGGGTCATCGAAAGGCCTTGGCCGATAGGCAGGTTGGAGAAGGTGCTGCCCGACCACTGGTCGATCGGGGGCACCAGCCCGGCGCTCTCGCCGGGCAGCCCGACGTTGGTGCGCTGACCCAGGCCGAACTTGCGGACCATGTCGTAGAAGCGTTCCGGGCCGACCCGCTGGGCCAGCATCAGCGTGCCGACGTTCGACGACTTTCCGAAGATGCCGGTGGTGGTGTAGGGCATCACGCCGTGTTCCCACGCGTCATGGATGTTGACGCCGCCCATGTTGATCGAGCCGGGCACCTGCAGCACCTCGTCGGGGTTGCTCAACCCGTACTCGATCACCGAGGACGCCGTGATGACCTTGTTCACCGAGCCCGGTTCGAACGGCGAGGACACCACCAGGTTGCCCAGCTGCCGGTCGCCCTGTTTCCCGATGTCCTGCGACGGGTCGAAGGTGTTGTCGTTGGCCATGGCCAGCACCTCGCCGGTCTTGGCGTCCAGCACGACGGCCGAGGCGTTGCGGGCCCCGGACAGGTTCTTGGCCTGCTGCACCTGCTGCTGCACGTAGAACTGGATGTCGTCGTCGATGGTGAGCTGGACGGTCGAACCGTTCACCGCCCGGTGGCGGTTGCGGTAGCTGCCGGGGATGACCACGCCGTCGGATCCGCGGTCATAGGTGATCGAGCCGTCGGTCCCGGACAGCACGGAGTCCAACGAGTCCTCGAGACCCAGCAACCCGTGCCCGTCCCAGTCGATGCCGCCGACGATGTTGGCCGCGAGCGCCCCACCGGGATACTGGCGCAGGTCCTGCCGCTCGGAACCGACCTCGGGGTATTTTTCGGAGATCGTGCTGGCGATGGCCGGGTCGACGGCACGCGCCAGGTAGACGAAGGTGTCGTTGCCCTGCAGCTTCTTCAGCACGGTCTGATAGTCCGGCTTGTTGTTCAGCCGGCTGGAGACCTCCTTGGCGATGTCGGCCAGCCGCTGTTGCGGATCGGGGGCGGCCGGGTTCTTCTTCTTGGCCTCCTCCAGCTGCGCGCGGATTCGCTTGGGCTGGAACGTCAATGCGCGCGATTCGATGGTGAAGGCCAGCTGGTCGTTGTTGCGGTCGACGATGCTGCCGCGCACCGCCCTCGCGACGTCGGTGACCTTGAGCTGCCCGGCGGCCTGGGCCCGCAGGGTCGGCGCGTCCGCCACCTGCAGGATGAACAACTGCACCGCGGCCACCACGATCAGGACCAGGATGACGGCATTGCCGGCCCGGTGCCGGAACACGAACGACGCGCCGCGGGTACCCACCTCCACCACCTGCCGGGTGCGCCGAGCGGTGGCCGAATGACCCTGCGGCTTAACGCGCGGCGCCGGCTTGGGCTGCGACCGGCCGCTCCGTTTGGCGCCCCTCACCGTGGGGCGCCCGGAGCCGTCACCGCGACGGGGCCGAACTGCTCACCGTTTCCGGGTGCCGGCGCCGTCGCCCCCGGGAGCGGCGACGGCGCGTGCACCGAGGCGGCGCCCGGCACCAACGGCACGGCGGGAACGGGCGGGGTGGCCACCGGAGCGGGCAATCCACCCACCGGCACCGGTACCTCGGCCGGTCCCGCAGCCGGCGACGGTGCGCTCGGAGCGGGCAGCCCCGGCAGCGGGGCCGACCCGGGCGTCCCGGGCAGGCGCGGGGCGGCCTGCGGCAGGTGCTGGCCGCCGACGGTGGAGGAGCCGTCGGGAGCGCGCAGCAGCGCCTCGGGCCCGGTCCTGACCGGCGCGGGCGGGGCGCCGGCGCCGGGCTCCACGCGCACCGGCACCTCCAACGGAACGGCCGGCGGCGGCGGGGGCGGCGGCGGGCCGGGCTCGGGAATCGGGGCGTTCAGCGGGGGCGGCGGAACACCGTCGGCCGGCTTGGGCGTGCCGACCACCACCCAGTTCCCCGCGGGGTCCTGGACCAGATGGGCGGTGTCCCGCGTCGGGATCATGCCCTCCTTGCGGGCCGACTCGGCCAGTGCCGGCGCCGACTGCGCCTCGCGCACATCGCGTTCCAGCGACTCCTTTTGCTCGCGCAGCACCTTGGTCCGCTGGCGGGCGTCGCTGAGCCGGTAGGACCGCTCGGCGGAGTCGGTGGACAACCACAGGGTCAGGCCCAGGCCGACGGCCAACGCACCGATCACCAGCACGACGAACGGCACCCTGCTCAACAGCGTGCGGGGCCGCAGATCGATCGACGCCAGCCTGATGGCCAGGCGCTCGGTCAGGCGGGGCCGAACAACCTTGGGCGCCTTGGCTTTCCGCGCTTTGGCCCGCGCCTTGGCCTGGCTTGTGCTCTTGGCGCGGGACGGCCGCTCGACGGGCCGGGCGATGGGGCTGGTTTGCGGACCGGATGTCCTGGCCTCGCGGGTGCGGGCCGAGTTCGTCGCATTACGGGACCGGGTACGACGTGGGGGCGCCGCCTCGGTCGTGCCGCTTGCCCGCCGGCGGGTGTCGCGTCCGCCCGAACGGTCGACGTTGCGGCGGTTCTTTGACACCTGAGCCTCGCGCTTGCCCTTCATGACTCGCCCTTTCCGACGCGTTGCAGGGCCCGCAGTCGCACCGGGGCGCTGCGGGGGTTGCGTTCGATTTCTGCGGCGTCGGCCCGTTCGGCGCCGTGGGTCAACAACTGGAATCGCGGCTCGTGGCCGGGAAGTTCGACCGGAAGGCCCGGCGGTGTGCGCGAGGCGGCGGCGTCGGCGAACACCCGCTTGACGATGCGGTCCTCCAGCGACTGATACGCCATCACCACGATGCGCCCCAACCCGGTGAGCGCGTCGAGCGCGGCGGGAAGAGCACCCGACAACGAGTTCAGCTCGTCGTTGACCGCGATCCGCAGCGCCTGGAACGTGCGCTTGGCCGGGTGCCCGCCGGTGCGTCGGGCAGCGGCCGGAATCGCCTGGTAGAGCAGCTCGACCAGCTCGGCGGTGGAGGTGAACGGGGCCTGGGCCCGGCGCCGGACGATGTGCGACGCGATGCGGCGGGCGAAGCGTTCCTCGCCGTAGCGGTGCAGGATGCCGGCCAGCGCCTTCTCGTCGTACTCGTTGAGGATGTCGGCCGCCGACAGCGGCGACTCCGGGTCCATCCGCATGTCCAGCGGCGCGTCCTGGGCGTAGGCGAAGCCCCGTTCGGCGCGATCCAGCTGCATCGACGAAACCCCGAGGTCGAACAGCACTCCGTCGACCGATTCGGTTGCGGCATAACCGGATTCGGTCAGCGCCGTGGGCAAGCCGTCGTAGCGGGTGTGCACCAGCGTGATCCGGTCGGCGAAGCGCGCCAGCCGGCCGCGCGCGATGTCGAGCGCGCTCGGGTCGCGGTCGAGTCCGATCAGTCGCAGGCCCGGAAACTCGGTCAGGAAGCGCTCGGCGTGCCCGCCCGCGCC
Source organism: Mycobacterium conspicuum (assembly GCF_010730195.1). Taxonomy (NCBI): domain Bacteria; kingdom Bacillati; phylum Actinomycetota; class Actinomycetes; order Mycobacteriales; family Mycobacteriaceae; genus Mycobacterium; species Mycobacterium conspicuum. The sequence continues at coordinate 3,375,685 of NZ_AP022613.1, forward strand.
GAGGGTGGCGTCGACGAGGATTGCTCCGGAGCCGTCCGAGTGGTGCCGGGTCAGTGCCGGGGCAAGCAAGGCGACGCAACGGTCCAGCAGTACGGGCAGGTGCCCGAAATCGCTTGAGCCATCGGGCATCGTGCGGCCTACCGGAGCTTGCAGGGTAGGAGCCCCTGCACCGAGGTCCCTGTCCGAAGGCACGAACCTGGCGTTGGGGAAGTACGCCAGGGTCGGTTCGGGCAGAGGCCACGGTGCACGGGCACGCGCCTCAGATCTCGTGGTGATCGCAAGCGCGGCGGAGCCGGGCGTAGCGGGTCGCCACGCATTAGATAATGTCGCCGAGTGCTTCATCGCTGGCTGCGGAGAAGTTCTCTTCGTGGGTCTGCTGGTAGTCCTGCCAGGCCTGCGCGTCCCAGATCTCGAGGAAGTCGACCGCCCCGATCACCACGCAATCCTTGGACAGGTTGGCGTAGCGGCGGTGGTCGGCCGACAGCGTGATCCGGCCCTGGGCGTCGGGGTGCTGCTCGTCGGTGCCGGCGGCCAGGTTGCGCAGGAACGCCCTGGCTTCGGGGTTGCTCCGCGACGTTTGGCTGGCCCGGCGCGCGAGCTGCTCGAACTCCGTTCGCGGATAGACAGCCAGGCTGTGGTCTTGGCTCTTGGTGACCATCAACCCTCCTGCCAGTGCGTCGCGGAACTTGGCGGGCAATGTCAGTCGCCCCTTGTCGTCGAGCTTGGGCGTGTAGGTGCCGAGAAACACCAGCTCACCTCCCGTCCGAACCGGCTCCTGGCTCGCCCAAACACTTCAGCCACCATACCCCACAATCCCCCACTTTGCCCCATATCTAGGGCGACACGTCGCGGTTTTCCCGTGCATCTGCCACCTACCCGGCGTCCGGGCGCCTGGACGTCCGCGCACGGGCCGTTTGCCTAGTCGGAAAACCGCATTTCAGAGGACCAAAATGGGCGGCTGCAGCGTCGGTGGGGCGCAGTGGGGCGCCGATCGGCGTCGGCAGGACTCGATTTGGCCGCTGTTTGGAGTCGAAACGGGGTCCGGCCACACGACAACGGGGCAGCCGATGGCTGCCCCGTTGAACCCGTTAGTCCCCTTTAGGTCCCGCTAGTCCTCGAAACGGCGGCGGAACCGATCCTCCATGCGATTGGTGAATGATCCCCCGCCGCCCCGGGCGCGACGCTGGCGCGACATTCCGGGGCCCGACCCGGGACGATCGCCCCGACCGGACAGCCGCGGACCGGTGATAGCAAACACCACGCCGCCGAACATCACGATGAAGCCGAAAACGCTGAGAATCGGCAGGGTTCCGATCCAGGTGGCGTGAAAAGCCACGCCCGACACCAACATCGCCAGACCCACGACGAACAACGCCACGCCCTGGAGGCGCCGACGCGCGGTCGGCGCCCGGAACCCTCCGCCACGCACACTCGAGGCGAATTTCGGGTCCTCGGCATAGAGAGCGCTCTCGATCTGATCGAGCATCCGCTGCTCATGATCGGAGAGTGGCATTCGTCCCTCCTTGCCGACGGGCTGGCTTTCGACAGAACTTGAATGCCCGGTGTGCGGGCAACTAACTCAGATGATACGAGCAGAATCTGCGCCGTACCACTGGTTCGGGAGCGATTCTATCCCGGCCATATCGCGGCGCGGACGCGGACGGGAACGCTCGCGCGGCGTCACATCAAAGCCCTCCCCTCGGCGACCCCGGCCCCCGAGTCCGATAATGGCGAAAGGACGCACCCCCATGGCAGTGAACGGCGCATCGGACGAGGAGGACACCGCGAGTTGGCGATACTCCTCATCGATTTGCCGCCGAACGAGATGGAGCGCCGTCTCAGCGATGCCCTAAGTGTCTACGTTGACGCGATGCGCTACCCACGGGGCACGGTGAACCAGCGCGCCGCCATGTGGTTGGAGCACATCCGCCGACGCGGCTGGCAGGGCGTGGCCGCCATAGAGACATCCGAAGAAGCCGATCCGAAAAAAGAGACGCCGACGGTGTCGACCCGGCCCAAGTCGAACGACCCCCCGCTACTCGGCGTCGCCTACGGCTACCCGGGGGCACCCGGTCAATGGTGGCAGCAGCAGGTGGTGCTGGGGTTACAACGCGGCGGCTCACCACCGCAGGAGATCGCTCAACTGATGACCAGCTACTTCGAGCTGACCGAACTGCACATTCACCCCCGCGCGCAGGGCCGCGGCCTCGGCGAGGCATTGGCCCGCCGGCTGCTGGCCGGACGCAACGAACGCAACGTCCTGCTTTCAACTCCGGAGACCGACGGCGAGGCCAACCGCGCCTGGCGGTTGTACCGCCGACTGGGCTTCAAGGACGTCATCCGCGGCTACCACTTCGCCGGCGACCCGCGCCCGTTCGCGATCCTCGGCCGCACGCTTCCCTTGTAGACGCCCCTGTACTGGCCCGGCGCGCCGACGCGGCCGTCCGGGTCTGGCACGATGACCTGGTGCGCGCCAGCTCGTTCCCCCATCCCGCCCGCCGGCGGCGCCGGCTGCTGGCCGTCGCCATGCTGCTGCTGATCGTCCCGTTGGCCACCGGCTGCCTGCGGGTCAGGGCGTCGCTGACCATCTCACCCGACGACACCGTGTCCGGGGAGATCATCGCGGCGGCGAAGCCGAAGAGCCCCAAGGATCCCGGCCCGCAGCTCGGCGGCGATCTGCCGTTCAGCCAGAAGGTGGCGGTGTCGAACTACGACAGCGACGGCTATGTCGGCTCGCAGGCCGTGTTCTCCGATCTGACCTTCGCCGAGGTGCCGCAGCTCGCCCACATGAACTCCGACGCTGCGGGGGTCAATTTGTCCCTACGCCGCAACGGCAACCTGGTGATCCTGGAAGGCCGCGCGGATCTCACCTCGGTCACCGACAACGACGCCGACGTACAGTTGACGGTGACCTTTCCCGGCGTCGTGACCTCCACCAACGGTGACCGCATCGAGTCCGAGACGGTCCAGTGGAAGCTCAAACCCGGCGTGGTGAGCACCCTGACCGCCCAAGCGCGCTACACCGATCCCAATACCCGGTCGTTTACCGGCGCGGGGGTGTGGCTGGGCATCGCCTCGTTCGCGGCCGCCGCCGTGGTGGCGGTGCTGGCCTGGCTCAGCCGGGACCGGTCCGAGCGGTTCACCGCGCCGCGCAATCAGCCGGGCGACCAGTAGGCGAGCATCTCGGCGAAGGTGGCAAACGCCGGTCCGGAAACACCGTACGTCGCCTCGAGATGGATGCTCAGCGGAAAACCTAAGTCGGCGACGCCGTCGATCACCCGCTTGTACAGGTCGACCATGAGCTGGCGCTTTTGCGGCGGTTCGCTGGCCGCCAGGCGTTTGACGAACGCCTGCTCCTCGGCCACCGCCGCGTTCCCCGGGTCCTGGATCAGCCAGTTGATCAGGCCGGTCTTGGCCTCCACCTTGGGAACGAAGCCAAACGACAGCAGCACTTCGGGGCGATGATCGGTGTTCTTGGCGAACTCGGCGAGGAAACCCACGATCGCGTCGGAGTACAGCAATTGGGTCATGGCGTAGGTCGCGCCCTGATTGCACTTGAAGTTCAGCCGCCCTTGCTCGCCGTCGCGCGTCGGAATCAGAATCACGCCGCGGTTGGGCACCAGCTCGCGGTAGATCGACAGCGCGTCGGTCGGGGCGACACCGGAGCCCTCGCCGTCGTTCATGGTGCGCGGCACGCCGACGAAGACCACCCCCTCCATCCCGGCGTCGCGCAGCTCGGTGAGCCGTCCGCGCAGGGACGACTCATCCATGAATGCGGTGACCTGCGTGCACAAGCCGTTGCACTCGGGCAACTTCGGCTTGATGATCGACCAGAAGTCCAGCACGTCCAGCTTCGGCTTCATCGCGATCGGCCGATCGTCGTCCTCGGCGATCATCCCCGGAATCATGACGTGCCGAATCTTGCCGTCGAGTCCGTATTCACCGGCGTACTGCACCACCTTGCGGGCGTCATCGAGTGCCCGCTCACTGCCGTCATCGACGTTGGGCGGCACCAGCTCGAGTGCGATGGTGTTGAGGTTGGGCACCACGACAGCATAGGGGCGGGCCGGTGCGCCGAATACACTGGTCGGGCCTGCCAAACACCGGCGGGCCAACCGAGCAGAAGGGGCGCCGCACTGAGCGTGCAAGCAGCGGCAACCGCCGAATTGGCCGACGCCGTCACCGACCAACTTCGGCAGTACTTGCACGACCGTCGAAACCAGGCCGCCCACATCGGCATCGGCGAATTGATCGCCGGCCTGGAAGATTTCGTACTCGGGGGCGGCAAGCGCCTGCGGCCGGTATTCGCCTACTGGGGCTGGCGGGCCGTGACCACCCGGGATCCCGAACCCGGTGTGCTGCTGCTGTTTTCCGCGCTGGAACTGCTGCACGCATTCGCCCTGATGCACGACGACGTCATCGACGAATCCTCAACCCGGCGCGGCAAGCCCACCATCCACCAGCATTTCGCGGCGCTGCACCGCGAGCGGCATTGGCGCGGATCACCGGACCAGTTCGGGATTTCCGCCGCGATCCTGGCCGGCGACTTGGCGCAGGCCTGGGCCGATGACATCGTCTACCGCACGGACTTACCGCCCGATGCGCACCGCCGAGTCCGTCGCGTGTGGGCCGACATCCGCACCGAGGTGCTGGGCGGGCAGTACCTCGACATCGTCGCCGAGGCCAGTGGCGCCGAATCGATCGCCCCGGCGATGTCCGTCGCCACCTTCAAAACCGCGTGCTACACCGTGACCCGTCCGCTGCAGCTGGGGGCGGCCGCCGCCGCCGACCGGCCCGACGTCCACGAGATCTTCGGCGAATTCGGGCACGACGTCGGGGTCGCGTTCCAGCTCCGCGACGACGTGCTCGGCGTGTTCGGCGACCCGGCGGTGACCGGGAAACCGTCCGGCGACGACCTGAGGTCCGGCAAGCGCACCGTGCTGGTCGCTGAGGCGATGGAGCTGGCGGATAGATCAGATCCATTGGCGGCCAACGTGTTACGAACTTCCATCGGTAGCCCGCTGACCGATGCGCAGGTGCGTCAGCTGCGCGACATCATCGAGTCGGTGGGCGCGCTCGCCGCGGCCGAGGACCGTATCGCGGCGCTCACTCAACGGGCGCTGGACACCCTGGCGGCCGCGCCGATCGATGCGACGGCCAAATCCGCCCTGTCCGGACTGGTCACACTGGCCACCAATCGGTCGTCGTAAGCCTATGACAACCCTTGCCACTCAACATCTTTCGAGGCTGCGTGCGTTCGCGGCCACCCCGGAGGCCGGCCCGGCGAAGCTCGGCTTCCTCGGGTCCGTACTGATCACCATCGGCGGGCTGGGCGCGGGCAGCACCAAGCCGCACGACCCACTGCTGGAAGCGCTACACCTGTCCTGGATGCGATTCGGCCACGGCCTGGTGCTGTCGTCGATCCTGTTGTGGGCCGGCGTGGGCCTGATGCTGATCGCGTGGCTGCGCCTGGGCAGGCACGTGCTCGCCGGTGACGTGGACCAGTACACGATGCGGGCCACGACCGCGTTCTGGCTGGCGCCGCTGCTGCTGTCGGTGCCCGTGTTCAGCCGCGACACCTACTCGTATCTGGCCCAGGGGGCGCTGCTGCGCGACGGGTTCGACCCGTACGCCGTCGGTCCGGTGGCCAATCCGAACGTGTTGCTGGACAACGTAAGTCCGATATGGACCATCACCACCGCGCCGTATGGCCCGGTGTTCATCCTGGTCGCCAAGCTGGTCACGATGGCGATCGGCAACCACGTGATCGCCGGCACCATGCTGCTGCGGCTGTGCATGCTGCCGGGGCTCGCGCTGCTGATCTGGGCCACCCCGCGCCTGGCCGCGCATCTCGACACCGACGGCGCCGATGGTGCTCGCGCCCTGTGGATCTGCGTGCTCAACCCGCTGGTGCTCATCCACCTGATGGGCGGCGTGCACAACGAGATGCTGATGGTGGGGTTGATGGCCGCCGGCATCGCACTGACCTTCGGCGGTCGCAATGTCGCAGGCGTCACGGTGCTGACGCTGGGGATCGCGGTCAAGGCCACCGCCGGGATCGCGCTGCCGTTTCTGGTCTGGGTGTGGATGCGCCATCTGCGGGAGCGACGGGGATACCGGCCCGTGGTGGCCTTCGGAGTGGCCACCGCCTTGAGTCTGGCGATCTTCGTGGTGGTGTTCGCCGCGACGTCGGCCGTGGCCGGCGTGGGGCTGGGATGGCTGACCGCGCTGGGCGGTTCGGTGAAGATCATCAACTGGCTCACCGTGCCGACCGCGGCGGCGAACCTGCTCCACGCGCTGGCCAGCCCGTTCGTCCACGTCGACTTCTACGCGCTGCTGCGGGTGACCCGGCTCATCGGGATCGGGGTCATCGCGGTGACGCTGCCGGTGTTGTGGTGGCGGTTCCGGCGCGATGATCGCGCGGCGCTGACCGGCATCGCGTGGTCGATGCTGATCGTGGTGCTCTTCGTCCCCGCCGCCCTGCCGTGGTACTACTCCTGGCCGCTGGCGGTGGCGGCCCCACTGGCCCAGTCGCAGCGGGCAATCGCCGCCATCGCCGGCCTCTCGACTTGGGTCATGGTGATCTTCAAGCCCGACGGATCCCACGGCATGTACTCGTGGCTGCACTTCTCGCTGGCGACGGCGTGCGCGCTGGCGGCCTGGTACGCGCTGTATCGCGCGCCGGCGCGGGTCGCTAGTACGCCATAGCCTGCGCCCGGCGCACGACTTCCCGCGCTTGGTGGGCGTGCAGCGCGTCGACGGGCCGGGCGTTGTTGATCGCATCGCGCGTGCCGTCCCGGGTGACGGTCAGCGACGGATCCGGGGTGAACAACCAGCGGGCGATCTCGGTCTCGTGGTAGCCACCGTCGTGCAGGATCGTCAGCAGGCCGGGCAGGCTCTTGACCACCTCGCCGGAATTGGTGAAGAAGACCTGCGGCACCACCACCCCGTCGCCGCGGCGCACCGCGAGCAGATGGCCTTCGCGGATTTGTTGATGAACTCTGGTGACGGGGACTCCAAGCAGTTCGGCAACCCGGGGCAGGTCGTAGGTCGGTTCGTCGGGGTCCAAAACGTCGTCGCCAGCCGGAATACTGCTCACTTCGCCAGTGTAGAACCTGGTCGGCGGGGTTGAGCCCAGCTTTCGCGCCCAATTGCGGCGCCGCACCTACGATGGCCGGATGGCTACACCTGGCACCGGGGACCCGTTGGTCAACACGCTGCTGGAGGGCCGCTACCTGGTCCAGACCGCGATCGCCAGCGGCGGGACCTCCACGGTCTATCGCGGCGTCGACGTGCGCCTCGATCGCCCCGTCGCGGTGAAGGTGATGGACTCCCGCTACGCCGGCGATGACCAATTCCTGACCCGCTTCCAGCTCGAGGCCCGCACCGTCGCGCGGCTCAAGGACCCCGGGCTGGTCGCGGTCTACGACCAGGGCCTGGACGGCCGGCACCCGTTTCTGGTCATGGAGCTCATCGAGGGCGGCACGCTGCGCGAGCTGCTGGCCGAGCGGGGCCCGATGCCACCGCACGCCGTGGCGGCGGTGCTGCGTCCGGTGCTGGGCGGGCTGGCCGCCGCGCACCGGGCGGGCCTGGTGCACCGCGACGTCAAGCCCGAGAACGTGCTGATCTCCGACGACGGTGACGTCAAGATCGCCGATTTCGGGCTGGTGCGCGCCGTCGCCGCCGCCGGAATCACTTCCACCAGCGTCATTCTCGGCACCGCGGCGTACCTGTCGCCCGAGCAGGTCAGCGACGGTAACGCGGGTCCGCGCAGCGACGTGTACTCCGCCGGGATCCTCACCTACGAACTGCTGACCGGGCGCACACCATTCACCGGCGACACCCCGCTGTCGGTCGCCTACCAACGGCTGGATCACGACGTGCCACGGCCCAGCGCCGAGATCGACGGCGTGCCAACACAATTCGACGAATTGGTGGCACGCGCGGCCGCCCGCGACCCGGCCGACCGCTATGCCGACGCGATCGAGATGGCCGACGCCGTGGACGCGATCGCCGAGGAACTCGCGCTCCCGCCGTTTCGGGTTCCGGCGCCACGCAATTCGGCGCAGCACCGCTCGGCCGTGCTGCAGCGCAGCCAGCGGATCGAGCAGCGCGCGCCCCAGCCACCGGCACCGCAGCCGCCCCCGAAGGTTCACCACCCCACCCGCCAGATGATCCGCGAGCCCGGCGACGACGGGGCCGAGGACGACTACGAATACGAGCCGGTGTCCGGCGAGTTCGCCGGGATCGCTCTGAGCGAATTCGCGTGGGCACGGGAGCGGTCTCGGCGCATGGTGCTGATCTGGGTGGCGATCGTGGTGGCGTTCACCGGGTTGGTCGCGACGGCCGCGTGGACGATCGGCAGCCACCTGAGCGGGCTGTTATAGCGCCGAGCCGGCGACACGCGTCTTAACGTAATCACAAAGTTCTCTTACTTTTCTTAATTTTGGTGTACCGTACTGCTGCATGGGCTGGACAAGGCAGGGCGTGGACTCGCCGAACCGGCGCGGCGAGCACGCGGTCGTACTGGGTGCCGGGATGGCGGGTTTGCTTGCCGCGCGCGTACTTTCGGAGTTCTACGATTCGGTCAGCGTGGTGGAGCGGGACCGATTGCCCGACTATCCGTGCCACCGCCGGGGCATCCCGCAGGGCCGGCACGCGCACAACTTCCACAGCCGCGGCCTGCAGGTGCTCGAGGAACTGTTTCCCGGCCTGCTCGAGGAGTTGGCCAGGGCCGGGGCGGTCGTCGTCGACGACGGGGAACTGTCGAATTTCTACGTGCGCGTCGGGCCGCACGAGTTAAAGCAATCGGGCAGGTTCGCCGATCCGGCCGCGTTGACGCTCCATATGGCCAGCCGGCCGTTCATGGAGTTTCACCTGCGCCGACGGGTCAAGGCGCTGCCCAATGTGACCTTCCTCGACGGGCACGACGTAGCGGAACTTCTCACCACCGCGGGCATCGTCAACGGCGTGCGAATCGTTCGGCGCTACAACGGCGTTCTTACCACGCTGGACGCCGATCTGGTGGTCGACGCCATGGGGCGCGGCGCGCGCACCCCGGCGTGGTTGGAGCGCCTCGGATACCAGCGGCCAACCGAAAAGCGGGCGGAAGCCCGGTTCGCCTACGCGAGCCAACAGCTGAGCATGCCCAGGGGATTCATCGACCAGAGATTGGTGATGTTCAACCCGCGGGACGGCAGACCCCTGGGCCTGCTGCTCGCCAACGAGCACGACACCTGGATGCTGGCGATCGGGCAGCCAGCTGACACCGGTTACCCGCCAACCGATTACACCGCGATGCTGGCGCTGGCCGAGCCGGGCCTGCCGCCGGCCATCGTCGAGGGTCTGCGCCGCGCGCAACCCATCGGGGAAGCCGTGACGCATCAACACACCGCGGCGATCTGGCGGCGCTACGACCAGATGCCGCTATTCCCTTCCGGTTTGGTGGTGATCGGGGATGCATTGTGCAGCTTCGACCCGACCCACGGCCAGGGCATGACGGTTGCCGCGCTGGAGGCGCTGATCCTGCGCGACTGCCCGCGCGTGGGCAATTTTGGCCTGGCGCAACGCTATTTCCGTGCCACCGCACAGCTCATCGGCGAGACCTGGGCCGCCAATCAAGCCAGGTCGCGGGCCACTTCCCCGGCTCGCGACCAAAGTCCTGTTCGGCAGCGACTCGCACGGTGGCTGGTCAGCGCGGCATTGACCGCGGCGGCCCATGACACCGTCCTGACCGAACGCTTCTTTCGCATCACCAACTTCGTCGACCCGCCGTCACGGCTCCGGGATCCCGGCCTGCTACCGCGCATCCTGTGGGGCAACCTACGTGCCAAGTTCGCGCGCAAGCGACGCGGCGAAGTCAGTCGCGCAGCATCTCCGCGACCAGAAACGCCAACTCCAGCGACTGCTGGGTGTTGAGCCGCGGGTCGCACGCCGTCTCGTAGCGGCCGACCAGGTCGGTGTCCGAAATGTCTTGCGCGCCACCGAGACATTCGGTGACGTCCTCGCCGGTGATCTCGACGTGGATGCCGCCGGGATGCGTACCGAGCGCGCGGTGCACCTCGAAGAAGCCCTGCACCTCGTCGACGATGCGGTCGAAGTGGCGGGTCTTGTAACCGTTGGACGACTCGTGAGTGTTGCCGTGCATCGGGTCGCACTGCCAGATCACCTGGTGACCGGTCCCCTGCACCTTCTCGATGATCGGCGGCAGCACGTCGCGCACCTTGTTGTTGCCCAGCCTGCTCACCAACGTCAGCCGGCCCGGCTTGTTGTGCGGGTCGAGCCGCTCGACGTACTCGACGGCGAGCTCGGGGGTCATCGTGGGGCCGATCTTGACGCCGATCGGGTTGGCGATCACCTCGGCGAACGCGATGTGGGCACCGTCGAGCTGGCGGGTCCGCTCGCCGATCCACACGGTGTGCGCCGACAGATCGTAGAGCTGCGGCTCGCCCTCCTCGACGTCGGACAGCCGCAGCATGGCGCGCTCGTAGTCGAGCACCAACGCCTCGTGGCTGGCGTAGATCTCGGCGGTCTGCAGGTTGCGGTCGGCCACCCCGCAGGCGCTCATGAAGCGCAGCCCGCGGTCGATCTCGGTGGCCAGCGCCTCATAGCGCGCCCCGGCCGGCGAGGTCCGGACGAATTCCCGGTTCCAGTCGTGCACCAGGTGCAGCGAAGAAAAGCCCGACGACGTGAGCGCGCGCACCAGGTTCATCGCGGCGCTGGCGTTGGCGTAGGCGCGCACCAGCCGAGACGGGTCGTGCTCGCGCGCCGCGGGGTCGGGGGCGAAACCGTTGATCATGTCGCCGCGGTAGGAGCGCAGGCCCAGCGCGTCGAGGTCGGCCGAGCGGGGTTTGGCGTACTGACCGGCGATCCGGGCCACCTTGACCACCGGCAGGCTGGAGCCGTAGGTCAACACCACGGCCATCTGCAGCAACGTGCGGATGTTGCCCCGGATGTGGGGTTCGGTGTTGTCGGTGAAGGTCTCGGCGCAGTCGCCGCCCTGCAGCAAGAACGCTTCACCCCGGGCGACCTGAGCCAGCTGCTCCTGCAGCCTGACGATCTCGGAGGGCACGGTCACCGGTGGAACGCTCTCGAGAACCGTGCGCATCGCCGCGGCCTGGTCAGCGGGCCAGCTGGGTTGCTGAGCGGCCGGCTTGGCCAGGGCGGCGTCCAACCGGGCCCGCAGATCGGCCGGCAGCGGCGGCAGCGCCGGCAGCTGGTCGATCGGGATATCGACGGTCCAGTTCATCGGTCTATCGTAACCGGGCGCCAGCTTGACCTGATCAGGCCCGATCAGGGCGAACGCTCACCGTCAGCCGGATCGGATTGTCCGTCTCGTCAGCGGGTCGCCTCGTCCCCGGACGTGATGAGACGAAACCGGCGCAACTGATCGCGCGCATCCACCAGCGCGTCGTGGGCGTCGCGCGGCCGCGGTGGCATCCGGGGCCGTCCGCGGTCCTCCCACAACTGGCGCAGTTCCCGGGTGAACCGCGGTATTGCCGGTGGCAGGGCCGTCATCGGGCCCCACAGCTGGCACAGGGCCACGTGGTCGTACGCCGCCACCCAGGCCCATAGCTCGATCGGCTCGGTTCCGTCGATCGCGAAGAACTCTTCTAGGTCCGTCCGGATCCGGCTGCGCGTGCGCCACAGCTGCGACGCCGGCGGTGGCAGCTTGGGCAGCACGTTGGCGCGCACCCAGCTGCCGGCGCGCTCGGGGTCGAATTCGGTGGACACCGCGTAATACTCGCGACCGTCCTCGGCGGCCACCCCGATCGAGATCAGCTCGATGGTGCGGCCGTCCTCGATGAACTCGGTGTCATAGAAGTACCGCACCCGGGAAGCCTAAAGCAGGCTATCGGCTGATCAGGATGGGTTCGGTTCCCTCGGGCGGCGGCGCGGGACGGACCTCGCGGTTCAGCTCGGCGTCGATGGCCCGCTCGTCGAGGCGCCGCGGCGTTCCGGCGATCGCGCCTTGCAGCCACAATTTGGCCCGCACCACGGGTCGCCGCCAGGTCCGTTCGCGTTGCAGCGCGCGGCGCATCTTGTCGGGCTGCACGGTGTAGCGCCAGCGCGCCCACGGCGCGTGCGGACGCGACAACCGGACGGCGCCGACGACCAGCAACACGACGATGAACATGCCGAGCAGGCCGGTCCACAGCTTGCCCTTCAGCAGCACCACCACCGCCAGCGGCAACGTCAGCGCCAGCGCGCCGCCCACCCCGATGCGCAGCGCCACCGAATCGGCACCATGCCAGATCGGCAGGAAGAACATCAGCGGGTGCAGGCCCAGGATCAGCAGTCCCGCCACCGCCACCGCGGCGAAGACCGCGTCGACCGACGTCCGCCCGTCTTCCTCCCAATAGACATCCGACAGGTGCAGAATCAGCGCGTATTCGTCGAGCACCAACGCGGCCCCGATCCCGAACAGCGTCGCCGCCAGGGTGAATTCGATTTCCTGACCGTCGATCGACAGCGTCACCAACGTCAGCCCGGACAACAGCACCAGGACCACACCGAACGTCACGTGGTGGATGTGCACCCCGCCGACGTAGACATTGCGCGGATGCCACCATCGGGCCGGGCGACCGGCTTTGGCGCGATGGCGGATGAAGCGCACGAACGTTCGGGTGACGAAAAACGTCAGGATGAAGGCGACCAGACAGCACAACAACGGGAGGCGGCCACCCTCGTGAATGTCGTGCGCGAACCACTGGGCCATCCTCGGCACGAACCAATGCAGCACTCCAAAAAACCTACGCTCGCAGCCCCCGACACGGCCGACGCCGCGCTGCGCGGCGCGAGGCGCACCTGAGAAACCCATTACGCTGTTTTTCGACATGAGTAGATGGCAGCGGCTGTTGGTGTGGGGCCTGCTATGGCTGTTGGCAACCGCGGCGCTGGTCAACACGGCCTGGCAGCTATTCGGCCATCTCCCCTACCGGATCGACATCGACGTCTACCAGATGGGCGGTCGGACCTGGCTGGACGGACGCCCGCTGTATAGCGGCGACGTGAAGTTCCACACACCCATCGGCCTGGACCTGCCGTTCACCTACCCGCCGCTGGCCGCCATCGCGTTCTGCCCGTTCGCCTGGCTGCACATGCCCGCCGCCAGCGTCGCGATCACGGCGTTGACGCTGGTGCTGCTGATCGTCTCGACGGTGCTGGTGTTGGGCAGCCTCGACGTCTGGAGCAGCTCCACGCTGCTGCCCGGGCCGGCCTGGCTGCGCCGGCTGTGGTTGTCCGTCGTCATCGTGGCGCCGGCCTCGATCTGGATGGAGCCCATCGCATCGAACTTCGCATTCGGCCAGATCAACGTCGTGCTGATGACGCTGGTGATCGCCGATTGCCTGCCGCGGCGCACACCGTGGCCCCGCGGGCTGCTGCTGGGCGTGGGAATGGCGCTCAAACTCACCCCGGCGGTGTTTCTGGTGTACTTCCTGCTGCGCCGCGACGGTCGGGCGGCCCTTACCGCGTTGGCGTCGTTCGCGGTCGCCACTCTGGTCGGGTTCGTGCTGGCGTTCAGCGACTCGTGGGAGTACTGGACCCACACCGTGCACCACACCGATCGGATCGGCTCGGCGTCACTGAACACCGACCAGAACATCGCGGGCGCGCTGGCCCGCATCGGGCTTAGCGAGCAGCTGCGGTTCCTGTTGTGGGCCGCGGCCTGCCTGGCGGTGCTGGCGCTGACGATCTGGGCGATGCGACGGGTGCTGCGCGCCGGTGAGCCGGCGCTGGCGGTGATCTGCGTTGCGCTGTTCGGCCTGGTGGTTTCGCCGGTGTCGTGGTCACACCATTGGGTGTGGGTGCTGCCGACGATCCTGGTGCTGGCGGTGTTGGCCTGGCGCCGCCGCAACCTCGCGGTGGCGGTGGTCGCCGGGGTGGGCGTGGCGCTGATGCGGTGGACCCCGATCGACCTGCTGCCCAAGCACCACGAGGAGACCGCGAACTGGTGGCACCAACTGGTCGGGATGTCTTACGTGTGGTGGGCGCTGGCGGTGATTGTCACCGCCGGACTGGCCGTGACCGCCCGCGGCGGAGCGCAGGTCTCGACGGCTCGGGCCCCGGTGCCGGTGCCGGCGGTCAGCTGACCGCGGTCTCGGGGATGCGCACGACGTCGGCGCCGCCGGCGTCGTTGGCTTCTTTCGCTTCTTTAGCAGTCGCCGCGTAGATGTCGACGTACTCCTGACCGGACAGGCCCATCAGCTCATACATCACTTCGTCGATGACGGCCCGTTCGATGAAGCGGTTGCCGGCCAATCCCTCGAAGCGCGAGAACTCCATCGGCGCACCGAACCGGACGGTGACGCGGCCGAACCGCAGCATCTTCTTGCCGGGCGGGTTGACCACGTTGGTCCCGATCATCGCGACCGGAATCACCGGAACGCCGGTCTCCAGCGCGAGTCGCGCCAGCCCGGTCTTGCCCTTGTACAGCCGGCCGTCCGGCGACCGGGTGCCCTCCGGGTACATCCCGAGCAGTTTGCCTTTCTCCAGCAACCGCTGAGCGGTTTCCAAGGCGGCCTGGGCGGCGTCGGCATTGGTGCGGTCGATCGGCACCTGACCGGCCGAGCTGTAGAACCAGCGCAGGATCCAGCCCTTGAGCCCGGTGCCGGTGAAGTACTCGGCCTTCGCGAGGAAGGTGATCCGGCGGCGCACCACCAGCGGGAGATAGAAACTGTCGGCCACCGCCAAGTGATTGCTGGCCAAAATCGCCGGGCCCGAACTTGGGATGTGTTCCAGCCCTTCGACTTTGGGCCGGCCGAGCAGAGTGAACAGCCAACCCATGAAGACGTACTTGAACAGCCAGTACCACATGGCACGCCTCTCGCCCGCATAGGAAGGTGTTTGCGCCAACTGTACCGATCAGGAACGCGCGGGACCACCTCGCGCGCCGAGGCTCACTCTTCGACCGTGACCGGAATCGCCTCATAGCGGGTCTTGGCGGCCCCGTTCTCGCCGTTGGCGGCGGGCGGGGCATCGGTGCTTGCGCCGCCCCCCGAAGGCGTGGGCGGTACCGGTTTGTCGGACCGGTCGATGTCGTCGACCATCGCGCGGATGGCCTCGAGCAGCGCCACGCTGTGGTCGGCGACGACGGTGAGCAGCGGATGCTGATCGCCGGTGGCCAGCGCCGCCAGCGCGCACACCGGGCACCACACCTGCTGGCACTTGCCGGTCCCGGCACCGGCGCCGGCCGCCAGCGCGGCCGCCGACCGCACCGCGGGGTCGATGCCATCGAGGATCAGCTGGGCCAGCTTGCGCAGCTCGGGACCGAGCTCGGGATGAGGCTTGTTCATGTCGGCCACACCTCCGGGTTGGGTCGGAAACGAACCGTCAGCTCGCTGCCGCGCAGATGCGCGTCCAGCACGGTACACCGCCGCAGTACGGACGCTAGCCGGACACGGCGTCGAAGTCCGCCGATGCTGACGATCAGGTCGTCGTCGACGCGGCCGAGCGTCAGCGTTCCGGCATCGAGTTGGGGCAACGCCAGCCGTAGCCGATAGACCGACTCCAGTCCCGAGCCCGATTCCAGATCCACGATGGGCCGCAACGGGCCCGGTGGCGGCGCCCCGCCGCGGCGGCGGGCGCTGTCCAGCAGGCCGGCCAACGCCTTGGGGCCGATCGGCTCGCCGGACAGGTGCGGGGTCAGGATCAGCGCCACGTCGCCGACGGAGGCATCGAGTTCGTCGAGGACCGCGCGCTGCTCAGCGATGCGTTCGGAATACCAAAAGAAGGCCGGGTGGGCGGGCAGGCTGTGGTACTCGTACGACTCGTCTTGCAGCAGAACCTGATTGACGATCAGTTCCGCGACGCGCACCCCCATCAACGACAGTGCGCCCAGCGTCCGGGTCGCCTCGGCCGCAACCACCCGCTCGGGGGTCAGCACCAGGTGCGCGCTGACCTGATCCCCGTCGGTGAGCAGTGCGCCGAGCCTTTCGACGCTGGCGCTGATGCGCTCGAGCAGTTCGACGATCGCCGCCGAGCGGGTGTCTTCGGCGACGACGGAAAGCCGGCGATGACGCGGCCAGGCGCGCTCGACATACAGCGCGAAGGTGGCGGGCAGGGTCAACATTCGCAATGCGTCCGCGGTGGAGGCGCAGTCGACCACGATGCGGTCCCATCGACCCGTCGCCGCGAGCTCGCCGACCGCATACAGGCCGAGCACCTCTTGCACACCCGGCAACGCCGAAAGTTCTTCTGGGGCAATGGTGCTCAACTCCGAGTTGGGCAGCCGCCGGTCCAGCGTGTCCACCACCTCGCGCCAGCGGGCCTCGAGCAGGGCCAGGGTGTCCAGCGCGAGGGCGTCGAGAAAGCCACCGCCGTCGGGCACCGCCGCGGTCTCGAGTTCGGCGAACACCCGCACGGGTTCGGCGGCGCCGGTGGGCGGGACCGCCACGGCCAGCACGTCGCCCAGCGAATGCGCCTGATCGGTGGACACGACCAGCACTCGGCTCCCCTGGCTCGCGTCACAGACCGCTGTGGCGCATGCCAGGGTGGATTTTCCTACCCCGCCCTTGCCAACGAAGAGACTGATCCGGGCCGGGGTGGGCACACCCGACTCACTCAGCCTCGACTCGTTTCTTCAGGTCCTTCAACGCGCCGTCAATGAGCCGGCGTTCCGCCTTGCGCTTAATCATTCCGATCACCGGGATGGCAAGATCGACCGACAGCTCATAGGTCACGTCGGTGCCAGATCCCTTGGGCACCAAGCGATATGAGCCCTCAAGGGCCTTGAGGAGCGAGCTGGATTCCAGCGTCCAGCTCAGCGATTGGCGGTCGGCGGGCCAGGTGTAGGACATGACCAAGGTGTCTTTGAAGATGGTGGCGTCCATCAACATCCGCGCCCGCTTCGGGTAGCCCTCGTTGTCGGCTTCGAGGACCTCGACTTGCTTGTACTCCGAGATCCATTCCGGATACGCCTCGAGGTCGGCGATCGCCTTCATTACCTCGCGCGGGTCCGCGTCGATGTGAATCGTCTGCGTCGTCTTGTCCGCCACGTGGCTACGTCCCTCTCTCCCCCCGAGCCGTACTCCTGCGAGCGGCCGGCCTCCGCCGCGGGAGTGCGCCGCGGCTGGAGCCCGCTGGAGCCCCTGCAAGCCGCGGCAGCGAAAACGGTACTCTTCGGGCCAACCCTGATCCGGCTAAACTACCGGAGAAACACCCACCGGACGCGATCGTTCGAGGGTGGTTTTCACTTCGAAGGCCATTTTTTTGCCGGCCACCCGGCGGCGGTGCGTCATTTTGGCCAAATTCATCTTGGCCAGCTGCCAGGCCGCGACTCCGGACGGCTCGGCGTGCAGGAAATAGTGCAGCAGCACCCCGTCCAGCGTGGGTTCCAGCCAGATCTCCATGGTGCCGGTCAGGGCGCCGGTGACGGCCCATCTGATCCCCTTTTCGGCACGGTCCTCGACGACCTGCAGGTTCAGGTCGGGCCACCACCGGCGCCAGCTCGCCCGGTCGGCGATTGCGGCGCCTACCTGCGCGCCGTCGGCGGCGACGAACATCTCGTCGGCGACCTGGATGCTGTTCACGGTTTCAGCTTTGCACACGCCGATTAGGCTGGGCGGAGATGGGCGATAACAAGCCGGCACCGGAGGAACACGAGGTAATACCAGTGCGTGAGTTGAGTGTCCCTGCCCGCTTCACCGTGGCGGAGGGCGAAAGCGTCGCGGCGATGGTCTTCCAGCACGAGCGCGACGATCCCGACTTCGTCATCTACCAAGACCTGATCGACGGCAACTGGACCGACGTGACGTGCGCGCAGGCGGCGGACCAAATCCGTTCTGCCGCACTGGGTTTGATCTCCCTGGGCGTACAGCCCGGGGACCGGGTGTCCATCTTCTCGGCCACCTGCTACGAGTGGGCGATCCTCGACCTGGCGATCCTTGCGGTGGGCGGGGTCACCGTGCCGATCTATGAGACGTCGTCGGCCGAGCAGGTGCGCTGGGTGCTGCAGGACTCCGAAGCCGTGGTGGCGTTCGCCCAGACCGACGCGCACGCGGGGATGGTCACCGAGCTCAGCGGCGAGCTGCCCGCCCTGCGCCGGGTCCTGCACATCGACGGTTCGGGCCCCAAGGCGCTCGACCAGCTGGTGGCCGAGGGCGCATCGGTCGACAAGGCCGAGCTGACCGCGCGGCTGGACGGGCTGCGTGCGACGGACGCGGCCACCCTCATCTACACCTCGGGCACCACCGGGCGCCCGAAGGGCTGCCAGCTCACCCACGCCAACCTGCTGAACGAGATCCGCGGCACCAAGGAGTGCCTGCCCACGCTGCTGTGCGAGGGTCAGCGGCTGCTGGTGTTCCTGCCGCTGGCGCACGTGCTGGCGCGGGCGCTGACGCTCTCGGCGTGCGCCAACAAGGTGACCGTCGGATTCACCAGCGACATCAAAAACCTGCTGCCGATGTTGGCCGTGTTCAAACCGACCGTCGTGGTGTCGGTGCCGCGGGTGTTCGAGAAGGTGTACAACACCGCCGAGCAGAACGCCGCCAACAGCGGCCGGGGGCCGATCTTCAAGGCGGCGGCGCAGACCGCGGTCGACTGGAGCCGCGCCCAGGACAGCGGCGGCCCCGGGTTGGTGCTGCGTGCCAAGCACGCGCTGTTCGACCGGCTGGTCTACGGCAAGCTGCGCGCGGCGCTGGGCGGCAACTGCAGCGCGTCCGTCTCCGGCGGGGCGCCGCTGGGTGCGCGGCTGGGCCACTTCTACCGCGGTGTGGGGGTGACCGTCTACGAGGGCTACGGCCTGACCGAGACCAGCGCCGCGATCACGGTCAACCAGATCGGCGCCCTGAAGATCGGGACCGTGGGAAAGCTGGTGCCCGGCAACAGCATGCGCATCGCCGAGGACGGCGAGCTGTTGGTGCGCGGCCCCGTGGTGTTCAGCGGCTACTGGCGCAACGAGCAGGCCACCGACGAGGCCTTCGTCGACGGCTGGTTTCGGACCGGGGACCTCGGCGCGGTCGACGACGACGGCTTTCTGACCATCACCGGCCGCAAGAAGGAGATCATCGTCACCGCGGGCGGCAAGAACGTCGCCCCGGCCGTGCTGGAAGACCAGCTGCGGGCGCACCCGCTGATCAGCCAGGCGATGGTGGTCGGGGACGCCAAGCCGTTCATCGGGGCGCTGATCACCATCGACCCCGAGGCGTTCGACGGCTGGAAGGGCCAGCACCACAAGGCATCCGGCGCCTCGGTCGGCGATCTGGCCACCGACCCCGATCTGGTCGCCGAGGTGGAGGCCGCCGTCAAGAAGGCCAACCAGTCGGTGTCGCATGCCGAGTCGATCCGCAAGTTCCGTATTCTGCCGGTGGACTTCACCGAGGACACCGGTGAGCTGACACCGACGATGAAGGTCAAGCGCAACGTGGTGGCCGAGAAGTTCGCCTCCGAGATCGAGGCGATCTACACCAAGGACTAGCCGCCCAGTAACCCTGCCAGCCGCGCGGCCAGCGTGTCCCAGCGCCACTGCGACGTCACCCACCGCCGCCCGGCCGCACCCATCGCGGCGGCGCGGTCGCGGTCGGTCAGCAATTCGGTGACGGCCTCGGCGACCTCGTCTACCGATCCCCCGTCGATCACCAACCCAGTCTCGTTGTGCCGCACGGCTTCTGGGGCTCCGCCCGAGTCGCCGGCGATCACCGGCACCCCGGTCGCCGAGGCCTCCAGGAACACGATGCCCAGGCCCTCGACGTCCATGCCCCCACCGCGGGTGCGGCACGGCATCGCGAACACGTCGGCCATCGCGTGGTGCGCGGGCAGCTCATCGCCGGGCACGGCGCCGGTGAACGTCACGTGCTCGGCCACGCCGCAGGCGTCGGCCAGGCGACGCAGCGTCTCAAGATACGGGCCACCCCCGACGATCACCAGCGCCGCGTCCTCGACGCGGCGCCGGATCGCCGGCAGCGCCTTGATCAGCACGTCCTGCCCCTTGCGCGGCACCAGCCGGGACAGGCACACCACGGCGGGCCGCTCGCCCAGCGCGTAGCGGTCCCGCAGTGCGGCGCGCGCGGCCGGGTCGGGCCGGAATCGGTCGGTGTCCACGCCGGGCGGCAGGTACTCCAGCGATGCCCCGGGTCCGAAGGCCGACGCGAACCGCGACCGGGTGTAGCGGCTGACGAAGGTGACGACGTCGGTGTCCTCGCCGATGCGGCGCAGCACGGACCGGGCCAGCGGAAGCATCGACCAGCCGACTTCGTGCCCGTGCGTGCTGGCCAGCACCCGCGACGCACCGGCCCGCCGGGCGCGCTGGGCCAGCAGCGCCAGCGGGGCCGCGGCGCCGAACCACACGGTGTCGATGTCGTGCTCGGCGATGAGCCGTTGCATCCGGCGATCGACCGTGGGGACCGGCAGCATCAGCGTGCCGGGATGACGCACCACCCGATAGCCGGCCTCCCCATCAAAGGCCTCGGCGCCCTTCCACTTCGGCGCGTACACCGTGATGTCGTGCGACCCGGTCCCGACCAGCCGGGAGACGAACTCCCCCAAGTACGACTGGATGCCGCCGCGTCGGGGCGGAAAGTCGTTGGTTACCAGCAGGACCCGACTCACCTGCGTCAGACTAGTGCGAAGCCCACTGATGCCAGCGCACGAGCACGACCGCCACGTCGTCGCCCAGCACGTCGTGCAGAGCGACGGGTACGTCGACGGGGGTGGCACCGCAAGTGGCCGCGTACAGGTCGCGCAACTTCGCCGCCCCGTAGGTGTCGGCCACGAAACGAGCGAACCACCAGGCGCGGTCGTAGGCCGACGAGCGCTGCGGGGTGTCCAGGTCGGCGTCCGACGGCAACGCCAACGGCACCGGCAGCGCATCGACCGGCACCGGGGCGGGTGGCCGCGCGACGAAGTCTGCAACCCCTTCGGTCAGCCACCGGGGCGCGTTCAGCGCGGTGTCGGCACGCGCCGCGTAGTGAAAAAGCTCGTGCGTCAACACAATTCGCAACGATCCCGCGCGCATGCCGGCCGCGCCCGGCGCGAACACAATTTGTTCGCCGGCCGCCAGCCGCCGGGCGGGATCGACGCGGTTGGCGACGGTCACCGCCGCGATATCTGCCCAGCGTGAGGCCGGCCCGCCGCCGGCGGCGACGCGGAACTCTTCGTCGGTGCCGGCGACCACAATCGAGATTTCGCGGGTCCAATCCGTTCCCCAGAACGCCTGCACCGCATCCACCGCGCCGCCGATGTCGGCTTCGATTTGCGACATCATCCGCGCCACGGCCGGCACCGTCGAACCGACCAACCGGACCTGGCGGTCGCCGACCCGGAATTCGCGCGTCACCGGGCTCGCGGGCGCGCGCGCGGGAGTCACCACCTGCGCGTGCCGGGCGGCCTGTTCGGCGCGCAGCGGCACCGCCGCGGCGGTGATCAGCTCGACAATCAGTACCCAGGCCAGCAGGATCGGCGGCCATCGGCGCCGCGCGCCGGAGCGGTTAGTAGCGACGCGCGTCGTGGATCGGCCCGGCGGCATCCATCGGCACCACCCGCACCGGCACGCCGTAGGTGGAGGAGTGGATCACCATGCCGTCACCGACGTAGATGCCGCTGTGGGAAGCGTCGGAATAGAAGGTCAGCACGTCGCCGGGCTGCAGGTCCGACAGCGCCACCGGCTGCCCGCCCTCCGCTTGGGCCTGGCTGGAGTGCGGCAGCGAGATGCCGGCCTGCTGGAACGCCCACATCACCAGCCCGGAGCAGTCAAATGCGCCCGGTGAGGCGCCGCCCCACACGTAGGACGAGCCGACCTGGGTCAGCGCCGCCTGCACGACGGTCGCGCGGTCGCCGGACGGAGCTGGTCCGGGGAATCCGGGCATGCCCGGCCCGGGCAGCCCCGCGGGCTGCGGAGCACCTGGGCCCGGTGCCATCGCCGCCGCGTCGGGCGGTGGCGCACCGGGCGGTGCGGCCTGCGGCGCCGGCCCATTGGGCAGCACCGCCACCGCCGGCACCGCGCCGGGGTCGGCGAGCGCCGTCTGTTGCTGCGGCGTCAACGCGGCGTACTGCGACTTGACGACGGCGATCTGGACCTGCAACTCGCTCTGCTTCTTCTGCAGGCCCGCCCGCACGGCGGCGGCCTGTTCGGCCGCGTGCTTGGCCTCGGCGGCCGACTTGAGCGACGCCTGCTCGGCCTTGGCGGCCTGCTCGCCAGCGGCCCGATAGCTGGTCATCTCGGTGGATATCTGTCGACCCAGCACCCGCTGCAGGGCCACCCTGTCGATGAGCTGCTGCGGCGAATCGGCCGTCATGAAGGCGTTCATGCCGTCGGTGCGACCGCCCATGTATGTCGCGGCCGCCAGTTTGTTGACCGCCGCCTGGAACGTGGCCAGGCGCGCCTTCGCGGCCGCGGCCGCGGCCTGGTCATCCGCGAGCTTCTTGTCCGCCGCGCGCTGGGCGGCCAGCTTGGCGTTCAGGTCGAGCTGAGCGCTGTGCATCGCCTCGGTGGTCTGCTCGGCCTGCCGCGACAATTGGTTGAGTTTCGCGAGTGCGTCGCTTGCGGGGTCGGCCGCCACGTGTGCGGCCAAGGCACCGGATAGCACCGTGAAGCCGGCAAGCGTTCCGATGCAGAAGCGCGTCAAAACACGCGAAATCGGATGCTTAGAGCCAAGTCTCAAGAGAAAGTTTCCTTAAAGCTGCCAAAAACGGTGTACGTGGTTTTGCCATCGAGCCGGTTTAGGTCTCAAACAGGTTACGAAACGATATACGCGTTTGTCCAAAGGGGGCGGTTAAGAAAATGGGAAGAATTCTGTCAAAAGCTTGAGAAACGCGATTGGCGCGACCGAATGGGTCCTATCCGTCTTTCGTTGGGGCACAAGGGAATTAAGCTACACCCGTTCCTCGCGATCCGGGGTCGCGGTGGATCGGCACCAACCGCAACCGGGGCGCCAGCCCCGCCTCGGCCAGCACTTCGAGAGCGGTGCGCTCGTCCTGGGACAACGTTTCCGGCACCCCGAGCAGCACGCTGACGACGCAATCACGGCACGCCGCGCCGCGCACCGCGCAGTCGTCACAGTCGATGACCACCGGTCCGCTGATGTGTGCCATAGGTCGGTCCTCTCGATCGCGCTCACGTCCGGGCTACCCGAACGCTAACCGCGGGCACCGACAACTAACGGCGCCCCGTCCGCAGCGCGGGTTTGTCGGTGCGGCTGCCTAGGGTCACCGCCATGGGTGAGACCGGCTCACATCAGCTGAGTTTCGCCGAGCTTGATGCCGCGGAGGAGTTGTCGTTACGCCAGACCACCTTCGTCGTGGTGGACCTCGAAACGACGGGCGGACGCGCGAGGGGCACCGAGAACACCGCCGTAGGAGCGGATGCCATCACCGAGATCGGCGCGGTCAAGGTCCGCGGCGGCACCGTGCTCGGCGAGTTCGCCACCCTGGTGGACCCGCAGCGCAGCATCCCGCCGCAGATCGTGCAGCTGACCGGGATCACGTCGGCGATGGTCTGCGACGCCCCCACCATCGACGCCGTGCTGCCGATGTTCATGGAATTCGCCGCAAATTCGGTGTGGGTCGCGCACAACGCCGGCTTCGACATCGGATTCCTGCGCGCCGCCGCGCAGCGGTGCCACATCGCCTGGCCCCGGCCGCCGGTGCTGTGCACGGTCCGGCTGGCCCGCCGGGTGCTCAGCCGCGAGGAGGCCCCCAGCGTGCGGCTGGCCGCGTTGGCGCGGCTGTTCGCCACCGCGTCCGAGCCCACCCACCGTGCCCTCGACGACGCCCGCGCCACCGTCGACGTGTTGCACGCCCTGATCGAGCGAGTCGGCAACCAGGGCGTGCACACCTACGCCGACCTGCGCGCCTACCTGCCGAACGTGACACCGACCCAGCGCCGGAAAAAGGTGCTCGCCCAGGGGCTACCGCACCGGCCGGGCGTCTATCTGTTCCGCGGGCCGTCGGGCGAGGTGCTCTATGTCGGCACCGCCGTCGACCTGCGGCGCCGGGTCGGCCAGTACTTCACCGGCGCCGATCCTCGCGGCCGGATGAAGGAGATGGTCACGTTGGCCGTCGGCGTCGATCACGTCGAGTGCGCGCACGCGCTGGAGGCCGGTGTGCGGGAACTGCGGATGCTGGCCGCCCATGCCCCGCCGTACAACCGGCGGTCGAAGTTCCCGCAGCGCTGGTGGTGGGTGGCCCTGTCCGACGAGGCGTTCCCGCGCCTTACGGCGCAGCGCGCGCCGCGCCACGACCGCGTCGTCGGCCCGTTTCGGTCCCGCGCCGACGCGGCCGAGACGGCGGCGCTGCTGGCTCGGTTCACCGGTGTGCGCACCTGCACCGCGCGCCTGGCGCGCTCGGCGCTGCACGGACCGGCCTGCCCCCCGCTGGAGGTGGCACCCTGCCCCGCCGCCCGCGACGTGACCGCCACCCAGTACGCCGCGGCGGTAGCCCGCGCCGCCGCCCTGATCGACGGGCTGGACAACGGCGCGCTGGCCGCGGCCGTGCGCCAGGTGAGCGCGCTGGCCGACCGGGGCCAATACGAGAGTGCCGCGCGCCTGCGCGACCGCATCGCCACCGCCGTCGAGGCGCTGTGGCGGGCCCAGCGGCTGCGCGCGCTGGCCGCGCTGCCCGAGCTGATCGCGGCGGCGCCCGACCCCGACGGCGGCTACCACCTGGCCGTCATCCGGCACGGCCAACTCGCCGCCGCCGGCACCGCCGCGCGCGGGGTGCCGCCGATGCCGGTGGTGCACGCCATCGCGTCCGGCGCCCAGGTGATCCTGCCCGCGCCCGGCCCGCTCGGGGGGGCGCTGGTCGAGGAGACCGCGCTCATCGCCCGCTGGCTGGCCGCGCCGGGGGTGCGCATCGTCTCGGTCGCTGGGGACGGGTGGTCTTCGCCGCTGCGCTCGGCGGGCGCCTGGACGGCGTGGGCCGCGCTGGCGCGCTCGGCGCGGCTGGCCGCACACCAGGACCCCGCGCAGGACCGGCGCCTAGACCTGCTGGCCGAACCGCACCCATCGCGCGAGCAGCTGTTCGGCCGCACCGGAGTCGATGGCCGCGCCGGCCCGCGCCAGCCCGTCCTGCCACGCGGGCAGCCACTCAGCGCGGCTGGATAGCCCGGCGTGCGCGACGATGGCGCCGGCGGCGTTGAGCACCACGGCGTCGCGCACCGGGCCCGTGGCGCCGCCCAGCACCGCACGCACCTCGGCCGCGTTGGCCTGCGCGTCGCCGCCCAGCAGCTCGTCGAGCTCGGCGCGGGCGAAGCCGAACCCGGCGGGGTCGAAGGTCAGCCTGTCCACCGTGCCGGCCTGGACCCGCCAGATGGTGCTCGTCGTGGTGGTGGTCAACTCGTCGAGCCCGTCGTCGCCGTGCACGACGAGCACGCTGGACCCCCGCGCGGCGAACACTCCCGCCATCACCTCGGCCAGGTCGGCGAACGCGCAGCCGATCAGTCCCGCCCGCGGCTGGGCCGGATTGGTAATCGGCCCAAGGATATTGAATACCGTCGGCACGCCGAGCTCGCGTCGCACGGCCGTCGCGTGCCGGTACGACGGATGAAACGTCGGCGCGAAGCAGAACCCGATCCCGACCTCGTCGAGGCTGCGCGCGACTTCCTCGGGTCCGAGGTCGATGCGCACCCCGAGCGCCTCGAGCGTGTCGGCGCCGCCGGACAGCGACGACGCCGCGCGGTTGCCGTGTTTGACCACCGGCACGCCCGCGGCCGCCACCACGATCGCGGCCATGGTGGACAGGTTGACGGTGTTGGCGCCGTCGCCGCCGGTGCCGACGATGTCGACGGCGTCCTCCGGCATGGCGGCGGTGGGCAGCCGGCGGGCGTGACGGAGCATGACGTCGGCCAGCTCCCCGACCTCGGCGGCGGTGGGAACCTTCATCCTCATCGCCACCGCGAACGCCGCGATCTGGGCCTGACTCGCACTGCCGGCCATGATCTGGTCCATCGCCCAGGCCGCTTGGCCGCGCGCCAGGTCCTGTCCGTCCGTCAGCCGCGCCAGAACCCGCGGCCATGACAGCTGTTCCACGCGCCGATCGTCCCACGACAAATGACGCGCGCAACAAATTGTCGACCCGGGTAGTGCTCAACAACTACAAAGCGTCATACTTGCGGATGTGACGAGCGCTGTAGGGACCTCGGGTACCGCGATCACGTCGCGAGTTCATTCGCTCAATCGGCCCAATATGGTCAGTGTTGGCACCATAGTGTGGCTTTCCAGTGAGCTGATGTTCTTTGCTGGCCTGTTCGCCATGTACTTCACGGCACGAGCTCAGGCCGGCGGAAAGTGGCCGCCGCCGCCGACCGAGCTGAACTTGTATCAGGCCGTGCCGGTGACGCTGGTTTTGATCGCCTCGTCGTTCACCTGCCAGATGGGCGTGTTCGCGGCCGAGCGCGGTGACGTCTTCGGGCTGCGCCGCTGGTACGTCATCACGTTTTTGATGGGGCTGTTCTTCGTCCTCGGGCAGGGCTACGAGTACTTCCACCTGGTGACGCACGGCACCACGATCCCCGGCAGCGCCTACGGCACGGTCTTCTACCTGGCGACCGGCTTCCACGGGCTGCACGTCACCGGCGGCCTGATCGCCTTCATCTTCCTGCTGGCGCGCACCGCCATGACCAAGTTCACGCCCGCGCAGGCCACCGCCAGCATCGTCGTGTCCTACTACTGGCACTTCGTCGACATCGTGTGGATCGCGCTGTTCACCGTCATCTACTTCATTCGATAGGAGCGAGCGGTTGAAGAAACTGGGGTTCAGTCGATTCGCTAGTCGCGGCACCCCGCTGGCCCGGCGGCGTTTTCGCCGCCGGTTGTCGGGCGGCATGCTGCTGCTGATAGCGCTGACCATTTCGGGGGGGCTGGCCGCGGTCCTCACCCCCTCGCCCCAGGTCGCAGTCGCCGACGAGAACAACTCGGCGCTGCTGCGCACCGGCAAGCAACTGTTCGACACCTCCTGCGTGTCCTGCCACGGCGCCAACCTGCAGGGTGTGCCCGACCACGGGCCGAGCCTGGTCGGCGTCGGCGAGGCGGCCGTCTACTTCCAGGTGTCCACCGGCCGGATGCCGGCGATGCGCGGCGAGGCCCAGGCTCAGCGCAAAGACCCGATCTTCGACGAGTCGCAGATCGACGCGCTCGGCGCGTTCGTGCAGGCCAACGGCGGCGGCCCGACCGTGCAGCGCAACCCCGACGGCAGCGTCGCGATGCACTCGCTGCGCGGCGACGACCTGGGCCGCGGCGGCGACCTGTTCCGGCTCAACTGCGCGTCCTGCCACAACTTCACCGGAAAGGGCGGGGCGTTGTCGTCCGGCAAATTCGCGCCCGACCTGGGGCAAGCCAACGAGCAGCAAATCCTCGACGCGATGCTGACCGGCCCGCAGAACATGCCGAAGTTCTCCGACCGCCAGCTGTCTTTTGAGGCGAAAAGGGACATCATCGGCTACGTGCGCACGGTCGCCGAAGAGCGTGCGCCCGGCGGCTACGGCCTGGGTGGATTCGGACCCGCGCCCGAAGGCATGGCGATGTGGATCATCGGCATGGTCGCCGCGATCGGGCTGGCACTGTGGATTGGGGCGCGATCATGAGCGACACCGACAAGGACCGGACGCCCGGCGAACCCGACGAGGCCACCCTGGCGACGATGTCGAACAAGGAACTGCTGGATCTGGGCGGCAAGCTCGACGGCGTCCAGATCGCCTACAAGGAACCCCGCTGGCCCATCGAGGGCACCAAAGCCGAGAAGCGCGCCGAGCGGGGAGTCGCCCTGTGGCTTTTGCTGGGCGGTGGCTTCGGACTGGCGCTGCTGCTGGTCTTCTTGTTCTGGCCGTGGGAATACAAGCCCAAGGACGCCGACGGTAGCTTGCTGTACACGCTGGCGACCCCGTTGTACGGCCTGACGTTCGGGGCATCCATCCTGTCGATCGCCATCGGCGCCATCCTCTACCAGAAACGCTTTATCCCCGAAGAGATTACGATCCAGGAACGCCACGACGGGGCTTCGGCCGAGATCGACCGCAAGACGGTGGTGGCGAACCTGACCGACGCGTTGGAGACCTCGACGATCAAGCGCCGCAAGTTGGTCGGCGCCTCCCTGGGCCTGGGTCTGGGCGCGTTCGGCCTGTCCACCCTGGTGGCGTTTGCTGGCGGCCTCATCAAAAACCCGTGGAAGCCGGTGGTGGACACCGCCGACGGCAAGAAGGCCGTGCTGTGGACGTCGGGCTGGACCCCGCGCTATCACGGCGAGACCATCTTCCTCGCGCGCGCCACCGGCGCCAGCGAGGGCGCGCCCTTCGTCAAGATGCGTCCCGAGGACATGGACGCCGGCGGGATGGAGACCGTGTTCCCGTGGCGCGAGTCGGACGGCGACGGCACCACCGCTGAGTCGCACGAAAAGCTCTCGGCGATCAAGATGGGCATCCGCAATCCCGTGATGCTGATCCGCATTCGCCCCAGCGACATGCCGCGGATGGTCAAGCGTCAGGGTCAGGAGAGCTTCAACTGGGGCGAGTTCTTCGCCTACACCAAGGTCTGCTCCCACTTGGGTTGTCCCGCATCGCTTTACGAGCAGCAGTCCTACCGAATCCTGTGCCCCTGCCACCAGTCGCAGTTCGACGCGTTGCATTTCGCCAAGCCGATTTTCGGCCCGGCGGCCCGTGCGCTGGCGCAACTGCCCATCACGATCGACTCCAACGGGTATCTCGTTGCCAACGGTGACTTCATCGAACCCGTCGGACCGGCATTCTGGGAGCGGACAACAACATGAGCCCACGACTGAGTCCCCCGAAGATCGGTGACGTCCTGGCCCGCCAGGGTGAGGACGTCGATACGCGCTATCACCCCTCGGCGGCCGTGCGTCGCCAGCTCAACAAGGTCTTCCCCACGCACTGGTCGTTTTTGCTCGGCGAGATCGCGATGTACAGCTTCGTGGTGTTGCTGCTGACCGGCGTGTACCTGACGTTGTTCTTCGACCCGTCCATGACCGAGGTCACCTACAACGGCATCTACCAACCGCTGCGCGGGGTCGAGATGTCGCGCGCCTACGAATCGGCGCTGCAGATCTCCTTCGAGATCCGCGGCGGCCTGTTCGTCCGCCAGATACACCACTGGGCCGCGCTGATGTTCTCCGCATCGATCATGGTGCACCTGGCCCGCATCTTCTTCACCGGCGCGTTCCGACGGCCCCGCGAGGCCAACTGGGTCATCGGCTCGCTGTTGCTGATCCTGTCCATGTTCGAGGGCTACTTCGGCTACTCGCTGCCCGACGACCTGCTCTCGGGTCTGGGCCTGCGCGCCGCGCTGTCGTCGATCACGCTGGGCATGCCGGTGATCGGGACCTGGCTGCACTGGGCCCTGTTCGGCGGCG
This sequence comes from Mycobacterium conspicuum, assembly GCF_010730195.1. Taxonomy (NCBI): domain Bacteria; kingdom Bacillati; phylum Actinomycetota; class Actinomycetes; order Mycobacteriales; family Mycobacteriaceae; genus Mycobacterium; species Mycobacterium conspicuum. The sequence continues at coordinate 3,404,977 of NZ_AP022613.1, forward strand.
ACTTCCCGGGCAACATCCTGATCCCCCGGCTGTATGCGCTGCATATCCTGCTGCTTCCGGGCATCATCCTGGCGCTGATTGGGCTGCACCTGGCGATGGTGTGGTTCCAGAAGCACACCCAGTTCCCCGGCCCGGGCCGCACCGAGCAGAACGTCGTCGGCGTGCGGGTGATGCCGGTGTTCGCCGTCAAATCGGGCGCCTTCATGGCCGCGATCGTCGGGGTGCTGGGTCTGATGGGCGGCCTGCTGCAGATCAACCCGATCTGGAATCTGGGCCCCTACAAGCCATCTCAGGTGTCGGCCGGTTCGCAGCCGGACTTCTACATGATGTGGACCGAGGGCCTGGCGCGTGTCTGGCCGGCGTGGGAGTTCTACTTCTGGCACCACACGATTCCCGCCGTGGTGTGGGTCGCGCTGATCATGGGCCTGGTCTTCGTGCTGCTGATCATCTACCCGTTCCTGGAGAAGCGGTTCAGTGGCGACCGCGCGCACCACAACCTGCTGCAACGGCCGCGCGACGTGCCGGTGCGCACCTCGATCGGGGCGATGGCGATCTCGTTCTACATGATCCTGACCCTGATGGCGATGAACGACATCCTCGCGTTCAAGTTCCATATCTCGCTGAACGCGACGACGTGGATCGGGCGCATCGGCATGGTGGTCCTGCCGCCGTTCGTCTACTTCATCACGTATCGGTGGTGCATTGGGCTGCAACGCAGTGACCGCGCGGTGCTCGAGCACGGCGTCGAGACCGGCATCATCAAGCGACTGCCGCACGGCGCCTACATCGAGCTGCACCAGCCGCTGGGCCCGGTCGACAGCCACGGCCACGCGATCCCGCTGGAGTACGCCGGCGCCGCGGTTCCCAAGCGAATGAACAAGCTTGGTTCGGCCGGCACACCGGGCTCGGGCGGCTTCCTGCGCGCCGACCCGCTGTCGGAGGACAGGGCGCTGCGCGAGGCGTCGCACGCCTCCGAGGAACGTGTGCTCACCGCGCTGCGCGATTACCAGGAAAGCCTCAACGGTTCCACCAACGGCGAGCACGGCGAGCACTAAGCGCCGCAAGCCCTAGCGCGGCGAGTCGGTGGCGATGCCGAGATCCGCTGCGGCTGAAAGCATTCCAGCGTCGTACGTGACGACGGTACGCAGGGCGTCACCGGCGCGCTGTGCGGCGACGAGGTGAATCGCGTCAAGGCTGCGAAGCCTTAACGGCTGCAGCGTGCCGGACTCGTCGAGCAGTTGTCGGGTCAAGCACGACCGTATTCAGTCCCCGCAGCAGGTCTCGCGCTGCGGCGACGGCTTTGGGCCCGTTTGCGGCGACCGCTCGCAGCAGTTCGGTTCGGACCGGATCAGCGTTCGTCGCCGCGCAGTTCCTCAAGGGCTTCGATGCGGCTATGCGGGTAAGACTCGGGCCTGAGATCGCCAGCCTGCAATGAACGTGACGCCGGCACGACGTCTCCAGCATTGATTAGGTCTTGCCACGGGTCGCCCGATACCGGCACCAGACGCGCGACGGGTCGACCCCGGTCGGTGATCTCGATCGACTCCCCCGACTCGACATCCGCCAAGTACTTGCTGGCGTTTTGACGTAGTTCGCGGACGCCGATGCTCTTCATGTGCTACATCACCCGGGAATTATTGCGCCAACAGCTGGCGCAGCTGCCGCACGTACAGCCACTCGATCGCCGGCAGCCCGGCGGTGACGGCCCCCGCCAGCGCGTAGGCGACCCAGGACGCTCCGTCGTCGCCGACGGCCATCAGATAGGTCGCGGTCGCGACCCCGATCAGCGCGAGCCCGATCGTGCCAGTCAATGCGACGGTGCCGCGCAACCAGATTCGGTCCACGGCCGAGCCCACCGGCTCGGTGGTCGGCGCCGACGGCTGGATCCGCGCGGGGCGTGCCCGGTCGGCCACGGGCCGCGCGGCCGGGTGCCCGGTCCTGACCAACTGCCGGGCCGCGCCGCGCGCCGACGCGCCCGCCAGTGGAGCAGGCGGCTCGTTGCGGGACATCCGTCGCGCACGCAGCAGCACCGGGATCGCTCCGGCGATGATCAGCGCCGAGACGATGATGACGACGTACAACACCCACGGAGTGTGCTGGCTGGCGGTCGCCTTGTGATAGCCGTGGCCCAGGTTCGCCAGGGCCACGATCGCGGCCACGCTCACGCCGATCAACACCAGCCAGACCGCCGCGCACGCCCCCACCAGGATGCGATCGACGACGTGCGGTGGAACGGTGTCCGACCCATGCCGGTATGCCGCATAGCTACTCGTCATCAGCAGCTCGTCTGCGGTGCGTCGCTGTTGTTGGACGACAGCACCGCACCGTCGCTGGTGGTGATCGAGCAGTTGAGTCTGCTGACGCGGAACAGGCTGGACGCCTGGACGGACCCGACATCGGACGTCGAGATCGGGGTGACCGTCATCGACCACGGGATGTACACGTTGTGTTGGGTCCGGGAGCGGCCGGCGGCGTCGACGTAGGTCACGGTGATGATGTCGCCCGGCGCCTTGCTGCCGGTCACCGTGTAGGTGACCTGCCGCGGGGCGGCCGGAGTCGTGCTCGGCGGCGGCGGCGCGGCGGCCGTACTGGTCGCCGGCGGCGGCGCCGCGCTGCTCGGCGGCGGGGGCGGGGGCGGCGGCGGTGGTGTCACCGTCACCGTTTGCGTCTCGGTGGCCGTCGGCGGCGGGGGCGGAGGCGGAGGTGGCGGCGGCGGCGTGGTCGTCGTGATCTGGTCCTGCACAGGCGGTCCGGTCGTGGTGGTGGTCGTGCTGGTGCCGGGGGCCGCGAGCCTATTGCTCTCGGTGTTCGTCACCAGCAGGGACACCGAAACCACCAGCGCGATCGCGGCCACAATGGCGGCCACCCCGACCACCCAAGGCCAGCGCGGCCGACGCTCGTCGTCCCGGGGCGGCTCGTCGTAGTCGTCGTAGTCATAGAGCCCAAGGTCGACCGGCATATAGGGGGCGCTGAAGTGCTCGGACTCCGGGGCCGAATAGGCCCGCGAATATGCGTCCGTCTCGCTGGTGTGGTCGTGCGCCCCTATTTCGGGGATTTCCGGTATCTCGCCGCTGTCGGCGTGGGGGTCCGGCGATCGCGGTTCTGGGAGGGGCCCGCTGCCGGAGTCGGCATCCTCACGCCCCGGTCCCGGGGGATTCGGCCCGCTCATGTTTGCCTGCCCTGTCCAACTGCATCTCCAGCGCACAAGGCCCCGCAGTTACCTCGTTGCGCGCACGCTGGGGAGCTTCTCATTTTTGCCTGGGCAAACCCTACCGAACCGACCGGGACAAAGATGTATCGGCGACCTCCGGACCGATCAACTGATGCCCTGATTGTGACCTTTAAGCGGCCGATCAGTGCTTCTCGGGGCCGATGTAGTACTCGAAGACCAACCCGGCCGCCGAGGCGAGGATGAACGCTACTCCGGCGACGATCAGCCACGGCAGCCACAGCGCGATGCCAACCGCAGCCGTCGAGCCGGCCAACGCGATCAGGATCGGCCACCAGCTGTGCGGGGCGTAGAAACCCAATTCGCCTGCGCCGTCGCTGATCTCGGCGCCTTCGTAGTCCTCGGGCCGGGTGTCCAGCCGGCGCGCCACGAAGCGGAAGAAGGTGGCGGTGATGAACGCCAGGCCGCAGGTCAGCACCAGCGCCGTCGTGCCGGCCCACTCGACCCCGCCGGTGGCGAACGCGGCGGTCAATCCCCCGTACAGCGCCGCCACTAGGAGGAAGAACCCGGCGATGAATTCGAACAGCCTCGCTTCGATATGCATGGGTGGTCCTAACCTGCCTGGCTTCCGACCAACTCACCGCGGCGGGCGTCGAATGGGTGCGTGCTCGTCGCTACCGGGGACTGGTTGATCGCCTGCAATGCCTGCGCGTTGGTCTTGCCGTCGATCCGTTGCTGTAGGTATGCCTTGAAGTCGTTGGGCGAGACCACCCGAACCTCGAAGTTCATCATCGCGTGGTACGTCCCGCACATCTCGGCGCAGTGCCCGACGAACGCGCCGGTCTTGTTGATCTGTTCGACCTGAAAGACGTTGACGGAGTTGTTTTCCGTCGGGTGCGGCATCACGTCGCGCTTGAACAAGAACTCCGGCACCCAGAAGGAGTGGATCACATCGGCGGCGGCCAATTGGAATTCGATGCGCTTGCCGGCCGGCAGCACCAGCACCGGGATCTCGTCGGTCGTGCCCAACGTCTCGACCTTGTCGAAATTCAGATAGGTCCGGTCCTCGGTGTTGAGCCCGTGCACCGGCCCGACCCGCTCCTCACCGTGGGCGTCCTTGCCTTCCGGCTTGGAGGTCATGGCCTTCTTGCGCGCCTCGTCGGCGCCCTCGTAGGTCAGGGTGCCGTCTTTGAAGTTGACCCGTTGATAACCGAACTTCCAGTTCCATTGGAAGGCCGTCACGTCCACCACGACCTCCGGGTCCTTGGCGACGTGCATCATCTTCTCCTGCACCACCACGGTGAAATAGAACAGCACCGAGATGATGAGGAACGGCGTCACGGTCAGCGCCAGCTCCAACGGCATGTTGTAGCCGAACTGGCGGGGCAACTCGGTGTCGGACTGCCTCTTCCGATGGAAGGCGGACGACCAGAAGATCAGACCCCACACGATGACGCCGACCACCAGGGAGGCGATCACCGCCCCGAGCCACAGCTCCCGGTTGAGGTGGGCCTCCGGGGTGATGCCGTCCGGCCAGCCCATGCCCAGCGCTTCCTGCCAGCTGCAGCCGCTCAGGGTGAGGGCCAGCACGCCCAGCGTGGCGGCCAACGCCGCACGCCGGCAGGTCCTGGAAGGACGAGAAATACGGGCTGGCCCGCGAGGTGTCACGTTGGCGCCTCCTGTATCTCAAGCTGGGCCGATTGCGAAAAACGACTGATTCGGATTCGAATACTACGCAGCGTAGACCACGACGCTCACCCGGGCGACGATGCGTGCCCAAACTAACGCCCCGGTGCTGGCATACTGGGGCGCCGTGTGTGGACTGCTGGCGTTCGTGGCTGACCCGGCCGGCACTACCGGGGGGGCCGAGCGAGCCGATCGCGCCATCGCCGACGCGTCGCACTTGATGCGCCACCGCGGCCCGGACGAGCCGGACACCTGGTTCGACCCCCGCAAGGACGGCGAGGTGGTATTCGCGTTCAACCGGCTCTCCATCATCGACATCGCGCATTCGCACCAGCCGCTGCGGTGGGGACCGCGCCAAGCCCCCGACCGCTACGTGCTGGTGTTCAACGGCGAGATCTACAACTACCTCGAACTGCGCGAGGAATTGCGCACCCGGCACGGCGCCGTGTTCGCCACCGACGGCGACGGCGAGGCCATCGTCGCCGGCTACCACTACTGGGGCACCGACGTGCTGAAGCGCCTGCGCGGCATGTTCGCGTTCGCGCTGTGGGACACGGCAACCCGCGAATTGTTCTGCGCCCGTGACCCTTTCGGCATCAAGCCGCTGTTCATGGCGACCGGTGCCGGCGGCACCGCGGTGGCCAGCGAGAAGAAATGCCTGCTGGATCTGGCCGACCTGATCGGGTTCGACACCGGCCTCGACGAGCGCGCGGTGCAGCACTACACCGTGCTGCAATACGTGCCCGAGCCCGAGACGCTGCACCGCGGGGTGCGCCGGCTGGAATCGGGCTGCTACGCCCGCATCCGCCCCGGCGCTGGGCCGGAGATCACCCGGTACTTCGTGCCGCGGTTCGCCGCGGTGCCGATCACCCCCGACACCGAACGGGCCCGCTACGACGAGATCACCGCCGTTCTCGAGGACTCGGTGGCCAAGCACATGCGCGCCGACGTCACCGTCGGGGCGTTTCTGTCCGGGGGCATCGACTCGACGGCGATCGCGGCGCTGGCCATCCGGCACAACCCACGGCTGATCACGTTCACCACGGGCTTCGAGCGGGAGGGATTCTCCGAGATCGACGTGGCGGTGGCCTCGGCCAAGGCGATCGGCGCCCGCCACATCGCCAAGGTGGTCAGCGCCGACGAGTTCGTCGCCGCGCTGCCCGAAATCGTCTGGTACCTCGACGAGCCGGTCGCCGACCCGGCGCTGGTGCCGCTGTTCTTCGTCGCGCGCGAGGCGCGCAAGCACGTCAAGGTGGTGCTCTCCGGCGAGGGCGCCGACGAGCTGTTCGGCGGCTACACGATCTACCGGGAGCCGTTGTCGCTGAGGCCCTTCGACTACCTGCCGCGGCCGCTGCGGCGCTCGATGGGCAGGTTCTCCAAACCGCTGCCCGACGGCATGCGCGGCAAGAGCCTGCTGCACCGCGGGTCGCTGACCCTCGAGGAGCGCTACTACGGCAATGCCCGCAGCTTCTCCGACGCGCAGCTGCGCGACGTGCTGGTGGCCTTCCGCGAGGATTGGACCCACACCGACGTCACGGCGCCGCTGTACACCGAGTCGGCCGCCTGGGACCCGGTGGCCCGCATGCAACACATCGACCTGTTCACCTGGCTGCGCGGCGACATCCTGGTCAAGGCCGACAAGATGACGATGGCCAACTCGCTGGAGCTGCGGGTGCCGTTTTTGGACCCCGAGGTGTTCGCGGTGGCGTCGCGGCTTCCGGTGGACGCCAAGATCACCCGAACCACCACCAAGTACGCGCTGCGCCGGGCGCTGGAGCCCATCGTCCCGCCGCACGTGTTGCACCGGCCCAAGCTCGGGTTCCCGGTCCCGATCCGGCATTGGCTGCGGGCCGGCGAACTGCTGGAGTGGGCGTACGCGACGGTCGACGCGTCACAGGCGGATCGGCTGATCGACAAGGCCGCGGTGCGGCGGATGCTCGACGAGCACCGCACCGGCGACGCCGATCACAGCCGCCGGCTGTGGACGGTGCTGATCTTCATGCTCTGGCACGCGATCTTCGTCGAGCGCTCCGTGGTGCCGCGGATCAGCGAGCCGGTCTACCCGGTCGAGCTGTAGGTCTGGCGAATTAGGCGAGCACCGCGGCGATCTCGGCGGCGGCGTCGTCGCCGTAGGCACCGGCCAGGCGGGTCTTGGCGACCTCGTGGTCCCACGTCCACTCCTGCGTACCGGTCGACTCCAGCACCAGCACCGCGACCAGCGAACCCAGCTGCGCCGACCGCTCCAGGCTCAGCCCGGCGCTGCGCCCGGTCAAAAACCCGGCCCGAAACGCGTCGCCGACGCCGGTGGGGTCGGTCTGGCTGTTCTCGGGCACCACGTCGACGTGGGTGGTGGTGCCGTCGCGCTCCACGATGTCCACGCCCTTGGCGCCCAGCGTCGTCACCCGCAGGTCGACCTTGCCCAGCACGTCCGCCTCCGACCAGCCGGTCTTGGACAGCAACAGCTCCCACTCGTAGTCGTTGGTGAACAGGTACGTCGCACCGTCGATCAGCTTGTTGATCTCGTCGCCGGACAACCGGGGCAGCTGCTGGGACGGGTCGGCGGCGAACGCCAGCCCGAGCTCGCGGCACTCGTCGGTGTGCACCACCATGGCGTCGGGGTCGTTGGCGCCGATGATGACCAGCTCCGGCTTGCCGACCGAGTTCACCACGTCGGCGAGCTTGATGTTGCGGGCCTCCGACATGGCGCCGGGATAGAACGACGCGATCTGGGCCATGTCCAGGTCGGTGGTGCAGACGAAGCGCGCGGTGTGCGCGGTCTCGGAGATCAGCACGCCGTCGCAGTTGACGCCGTGGCTCTGCAACCATTCGCGGTACTCGCCGAAGTCGTCGCCGGCCGCACCGACCAGCGCCACGTCGCCGCCCAGCACACCGATGGCGAACGCGATGTTGCCCGCCACACCGCCGCGGTGAATCACCAGGTCGTCGACCAAGAAGCTGAGCGACACCTTCTGCAGGTGATCGGCCAACAGGTGCTCGGAGAATCGGCCGGGAAAGCGCATCAGATTGTCCGTCGCAATCGAACCGGTCACCGCGATTGTCACGAAATTTTCACCCTTCCTTCGTTAGCCCGCCTAGCTTACCCACGGAAATCGGGTCGCGGCGGCTGCCCCCGATGCGCGGCCGCCCGGTGCGCTAGCCTGCCAACAGAATCACTGGGGTGGGCAGCACCGCAGACTTTGCCCCGTACACCAACGTAGGAGAACCCACGGATGGCCGGTCCGCACCCGCCGAATCCTACTGTCGGCGGCGGCGGACCGCCGCCTCAGCCCGCCCCGTTGGAGTATCCGGGCAACTACGTCGCGCACCCCAGGCCGCGGCGCAGGCGGCTGATCATCGGCGTTCTGGTGGCCGTCGCGCTGATGGCCGCGACAACCGTGGCCATCGTGTACGGGGTGCGCACCAACGGGGCCAACACCACCGGCACGTTCTCCGAGGGCCCGGTCAAGACGTCGATTCAGCAATACCTGGATGCGCTCGCGCACCACGACGTCGACACCATCGAGCGCAACGCCCTTTGCGGCCTCTACGATGGCGTCCGCGACCGGCGCTCCGATCAGGCCCTGGCCAAACTGAGCAGCGACGCGTTTCGCAAGCAGTTCTCCGAGGTCCAGGTGACCGCGATCGACAAGATCGTGTACCTGTCGCAGGACCAGGCTCAGGCGCTGTTCACGATGAAGGTGTCACCGGTCGCCGGCGGCCCGATGCGCGGGCAGGTGCAGGGCATCGCGCAGCTGTTGCTGCAGCGCAACCAGATCTTGGTGTGCTCGTATGTGCTGCGGACCGCGAATTCGGTCAGTTAAACGAGTCGCCGCAGGCGCACGAACCGGTGGCGTTGGGGTTGTCGATGGTGAAACCCTGCTTCTCGATGGTGTCCACGAAGTCGATCGACGCGCCTTCGACGTACGGCGCGCTCATCCGGTCCACCGTCAGGGTCACCCCGCCAAAGTCCGCGGTCAGGTCCCCGTCCAGCGTGCGGTCGTCGAAGAAGAGGTTGTAGCGCAACCCGGCACACCCGCCCGGCTGAACCGCGATCCGCAGCGCCAGGTCGTCGCGTCCCTCCTGGTCCAGCAGGGACTTCGCCTTGGTGGCGGCGGCGTCGGTCAAGATCACGCCATGCGTCTTGGCGCTCGACTCGTTTTGCACCGTCATTGCTCAACTCCTACATGCGTCACTCGGTGTACCCGGCAGCCCGGGAAAAGTCCACTCCCCTAACGGTACCCTGCAGCGCCGCTATTCCCGAGTCGCTCGGCCACAACCGACGCCAGACCCATCAGCTGATTGGCCGCGTCGGCCTGCGCCAACCGCACCGAACCGGCGTATTCCGCGATCGACAGGGCGGCCATGATGCCCGCCAATCGCGACGCGGACTTGTCCAGGGAAACCTGCCCGGCCAGGACCACCACCGGGATCCCCAGCGGACGCGCCGCGTCGGCCAGCGAACCGACCACCTTGCCGTGCAGCGACTGCTCGTCGAATTGGCCCTCACCGGTGACGATCAGCTCCGCGACGGCAAGGTTCTCGGCCAGGTGGGTGCGTTCGGCGATGATCGCCGCACCGGATTCGCAGCGGCCGCCCAGCGCGAACAGCGCGGCGCCGATACCGCCGGCGGCGCCCGCGCCCGGCTCGCCGCTGACGTCGCGTCCGGCCGCGTCTTCGAGTTCGAGCGCCCACGCCTCGAGGCGGACCTCGAGTGCGGCGACGGCCGGCGTGTCGGCGCCCTTCTGCGGTGCGAAAACCCGGGCCGCACCCCAGGGGCCCAGTAGCGGATATTCGACGTCGGAGGCGGCGATCAGCTCGACTCTGGCCAGCTGTTCGCGGGCGGCCTCCAGGCCGCCGAGCTCGTCGACCATTCCCCGGCCGCCGTCGGTGCACGCACTGCCTCCCAGGCCGACCACGATCCGGCGCGCGCCGGCCCGCAGCGCCTCGGCGATGAGCTGCCCGACTCCCCTGCTGCTGGCCGCCAGCGCGGTTTCCGGCGTGGGCGGCCCCTCGAGCAGGGCCAGGCCGCACGCCTGGGCGCACTCCAGGTAGGCGGTTTTCGACCCGCCATCGAACACCCACGCGGCCTCCACCGGAGTGCCCAGCGGGCCGGACACCCGCAGGCGGCGCGTCTCGCCCAGCTGGGCGGCCAGCACCTCGATGAAGCCCGGGCCGCCGTCGGACTGGGGGGCGATCATGAACCGATCGCCCGGACGTGACCGCGTCCAGCCCGTCGCTATCGCGGCGGCCGCCTCGGTGGCCGACAGGCTGTCGCCGAAGCTGTCCGGGGCGACCAGCACCAGCATCGACGGCAGTTGGAGACGGCCCGGCGCGAGGCCTCCAAGGCCTTTGTCGGCCTCATCCGAGACCTTAGAGCCGTCGTCGTTCACAGGCAGCCATTCATCAAACGTAAGCGTAGGGCCGGGGGGCTCACTGGAGCATGCACGGTCGGGGCGCCTTCTGAGGACCTTTCACACACCATTCCGAGCCGGGTTATCCGCAAAGTAACCTGGCGTCTGTGAAGCTGTTGGGCCGCAAGAAGGGTCATGACGAAGACGCCGGGGCACCGGTGACGCTCCAGGAGGCGCCGACCGATTCGGCGCCGACGCGCGGTTCCCGCAAGACCAGCCCCAAGGGCCGGCCCACGCCCAAGCGCGACGACGCGGCCCGCCGCGGCGCGAAAAAAGGCCCGATTGCACCCGCCCCCCGGACCGCCTCGGAGGCCCGCGCCCGCCGCAAGACGCTCGCCGGTCCGAAGCTCAGCCGCGAAGAGCGCCGGGACCAACGGGTTGCCAACCGTGCGCGGATGACCGATCGGCGCAATCGGATGATGGCCGGCGAAGAGGGTTACCTGCTGCCGCGCGATCAGGGCCCGATCCGCCGCTACATCCGCGATGTGGTCGACGCCCGCCGCAATCTGCTCGGCCTGTTCATGCCGTCGGCGCTGTTTTTGCTGTTCGTCTCGATGGGTGTGCCCCAGCTGCAGCTGTACATGTCGCCGGTGATGCTGGGTCTGATGGTCGTGATGGGTGTCGACGCGTTTCTGTTGGGCCGCAAGGTCAACAAGCTGGTCGACGCGAAGTTTCCGAGCAACACCGAAAGCCATTGGAAGCTAGGCATGTACGCCGCGGGCCGGGCTTCGCAAATGCGCCGCATGCGTGCGCCGCGGCCCCAGGTCCAGCGCGGCGCCAAAGTCTGACTTTCGTGCGCACCCTGGTGCTCGGCGGGATCCGGTCGGGTAAGTCGCGATGGGCCGAGGACGCCATCACCGCGTCGCTGGATCCCGATCAGCCGGTGCGATACCTGGCCCCGGGTGTGGCCGGGACCGACGACGCCGCGTGGGCACGCCGGATCGCCGAGCACCGCGATCGCCGGCCCGCGCACTGGTCCACCGTCGAAACCTGTGAAATTGCAACACAATTGCGAGCCTCGCCGGATACGCCGACGCTCGTCGACGACCTCGGCGTCTGGCTGACCGGCCTGCTCGACCGCCACCACGGCTGGGACGGCGCAGCGGTGCCGGCCGCCGTCCGGTGTGAGATCGAAGACACGCTCGCCGCCGTCGCCGCGTTCGCCTCGGCGCTGGTGGTGGTCAGCCCCGAGGTCGGGTTGACCGTGGTGCCGTCCACCGCCTCCGGCCGCCGGTTCGCCGACGAACTGGGCGCCCTCAACCAGAAGCTCGCGGCGGTGTGCGACCGCGTGGTGCTGGTGGTGGCCGGGCAGGCGGTCCCGATCAAACCGTCGGGACTCTGATGGAGTTCGCGCCCGTCCCGCCGCCCAATGCGGAAGCCGCCGCCGCCGCGCGCGCCCGCCAGAACACCCTGACCAAGCCGCGCGGCGCGCTGGGCCGCCTCGAGGATCTCTCGGTCTGGGTGTCGTCGTGCCAGGGACAGTGCCCACCGCGCCAGTTCGAGCGCGCCCGGGTGGTGGTGTTCGCCGGGGACCACGGCGTCGCGCGCGCCGGGGTGTCGGCGTACCCGCCGGAAGTCACGGCCCAGATGGTCGCCAACATCGACGCCGGCGGGGCGGCGATCAACGCGCTGGCCGGCGTCGCCGGCGCGACGGTGCGCATCGCGGATCTGGCGGTGGATGCCGAGCCGTTGTCGCCGCGGATCGCCGCGCACAAGGTGCGGCGCGGCAGCGGCGACATCGCCGTGGCGGACGCGTTGACCGACGACGAGACCACCGCCGCGATCGCGGCCGGGCGGCAGATCGCCGACGAGGAGGTCGACGGTGGCGCCGACCTGCTCATCGCCGGCGACATCGGGATCGGAAACACCACGCCCGCAGCGGTTTTGGTGGCGGCGATGACGAACGCCGAGCCGGTCGCGGTGGTCGGCTTCGGCACCGGGATCGACGACGCGGGCTGGGCCCGCAAGACCGCCGCCGTGCGCGACGCCCTGTACCGGACCCGGCTGGTGTTGCCCGACCCGGTCGGCGTGCTGCGCTGCGGCGGCGGCGCGGATCTGGCCGCGATGGCGGGCTTCTGCGCGCAGGCCGCGGTGCGGCGCACCCCGCTGATCCTCGACGGCATGGCGGTGACGGCGGCCGCGCTAGTCGCCGAACGGCTGGCGCCCGGCGCGCGGCAGTGGTGGCAGGCCGGGCACAAATCCACCGAGCCCGGTCACGCGCTGGCCCTGGCGGAGCTGGGCCTGGACCCGATTGTCGATCTGCGCATGGCGCTGGGCGAGGGCACCGGCGCCGCGGTGGCGCTGCCGCTGCTGCGCGCCGCGGTGGCCGCGTTGTCCTCGATGGCCACCTTCACCGAGGCCGGGGTATCCGACCGGCCAGCCTCGTCGTGATGCGTTCGCTGGCAACGGCTTTCGCGTTCGCGACGGTCGTTCCCGTGCCCGGGGGCGCCGCCATGGGCCGTGGCGCCATGACCGCGCTGCCGGTGGTCGGCGCCGCGCTGGGCGCGCTGGCGGCGGCCGTCGCGTGGGCCGGGGCGCACGCGTTCGGGGCGGGGAACCCGCTGAACGGACTGCTCGCCGTGACGGCCCTGCTGCTCGTCACCCGCGGCCTGCACATCGACGGCGTCGCCGACACCGCCGACGGGCTGGGCTGCTACGGGCCGCCGCAGCGGGCGCTGGCGGTGATGCGCGACGGGTCCAGCGGGCCGTTCGGGGTGGCGGCGGTGGTGCTGACGGTCGTGCTGCAGGGGCTGGCCTTCTCGCGGCTTCAGGTGTCGGGGATCGTCATCACCGTCGTCGCAGGCCGGGTGGCCGCCGTGCTGGCGTGCCGCCGGTCCGTGCCGGCCGCCGACGGCAGCGCGCTGGGCGTGCGAGTCGCCGGCACCCAGCCCTGGCCGGTGGTGGCGGGCTGGCTGGCGGTGCTGTTCGGGGTTGCCCTGGTGGCCGGCCCGCGGCCGTGGCAGGGGCCGGTCGCGGTGCTGGTGGCGCTGGGCTGCGCCGCGGTCCTGATGGCGCACTGCGTGCGCCGGTTCGGCGGCATCACCGGCGACGTGCTGGGCGCCGCCATCGAGCTGACGACGACGGTCGGCGCCCTGGTGCTGGCGGGGTTCTAGGCGGGCCTTCCCTAGCCGAGCCGGCCCATCCAGCCGTGCGTGTCGGCGAAGGTGCCGCGCTGAATCCCGGTCAACGTGTCGCGCAGCGCCATCGTCACCTCACCGGGTTGGCCGTCGGCGATGGTGAATTCGGCGTCGCCGTACTTGACGCACGCAACCGGGGTGATGACGGCGGCGGTGCCGCAGGCGAACACCTCGGTGATCTCGCCGGCGGCGGCCTTCTTCTGCCATTCGTCGATGTCGATCTTGCGTTCCTCGACGGCATACCCGCCGTCAATGGCCAACTGCAGCAACGAGTCTCGCGTGATGCCGGGCAGCAGTGAGCCGGACAGCTCCGGGGTCACCAGGCGCGCCGATCCGCCGCTGCCGAGCACGAAGAACAGGTTCATCCCGCCCATCTCTTCGACGTAGCGCCGCTCGACGGCGTCCAGCCACACCACCTGATCGCAACCGTTCTCGGCGGCCTGGGCCTGAGCCAGCAGCGACGCCGCGTAGTTGCCGCCGAACTTGGCCGCGCCGGTGCCGCCCGGGCAGGCCCGCACGTATTCCGTGGACACCCAGACGTTGACGGGGTTGATGCCGCCCTTGAAGTACGCGCCGGCCGGCGAGGCGATCAGCAGGTACCGGTACTGCTTGGACGGGCGCACCCCCAGCCCCGGCTCGGTGGCGAAAATGAACGGCCGCAGGTATAGGGCGTCTTCCCCGCCGGCGGCGGGCACCCAGGCGTTGTCGACGGCGACGAGCTGACACAGCGATTCGATGAAAACCTCGTCGGGCAGTTCCGGGATGGCGAGGCGCCGCGCCGACGAACGCAGCCGGGCCGCGTTCGCCTCGGCGCGAAACGACACGATCGAGCCGTCGGCCCAGCGGTAGGCCTTGAGCCCTTCGAACACCTCTTGCGCGTAGTGCAACACGATCGCCGACGGGTCCAGCTGTATTGGGCCGTAAGGGATCACCTGCGCGTCGTGCCAACCCTGGCCGGGAACGGTCCCGTCGTAGTCGATGGACACCATGTGGTCGGTGTGGTATCTGCCGAAGCCCGGATCGGCAAGTATCGCTGCGCGTTCGGCGTCCGTCGCCGGATTTGGCGCGCGGGTAACCGTGAACTCGAGTGAGCCGCTGGTCATGGCGCCGATTCTATCCCCGCGCGCGAATGGATTAATTTCATGCGATTGCGTCATCGCGTCTTGACGTCGACAAAGGGCGGACGCACGACTTCGCACTCCACGGCGCGGCCGCGCACGTCGACGGTGAGGCGCTGGCCGTCCTCGACGCCGGCGGCGGTGTCGATCAGTGCCAACCCGATGCCGGCCTGCAACGTCGGGGAGAAGGTGCCCGACGTGGTGACGCCGACCGGCGTTTCACCCGTGAGCACCGTCAGCCCGGGACGCAGCACCCCCCTGCCGACCATGCGCAGTCCCCGCAGCACCCGCCGCGGCCCGGCCTCCTTTTCGGCCAGCAGCGCGTCGCGGCCGAAGAACGCGTCCTTCTTCCAGCCGATCGCCCAGCCGCAGCGGGCCTGCAGCGGCGAGATGTCGAGCGAGAGTTCGTGCCCGTGCAGCGGGTAGCCCATCTCGGTGCGCAGGGTGTCACGGGCGCCCAGGCCCGCCGGCTCGCCGCCGGCGTCGGCGACCGCGGCCACCAACGCGTCGAACACCACGGCCGCGGAGTCCCACGGCGGCAGCAGTTCGTAGCCGTGCTCGCCGGTGTACCCGGTGCGGCAAACCCGCACCGGCACACCGGAATACGATGCGTCGGCGTAACCCATGTAGTCCATGTCGATCGGCAGCCCCAGCGCGCTCAACACGTCGGTCGACCGCGGCCCTTGCACCGCCAGCACCGCGTAGGAGCGGTGCAGATTGGTGATCTCCAGATCCGCGGGCGCGACGGCTTTCAGCGCGTCGACGACCGCGGCGGTGTTGGCGGCGTTGGGCACCAAGAAGATCTCGTCGTCGTCGACGTAATAGGCGATCAGGTCGTCGATGACTCCGCCGGATTCGGTGCAGCACAGCGTGTATTGGGCCTTCCCCGGCCCGATGCGGCGCAGGTCGTTGGTCAGCGCCGAGTTGACGAACCGCGCGGCCCCCGGCCCGCGCACCAACGCCTTGCCGAGGTGGCTCACGTCGAACAGGCCGACGGTGTTGCGGGTGGCGTTGTGCTCGCTGACGGTCCCGGCGTAGGACACCGGCATCAACCAGCCGCTGAACTCGGCGAAGCTGGCACCCAATTCGCGATGGCGCTCCTTTAGCGGCCCGTCCAGTAGCTCAGTCAATTTGCGCCACTCCTCCTCATCGCATCGCTGCAGCGTCGTCGCTGGCGCGCACGGCGTCCCACCCTAATCCGCGGCGCTACTGGCAGACTTGGGCAGGTGCCCGATCCTTTGGACTTCGACGCGCTGCAGGCAGCCGGGATTGCCGATCCGCGCGGGCGCGCCGACCTGATCAAGTACCTGGACGACCTTGGCTTCGCGATCGACGAGATGGCCGAAGCCGAACGACGTGGCCGGCTGTTCGGGCTGGCCGGTGACGTGGTGCTGTGGTCGGGGCCCCCGATCTACACCATCCAGACCGCCGCCGACGAACTCGGGATATCGGCCGACGAGGTGTCCCGGGCGTGGGCGCTGCTCGGCTTGACCGTCGCCGGTCCCGATATTCCGGTGTTGAGCCAGGCGGACGTCGACGCCCTGGCGACCTGGCTGGCGCTCAAGGTGGCGGTCGGCGAGGACGGCGCCCACGGTCTGCTGCGCGTCCTGGGCGCGTCGATGGCCCGCCTCGCCGAGGCCGAGTCGACCATGATCCGCGTCGGGATGCCGGACATCCAGATGGACCACACCCACAACGAGTTCGCCACCGCCCAGGCCTACCGCACCATCGCCGAGTTCATCCCCCGGCTCTCGGCGCTGATCGACACCGTGCACCGCCACCACATCATCAGTGCCCGGACCCACTTCGAGGGTGTGCTGCGCGACACGTCCTCGGCCGCGGTCTGCGGCGTCGGTTTCGCCGATCTGTCCAGCTTCACGGCGCTGACTCAGGCGCTGGCGCCCGCGGAGCTGTCCGAACTGCTCAACCAGTTCGCCGGCACCGTCTCCGACGTGGTGCATGCCCACGGCGGCCGGGTGGTCAAGTTCATCGGCGACGAGGTGATGTGGGTCAGCGCATCACCCGAGCGGCTGGTGCGGGCCGCGGCCGATCTCGTCGACCACCCGAAGGCGCGCGAGGAAGGGCTGCAGGTGCGCGCCGGCCTGGCGTACGGCTCCGTCCTGGCCATCAACGGGGACTATTTCGGCACCCCGGTCAACCTGGCCGCCCGCCTGGTGGCGGCGGCGGCACCCGGACAGATTCTGGCCACCTCGGAGCTGCACGACGAGCTGCCCGACTGGCCGGCGGCGGCCCAGGGCCCGTTGACGCTCAAGGGCTTTGACGCCCCGGTGGCCGCCTTTGATTTGCACGTTGACTAGGGTCAATGCCCGTGACCACCGAATCGGGCTACCAGGTTCCCACTGTCAACGTCGCCACCTCGCTGCCCAAGCGCGCCGCGGGTTCCTCGGTATTGATCGTGCCGGTCGTCTCGACCGGCGACGACGACGCGGCCAAGCGCCCCGAGCCAGCGGTCGCCGGCGCGGCGCCGTTCCTGACCCCGGGTGCGGTCGCCGAAATCGAGGCCGGCCTGAAGGCGCTGGGCGCCACCGGCGGCAGCGAACAGGTACACCGGCTCGTGCTGCCGTCGCTGCCGGTGGACAGCGTGTTGACCGTCGGCCTCGGCAAACCGCGGCCGGCGTGGCCGGCGGACACGATCCGTCGCGCGGCCGGCGTGGCCGCCCGGTCGCTGGGCAACGCCGAGACGGCGATCACGACGCTGGCCGCGCTGCCCGGGGATCTCGACGACGACGTCTGCTCGGCCGCGGTCGAAGGGCTGATCCTGGGCGGCTACCGCTTCGATGCCTTCCGCAGCGGTAAGACGGCACCGAAAGAAGCTGGGCTGCAAACGATTACGGTGTTGGCGAGCGGCAAGGACGCCAAGCAGCGGAGCGCCCACGGTGTCGCCGTCGCGACCGCGGTGGCCACCGCCCGCGACCTGGTCAACACGCCCCCGAGCCACCTGTATCCCGCCGAACTGGCAAATCGCGCAAAGGCTTTGGGTGAATCCGTGGGCCTCGAGGTGGAGGTGCTCGACGAGAAGGCGCTGAAAAAAGCCGGTTTCGGCGGGGTGATCGGTGTCGGCCAGGGCTCGTCGCGCCCGCCTCGGCTGGTCCGACTCATCCATCGCGGATCGCGGCTCGCCAAGAACCGAAAGGGGCCCAAGAGGGCTAAGACGGTGGCCCTGGTCGGCAAGGGCGTCACCTTCGACACCGGCGGCATCTCGATCAAGCCGGCGGCGTCGATGCACTACATGACCTCGGACATGGGCGGGGCGGCCGCGGTCATCGCCACCGTGGTCTTGGCCGCGCGGCTGAAGCTGCCGATCGACGTGATCGCCACCGTGCCGATGGCCGAGAACATGCCGTCGGCCACGGCGCAGCGGCCCGGCGACGTGCTGACGCAGTACGGCGGAATCACGGTCGAGGTGCAGAACACCGACGCCGAGGGCCGGCTCATCCTGGCCGACGCCATCGCCCGGGCCTGCGAGGACAATCCGGACTACCTGATCGAGACGTCCACGCTGACCGGCGCCCAGACCGTGGCCCTGGGCGCCCGCATCCCCGGCGTGATGGGCAGCGACGAGTTCCGCGACCGGGTCGCCGAGATCTCGCAACAGGTGGGCGAAAACGGTTGGCCCATGCCGCTGCCCGACGACCTCAAGGACGACCTCAAGTCCCAGGTGGCCGACCTGTCCAACATCAGCGGTCAGCGCTTCGCCGGCATGCTGGTGGCCGGGGTATTCCTGCGCGAGTTCGTCGCCGACGGCGTGCAGTGGGCGCACATCGACGTGGCCGGCCCGGCGTACAACACCTCCGGCCCGTGGGGCTACACGCCCAAGGGGGCCACCGGGGTGCCGACACGCACCATGTTCGCCGTGTTGGAAGACATCGCCGAGAACGGCTGACCGCCTACGAAATCAGCAACGACGTCAGCGCTCGGTTCATCCTGCGACGCGGCCAGCCGGTCAGCCCGTCGGCGGCCAGTGCGGCGTTGGCGGCGTTGCGTCCGCATGCACCGTGCACAGAACCTCCGGGGGTAGCCGAGGCACTGCCCAAATACAGCCGCTCGACCGGGGTTTCGGCGCGCCCCATACCGGAGGCGGGACGGAAGATCAGCATCTGTGGCAATTGAGCGGTGCCACCATTGAGCGCACCGAGCCGCAAATTGGCATCACTGGCCTCCAGGTCCGACGGGCGCTGCACACACCGATGGATCACTCGCGAACCGAAGCCCGGAGCGTGTTCTTCGATGACCCGATCCATCGAGGTGGCGAGCCGCTCGGCCGACGCGTCGTCGGCCACATTGCGCGGCAAATGCGTGTATGCCCAGACGCTTTCGGTGCCCGCCGGTGATCTGCTCGGGTCAGCCACCGTGGTCTGACCGAGCAGCATGAACGGCTGCTCGGGCACCACGCGGGTGTTCAGGTCCGCCATCCAGCGGACCAGCCCGTCCCCGTGGGCCCCCAGATGAACGGTGCCCACGTCGCGCAGGCCTGCCGACCGCCACGGGATGGGACCGTCGAGCGCGTAGTTGACCTTCACCACCGGCGGATCCCAGATGTAATGCTCGAGGTCGCGACGCAGCCCAGGGGGAACCACATTTGGCGGCAGCATCTCGCAAAACAGCCGCGGTGCGGTCACATCGGCCACGACGGCCCGCCGCGCCCGAATGGTTCGCCCCGCGTCGGTTGTCACCCCGACCGCCCGTCCCCCGCGCACCTGCACGCGGGAAACGGTGTGCCCGCACTCGATTCGCGCGCCGCTCGCGCAGGCGCGGCTCACCAATGCCGCCGTCAGCCGACCCGAACCCCCGACGGGGACCGGCCAGCCACCATCTTGCGCGAGCATCGTCATCAGCAGGCCCATCACACCGCTGCCCGGCGCATCCAACGGAACATCGGCGTGCATTGCGTTGCCCAGCAACAACGTTCGCGGTGCCTCGCCATCGAAGAGCTGGTCCACCATCGTGTTGGCGGGTTGCACCAGTAACCGGGCCAACCGAAGTGATTCCGCCGTACCAAGTTTCAGCAAGAGTCGGATCATCGGACGCACCGGCGGAAACGGCGCCAACATTGCGTCCAGCAATGGGGCCTTGATTTTGTCCCACAACCGCACTACCCGCCACCAGTTCTCGCCGTCGGCGGGAACTCGACGCGCCAATTCCCTTGCGGTGCGGGCTGGGTCGGGGTAGAGAATGGGCGGATCGTCGTCCGCCGCATCGCGCGGATGACCCACCACCGCCGGTGCGCGTGACCACCGCAGCCCGTGGTCCTCGAGGTGCAGTGCGGCGATCGCCGGCGAGGCCACCGTCATCGGGTAGTACGAGCTGAACAGGTCGGTGATGTAGCCGGGCGTCAATTCCGCGCTGCGCACGGCGCCACCGGGTTCCGGCTGGGCCTCCAGGACCACCACGTCCCAACCCGCATCGGCCAGCATCGCCGCCGCGACCAACCCGTGGTGTCCCGCTCCGATGACAACGGCGTCCACGGCTTCTGTCATCGTGCAGCCATCTCTAACCAACTTGACTGGGCTCGAAGCGTTCGGCCATGGCCGCCAGCCGGAACAAGCACTCGCGGTTCCGAGGATAAATGGCAGTCAGCGTCAATCGATCCGGAATCAGCCGCATCGGGCCTTCGACCGGCACCTCGATCATCTCGACGTGGCATCCCTGCGGAATATCACTGAGCCGCAGCGTTATCCGAGCGGCGCCAAGCCAGCCCAGGCCGGCGCGAAGCACCAGTTCTTCCTTGGGGGTGCAACTTTCGACCGTCGTCTGGTCGTTGATCACCATCGGCCAGATGCCGATCGAGTGCCGGATGGCGGCACCGGGCGCGGGCCACTGCGAGTCGACGGCGCGGGTGCGGCTGTTGCCCACCACCCACTGAGAATAGGTCCATCCGTTGGCCATCACGTCCCAAACGTGTTGTCTGGGTGCGTTCACGTCTCTGGTCGTCGCCAACTTTCGAGTCGCGGTCATCGGGCTTCCCTTCGTCTTCCGTCGCCTACCGAACCCTTCGCATACCCCGACCGGCAGCGGTGAACCGCGGCGGGTATAGCAAACACGTGTTTAGCCGCGGCACACATTGGCTAACCCATGCCCGACCAACTCCTTCGTGAAAGGCGCGAGCAGTGAATGTGCGACGGTTGATCATGGTGGCCGGGGCGGTGCTTCTGCTGGCCGGAGTCATCGGACTCCTGGTCCCGGTGTCGGTTCCCGATGGCAATAACGGGTCCATCGGATGCGGCAATGGGCTCGCGTCCAACCTGCAGAGCGCCCGCAGCGCAAACGACAAGACCGGGGCGAACATCCCGATCGTCGGCCAGTTGGTGCCGCACACCGACTACGTCTCGGAATGCCAGTCTTCGTTGTCGACCCGGCGCTCGTGGTCGATACCGGTGGCCGTCATCGGACTGGTCGTCGTCGTCGGCGCCGCGCTGCCGGAGCTGCAGGGCAGGCGCCGCGGCGCCACGACCGGTGGCCTGGCTGGATCCTGACGCTAGCGGCGCAACGCGGGCCGCAGGAACCAGCGAACCTTCTGCCGCCACGCGTGCGCGGACGTCACCGCGAACACGACGCCACACAGGCACGCGAACAGCCACACCAGCGCCGTACCGATCGGCCCCTGGAACGGCGGAACCAGCGCGGTGACGGAACGCACCACGCACGTCATGATCCCCGAGGCCGTCGCGAACAGGTACACACTGGCGATGCGCCTCGACCGCGGATCCTTTCGCAGGATCAGCAGCGCGCGTGCGCCAAACAGCAGCAGATACGTCAGGGTTACGCAGAGCAGCAACCAGTACACGGTCAGCCAGAAGTCGGTGTGCAGTTCGAAGAAATCGCGCGCATAGGTCTGGCTGCCGCGGCTGAGGGAGAAAGTGGCCAGCAGCAACGGAATACACAGCGTCGCCGGCCGCTCGACATACTGTTTGAACGACGCCTGAATGGTGGTGTCGTCGCCGAGGCGGCCGAGCGCGTTGTAGACGATCGCCGAGGCCGCGACGATATAGCAGTCGTGGGCGAGGTAGTTCTGCAGGTTCCACTCGCCGGTGAGGCGGTGCAGGGTGACCCCGATGCTGTCGGAAGCCAGCGGGGACATCAGCGCTACGGCGCATCCCTGCAGCGCGATGTTGAGTGTGGCGGCCACTTCCCATCGGCAATGCCAAGTGACGCGTCGTATCCACAGGCTCCACGAAATGGATGCCAGCGTGATCAGGATGAGCGCGGTCAGAGCCACAGCGATACCTCTACGTACTAAAAGAAGGCTAAAGCGGAGGCGCGTCGGGGCGTGGGCGCAGCTCGGCGAGCCTCGGTCGTTTCCGGGCGGTCCGCAGCGCCATCTCGGGCGATGTCGGCGCCACGTGCGGCGGGTAGGTCCGATGCGAATGCCCTCGGATCTCTTCGGCCAGCGCGGCGATCTCTTCGGGATCGATGAACCGGTACCGCGTCAACAGCTCGGCACGGTTGATACCCAGGTTGCGTGCCGCGGTGCATAAGTTGTCGGCGGTGATCAACGTGCCCTTGTCCAGCTGGTCGTAGAACGTGGACCGGGGCAACTCCATCGCGGTCCAAATCTCTTCTCTGCCAAGGGGTCGGCCCGCCAAGTAGGAGAGGACCGCAGCAAGGTCCTTGCGAGTATCGTTTGGGTACACGAACGCACCATATCCGATTCCGCCGAGTTTCGATGGCCAACGTAAATTCACCGACGAAGCTGTGAACTTCGTTCCACAGTGCATTCAAATGGATCGGATTCTCGAAATTAGGCTCGTGCCAAATACGGCTCGGTCAGCTTTGTTCCGCGTGAGTGCCCCACACGAATTCACCAGGCCCCGAGCCGATCTGAGGCGCTCCTCGGGGAAGCCGCGAGGCTGACGATGCGCAAAAGGGTGGATTTGGTAATACGACGTACTTTTTGTTACGTCCAATTTATTGGACGTCACGACCAATCAATTGGATCCCGAAATCAGCTTTTCGCTAAATGACCCGCCCGCGCGCGGTGCTGCGCAACGCCTGCGGCAGCACGCGCGAAACGCCGTACAACGCATAGGCTTCCGGCGCCACCGGCCGGATCGGCTTGTTCTTCTGCACCGAAGACAGGATCGCGCTGGCAACCTTGTCCGGCCCGTAGCGGCGCAACGCGAACATCTTCTCGAGCTGCCCCCGCCGCTCCGAGACGGCACCGACGCCCTTGCCCTGCGGCGCGTCGAAGCGGGTGGTGTGAACGATGTTGGTGTCGATGACGCCGGGGCAGATCGTGGTCAGCCCAACGCCAGCCGCATCCAGTTCGGCCCGCAGGCAGTCGGAGAACATGAACGTCGCGGCCTTCGAAGTGCAATACGCATTGAGCGACTGCAGCGGGGCGTACGCGGCCATCGACGAGACGTTGACGATGTGCCCGCCGGTGCCGCGCTCGACCAGCCGCCGCCCGAACGCCCGACAACCGTTGACCACGCCCCCGAGATTGACCTCCAGCACCCGGTCGAACCGCTCGCGCGGGGTGTCCAGGAACCGCCCCGCCTGCCCGATACCGGCGTTGTTGACGACGATGTCGGGCACGCCGTGCTCGGCGCTGACCCGCTCGGCGAATGCCTCGACCGCGTCGGCGTCGGACACGTCGAGCACGTAGGGGTACGCGATTCCGCCGCGCGCGGTGATCTGCGCCGCGGTCTCCTTGACGGCGGCCTCGTCGATGTCGCTGACCACTACCTCGGCGCCCTCGCGCGCGAAGGCGTACGCGGTCTCCCGGCCGATCCCGCTGCCGGCGCCGGTGACCGACACCAGGGTGTCGCCGAAGGCCTCGCGCGGGCGACCCACCTGCGCGCGCAACAGCGCGCGGCTCGGCGGTTTGCCGTCGGTCAGGTCGGCGAACTCGTGCACGGCCGCCGCCATCACCTGCGGGTGCGACATCGGCGAGAAGTGACCGGCCCTGATGTCGCGGCGCCACAGCCGCGGCACCCACCGCGCGGCCTCGTCGTAGCCGTAGGGGCGCACGAACTTGTCCTGGGTGTTGACGATCAGCTGTACCGGCACGTCGAAGACGTGCTTGCGGGGGCGAGAGCTGAGCGCCCGAAAGTAGTTCGCCGGATAGGTCTTCACCGAGCGGGCGGCGTCCTTGGCCAGGTCGTCGGAGTGATGGATCTGATCGACGGGGAGGTTGTCGGCCGCGGCGCGCCGCAGCGCCGGGCGCGACAGCGTCAACCGAAGGACCAGCGGCGCGAGCACCGGAATCGACAGCAGCGCCATGTAGCTGAACCGAAGGATCTGGCTGACCGACCGCGCGAAGCGTCGCGGGCGCCACGGTCGACGCAGACCGCGGAAGATGTAGTCGACCAGGATGTCCTGGCTCGGTCCGGACACCGAGGTGAACGACGCCACCCGCTCGCTGGCACCGGGCCGGGTGAGGTACTCCCAGACGCCCACCGAACCCCAGTCGTGGGCCAGCACGTGCACCGGCTGCCCGGGGCTCAGCTCGGTGGTGACGGCGGCGAAGTCGTCGGCGAAGCGGGACATGGCGTACGCCGATACCGGCTTGGGCGTCGAGGACAGCCCCACACCGCGGTTGTCGTAGCGGATGATCCGGAACCGCTCGGCCAGCAGCGGAACGACGCCGTCCCACAACACGTGGGAATCCGGGAAGCCGTGCGCCAGCACGATGGGCGGACCGTCGGGGTTGCCTTCTTCGTAGACGGCGATGCGAACACCGTCCGCGCTGTCGACGAACTGGGGTGTCTGTTGTATTGCCGGCATCCGACCCTCCCGGTAACCGCTTCGACCTGGATGAGTGCCGCCGAAGTCGCATGACAGGATAGTTAAGACATCTAGTTCGATTCCACCTCGGTACACCACGGTGTGGTATGCCAGATGTCGATTTCGAGCCGACCGACGATCGAAACGAGGAGTCAAACGATGGCCTTCTCAGTCCAGATGCCGGCACTCGGTGAGAGCGTCACCGAGGGCACGGTCACCCGGTGGCTCAAGCAAGAAGGCGACACGGTCGAGCTCGACGAGCCGCTCGTGGAGGTGTCGACCGACAAGGTCGACACCGAGATCCCGTCGCCGGCCGCCGGCGTGCTGACCAAGATCATCGCCCAGGAGGACGACACCGTCGAAGTTGGCGGTGACCTCGCCGTCATCGGCGATGCGGCAGAGGGCGGCTCGGAAGGCGGGACAGCGGCGCCCGCCCAGGCACCCAGCGAGTTGAGCCAGCCCGAGCCCGAGCCGCAGGCTCCGGCACCCGCTCAGCGGGAGCCCGAGCCCGAACCGATCGCTCAGCCCGAGCCGGCGGCGCCCGCCCAGCCGGCCTCCGGCGACGGTGCTGCGACGCCGGTGCTGATGCCCGAGCTCGGTGAGTCGGTCACCGAGGGCACGGTCACCCGCTGGCTCAAGAAGGTCGGGGATTCGGTTCAGGTCGACGACCCCCTGGTGGAAGTGTCCACCGACAAGGTGGACACCGAGATCCCGTCGCCCGTGGCGGGCGTTCTGCTGAGCATCACCGCGGACGAAGACGCCACCGTCCCGGTCGGCGGCGAGCTGGCCCGCATCGGCGCGGCGTCCGACGCCGGCGCCCCGCCCGCGCCCGCTCCCGCGCCACCCAAGCCGGAACCGAAGCCGGAGCCCGCCGCGGCCGCGCCCGCTCCTCCGCCGCCGCCGGCGCCCACGCCCGAACCGTCTCGACCGGTCGCCGAGACCAGGGAGGCCGGCGCCGACGGCGCGCCGTACGTCACTCCCCTGGTGCGAAAACTGGCCAACGAGAACAACATTGACCTCGCCGAGATCACCGGCACCGGCGTCGGCGGCCGGATCCGCAAGCAGGACGTGCTTGCCGCGGCCGAGCGCAAGAAGCAACCCAAGCCGGAGCCGGCACCGGCGCCGGCGGCCCCGCCAGCCGCCGCGGCCCCGGCCAAGGCCCCCACCCCGGCGCCCGCGCTG